>JAFVCQ010000228.1 GCA_017479085.1 Lachnospiraceae bacterium | reverse complement strand
TCTGAATTATATTTCTTATTAATTTTCCATTCAACCATCAAATATTCGTGTCCGTTTTCCTTATAGACTTTACCTGTCCTTATCCGTCTCATAACTTCCCATCATTTCTTTGATGAAATAACTTCTAATATCAATCAAATCGCTATTATTAACACTTCCCGGTTTCATTTTAGATATAAAAATCGTCTGTATCCCTATCTCATTTGCGGTTTCAATAATAGTAGGATATATCTCTTCAAAAGATGCATTTTCCATTGGCTGATCAGGAGAATCCATGATTAAAATTGGCAAATCTTTTTCTGTTCTCTCCTTGCGTGATGAAGCTGTTCCTGATTGATTTCTTAATTTTTCCAATTCTGTCTACTATTCTATTCTTTCCTCAAAACAATGTCAACTAAAAATGTTATTTTCTACAATTTCTCTCCACCAGATACGCATTCACCCGTGGCTCCACCTTATATTCCAAAAAGACCCGTATCCCTTCCGGTAATTTGTCTGTCAGATCAATTGTGCTGCCTGCGATCACCGTATCTCCATACAGTACCTGATCTGCGATTCCCCGCATATCCGGATATTCCTGACATTCCACGGCGATTCGTTCTCCCGACGGAAAGAATTTGATTCTGCGGCTGAAGCCCTCTGCGAGAAATACAAGATCAAGCAGGATCACCGTATGTCCATCTTCATCCGTCGCCGGAAAGATCTTTGCTGCAATCTGCCTGTCGCTGCGTCCAATGAGAATGGTCTGGTAGTGATACTGCGCAAGACCCGCTTCTATCACCAGACGTTCCCGTCTCTTTCTCTCCCGCCTGTCTTTTTTACTCCATTCCTTATAAAAGCAGAGCCGGATACGGTCATCCTGTTTCTGAAAAGCGATATCTGTCACCATAAATGGTGGACATTGATACATTCCCTGCAGCATATAAGGGAATAATTTGATAGCTGTCTGATCAATATGAAGCCTCCTTCCGTGAAAACGAGACAGAATATGATCGATCCGTTCCCTCTGTGCCTGTTGCCTTTTGTTCTGCTTGGCGGCATAGAGAAAAAAGGAATGTTCACCGGAAGCTGCGGGCAACGGCCAGTCATTACAAAATGCCTGAAATTCCTGCATGAGTTTGCGATAAGAACGTCTTTCCTTTTGCCTTGATTCCGGCTGATACAACGCATCATTTGTGAGATACTTTAAGAGATACCTGACCATTTTTGAATCCGGAAACATCTTTTCACAGTGGGCATTGGTTGCCACCACCATCCCGTGTTGTTCATCAACTATGACATGCTGTCCATACATGCCACTCAACATATAGAGTCCTTTTGGCAAATGCCAGATCTGATAGCCATATCCGACAGCAAGAGAATCTGCATCCTGTGATACCGCCCGTTCTTTCATCTTGCGGATATAGGAAGCATCCAACAACTGCTTTCCCTGAAACCTCCCATTATTCGCCAGAAACATTCCGATCTTGACCATGTCTTCCAAGGTAATGTGGAGCCCCCAGCCCCCACGTTCAATCCCCTTCGGACATAATTCCCATTTTACATGATTGATTCCCAATGGTTCAAAAAAGCGCTCTCTCGGATACTCGATGACACTCTGTCCCTTGACCCGTGTCAGGATCGCAGCCAGCATATAGGTATTCATGCTGTTATACACAAAACGACTTCCCGGTTCCAACTCACAGTCCGTCATTAAAAATGCCTCCACCCAGTTACTCTCCACCATAGAGGTAAGTTCATTGCACTTTGTTCCCGACGTCATTGTAAGGAGATGCCTGATTGTCATCTGCTTTACCGCTCTGGGTGTCAGCATCGTAGCATATTCCGGAAAATAGGACAGAACCGTATCTTCCTCCTTCAAAAGCCCCTCTGAAGCGGCAAATTGAATCCCGATGGCGGTCACTGTCTTACAGGTAGAATTCGTGATACGCGGTATCTTGTCTGTATAGGGCAGCCGGTACCCGGAACAAAGAAGCTTGTCTCTTCTTGCGATGGCAATTCCATCTAATGCACAACGTCTGTCAAAACATATTTTTCGCAAAAGTTCCATGATCAGATCTCCATTCAGACCCAGTGCATAGGTATCCCTGCGTTCCAACGGAAGCTCTGCGACGTTCTCCAGCGCATGAAATTCCAATCCGGGACATTCGAGTAAATCCGTATCCTGAAAATTACTGACAAACCCTGACAAATAATTGATTCCATAAAACCTTCTCGGTATATTCATATATGCTTCCTTTCCATAGCATCCAACTCCGTCTATAATCGTCGGTTCCCTTTTCAAAAATTAAGCGATTCCATATAGATTTGCTGGAATCCATCAAAATCCGCAAGTTCAAAGCTCATCGTGCGTTTCCGGATGTTTTCGTACTCCATACGGATTGTCGTCTGCTGGTTTTCTTCTGCAAGGAGAAGCTGTTTTGCGCCTTCAAGGGAAGAATTACCGGATACCGTGATTCTCCCGGCTAATTCCTCCGGCAGCATCTTAACAGTAAACGCATCGCGAATATTCATATAAAAACCAAGTCCACCGCTGACATACAGATGACTAATATCCTCAAAGGTGATTCCCGCTTTTGTCATCAAACAGATGATTCCCGCATAAATGGCCCCCTTCGCAAGTTGAAAATTCCTGATATGCTGCTGGCGGATTACAAATCCCTTATCAATCGTGATTCCCTTCTCAAAAAAAGGAGCCTGAAGCATCCCCGTATCATCGATCAGTCCCCGCTTCACACAGCCTGCGATTGCACGAATGCTCTCACTTCCATACTTTGCCCCTGTTACGGCATGATCAAATACCGGTCCGCATGCTGTGGAGGCTGCATATCCATAGTCCTGATTCACCAGCAGCAGTTCCCCGTTGGTTCCCAGATCGACTAACAGTTCATAGGCTGCTGACCTTCCCATTCCAAGAAATACTGCTCCTGTCAGGATATCTGCACCTGCAAAGGCAGAGAATCCCGGAGGATAAATTGCGGTGTAACATCCACTCTCTGTTCTTGGGAGCATACAACCCGACTCAGACACCGTACAGGATTCGGAGTGTGGTTTCTCTTCCGTACCTTCCGCATACTCCAGACTGACCGGTGTAAAGGGGGCGGCGGCCAGTCCGTTCACAGACATCCCTCTTAGAATATGGAGCATGGTAGTATTGCCACTATAAACAATTCTTGCCACATTGCCGCATTGTATACCAAGATGGGCCTTTAACTGCTCCCACAGGGTATCCCGTATCATCTGCCCCATGACAGTCAGCTTATGTTCGTCCTCTACACAGTGCCGGATCCTCGTAATGACATCGGCCCCATACACAGTCTGTGGATTGGAAAAGGAAAAGGAAACAAGCTCCTCCGCTGTTTCCAAATCCATACAGCAGACCGCAACAGTGGTAGAGCCCAGATCAACGGCTGCACCAATTGCATGTTGTTCAAACTGTTTCTCATTCATATCTAATAAATACTCTTCGGATTCTTCTCGATCGGCCGATATCCTTTCTCTGACAAAGCATGTATGATCTGTTCCTTATGCTCGGGTCCAAATGCCTCTAAGGTAATGATCAGCTCCACTGCGGCATTCCGGTTCAGATTGACAAACTGATTGTGCTCCAGCTTGATGATATTTCCCTGCATCTCGGCAATGATCGAGCTGACATGCATCAGCTCTCCCGGCTTATCCGGAAGCAGAATGGATACCGTAAAGATCCGGCTTCTTGCGATCAGACCATGCTGTACGACCGACGCAAAGGTGATCACATCCATATTGCCGCCACTTAAGATACTGACTACTTTTTTATCCTTTACCGACAGCTTCTTCAAAGCCGCTACGGTCAACAGGCCGGAATTCTCCACCAGCATCTTATGATTCTCCAGCATATCCAAAAAAGCCACGATCAATTCACTATCCTCGACCGTCAGGATCTCATCGATATGCTCCCTGATATATGGAAAAATATTGCTTCCCGGTGTCTTTACCGCTGTGCCATCTGCAATGGTATCGACCACCGGAAGGGTTGTGACCTTGCCCGCTTTCAGGGATGCCTGCATACAGGCTGCCCCCGCCGGTTCCACACCGATCACCTTGATATTGGGATTCAGCATCTTCGCAAAGGTAGACACACCCGTTGCCAGTCCGCCGCCGCCAATCGGAACGAGAATATAATCCACCGTCGGCAGCTCCTTGATGATCTCCATGGCAATGGAGCCCTGACCACAGGCAACATCCAGATCATCAAACGGGTGGATAAAGGTCAGTCCCTTATCCTCGGCCATCTCCAGGGCATATTGACAGGACTCGTCATAGACATCTCCATACAGGATGACCTCTGCCCCATAAGATTTTGTACGGTTTA
>JAFVCQ010000227.1 GCA_017479085.1 Lachnospiraceae bacterium | reverse complement strand
TTCTCTGATAAATTTGAACATAAGAATAGACACACATACTCGTATTTCTACAAGCATATGTGCCTATGCAAACATTCAAATATATTTAATTATAGTCAAATAAGCTATCTGTATTTTTGTTAGATATTTGTTAGATGTTAGCTTTGCAAGTTCTCTCTTGGTATCCTTTAAAACTCAGAAAACCCTTATAAATAAAGAATGCAGTTGATGGGAGTTGAACCCACACGAGTGTTACCTCACTAGAACCTGAATCTAGCGCGTCTGCCATTCCGCCACAACTGCATGTCATGTGTTCCACACAACTATTATATAGTACACCATTTTTTCAGAAAAATCAAGTCCTAATTTAAAAAATCTCCAATCAAATCATAACCCATGAACAACAACACATCCCGTCCCACCGAATAGAGTACTAAAATCAATAAATATCCGTATACCAGCCACCCTTTCCTCTCATAATATCGACGACCATTCCGACGATACAGTGTGAGCAGCACACCAACTTCATAATATGCGATTAGCAAGATTCCCAACACAATAGCCGGATTGTAATACAGGGAACATATGACCTTCCCCTGCAGCAGCGAGGACAGTGCTCTGGTTCCCCCACATCCGGGACAATACACGTGCAGAATATCATGTACACCACACGGAATATGAGGCAGAATTCCGCTTTGCTGTAAACAGATCACACAAAGCAACACTCCCAGCGCCAGAGCGGATACCATATTGACTAAGAGGAAATCACGTTTTAGATTTTTATAGTTCATTGAGTCGTTTGAATTTAACTGCATCTTCTCTCTTTTCATTTCTGTATTTTTTTATTTTTATGCTTTACACCGGATTCAAAAAGTTTTATGATATAAGGTAAAAAGACAGAGCCTTTCTGTCACACATAAGGAGGAACATTATGGACGATCACAATCCAATTCAGGATAACCAAACCGAACCGACCACCGGAACTCCAAGTATGCACACGGAGTCCGATCCGAATGACAATGGAACGCCATCGGAACCGGTCACCCGTACTTCGGATACGCACACAGAACCGGCTACCAGTACTTCGGATATGCACACGGAACCAGCCACCGATCACAGCGGAGTGCCAACGGAACCAACGTCCACACATACCGCTCCTCTTCGGAGTGCTTTTTCTATGGACACCTCAGAGCAACGGACAGGCGACAGTACACAGACAGACAATACCGTCTACACAATGCAGACCGATTCGTATTCCTCGAACTACTATTCCTCGACGCCTCCGACTCCGGAGCCGCCCTCAAATGGATATGGAATCGCCTCTCTCGTATTAGGAATCTTAAGCATACCAGGAGGCTGCTGCTGTGGACTCGGAGTATTGTTCGGCATCCTTGGCATCATTTTTGGCTGTGTACAGCAAAAGGATACCTTTGGCAAACGACCGGGTATCGCCATTGCGGGAATCGTGCTGTCCGTGATCGGCATCATTCTATCCATATGCTGTCTCGTCTATCTGTATATAGTCGGAACGTCCGGAACATCCTATCAGGATTTTCGCTTATGATAGAAGGGGGCTTGTTTTCCTTCACATAAGGAAATGTTGGGGACGATGGCGGCTCTTAATCAAATTACGGTATAGTCATTCGTGGCTATGCCGTCTTTTCTTTGGGACACCTGAATAACCTTCATCAACATAGAATCTCGTGTTCTGAAAACCGTGTTCTTTTGCGTATTTGCTGGTAATTGATTTTTGCGGCGTTCTTTCGATAGTTTTTGGAGTGATAGCTGTAATTGAGTTTCCAATAGTAGGTATTATTTTTATCGGAATTGGCAGCATACCAATGTGCAGCTTGCTGCGTAACAAACTTTTTCAAGACGTGGAGGAAGTGATATACTAGAGGAAAAAGGAAAATAAGGAATCACTCCCTCTTTTTATTCAATATCAAACAATTCATCAAATGTGATTTTTAGATTGGGAAACATGACAAGCTGTAATTCATTTTTATTTTTTTCTGTAACTGTTTTAAAAAGATAGGAATAACTGGTATTGTCATCTTTCCAATCAAACATATAAATTTCAATCTGCTTTTTTCTCCAGTCTACAATCCAGTATTCAGAAACACCCACCTTGCAATATATATCCATTTTTTCATTACGGTCATACTGTTCGGTCGAATCCGACAGAACCTCCATTACAAAACGCGGTATGCCTGTAAATGACACATTTTTCCTGTCCCTTCTATTGCATATGATGGAAGCGTCCGGAATAACGATTTTATCATCATTTTCTTTCCACTGATACTGTACACCATCACTAAAAACACGACATAAACTATCTTTAATCTGACCTCCAATCTTGATTACAAAGTTATCAATTACCATAGAGTGTTCTATATATACTCTACTCATATCATCTATAGAAATAGTGTTCATTTGGGCACCTTCTTTCTATTATTATGTGTCCATGATACTAGAAATAATTAAAAAATTCAAGTGATATTTGCACAGTTTCTAAACTGTGGGAAATGTCCCCCAAGAGATTCCAATAAAATACCCAATAACATTTTTAAGAAAAACATAATAAATGTTCTTCGGTATTCCATTGTATAATAAGGACAGACCGTCACATGGACAGAGTAAATCATTGAGAAATACAGGTAACAGGAAGTATCGGGACGAACAGTATCGAGTTGGAGCAGGTTACTAAGGTTTACCCCAATGGGGTAAAGACATTGGATGATGTTTCCTTATGCATCACACAGGGGGAGTTTGTCGTTGTGATGGGACAGTCTTTACTTTTGTCGATGAATATGATAGGACGTATACGATGGAGGTGATCGGAGCCTTTTCGACTGCGGATCCGTTTGTCACAAAGAAAGATATTCTGATTCCCCGGCAGGAGCTGCTGGGATATCAGGAGGAGCTTCTGCACACGAAAAAAAATCTTTCTTTTTCCCGAAACAAAAGCTACATCATAGAGGTCGAAAGCTATAAATATACCGACAGCATGCTGGAGGATGTCTCCCGGATGACAGGGGCGTACCGCCAGCAGAGCTGCGGGGAATTAGACCCGAAGAGATTAAAGAGGAATAACAAATCCCGCATCTTCATCGTTTAAAAGCCCTGACCTTGCCGCCCACTTTTGATCTGTAGATATATATTCATCTTCTTCTGCCCTGCCAAGCTTATCCAGATATTTATTTTTGTATTGAGTGTAAACTTTCGCAGCCGATCTGATGCTCATATACTCAAAAGGAGAATGGTTTCCCATTATTGCCGTAAATTTCAGTTGATCACCAGAAGTCTCCTCAAGAAAAATCCGGTAAACAGGCATATGGCTTTCTCTTGCAATGAGTCCTGACAGTGAATATTTCAAAAGTTCTATAATCCTGTCGTCATAATTATTATCCGATAGCAGTATTTTTTCTCTGAATGCATCTACATCATGGACCACTCTTCTTATGTAAAGCCCTTTCATAAAAGCCACAGCATCATCTGTCAGCACATCATTAAAATGAATGTCACCGCTCTTCATCATGGTTTCAAGTTCTGTATCTGTTGAATCAGTAACAATGAACATCTCTTTCTTATTTTCATTGCAATACATACAACTGGCTCTTAGTTTGATCTCTTCTTTACAATATGGACACTTTGGAAAAAACAGTGTCTTATTAAGCACTTTCTTCTTTAGTTTACTATCGCCCGGAATATGTATCTCCGGATACATGATATAATCAAACAGCTTGCCGCAGAACGGACACTGTGCTGACTTATTCACAGATTTTAAAAACATATCTGATGTAGACATAAAACCTCCTCATATCACTACTCTTCATATTCTATATCGTTATCTTCACACCATCTTGCTACCTTGCGTTTATATACGGAAGACTGAAAGTCATACCATTCCTGATCAATTCCCATATTTATCACCGCATCCTTAAAACGTCTGAACTCCTCCTGCCCTGTATGGCAGACGCAAGCCTGTCATGTGCAGAGCCGGATAGCGTATCTACAAAGTCTTCCATGATATCGTAGTCACGGATATCAAAGGATGTCGGCAGTCTGTAAAACCCATGCTCATCAAGCCGGTCGTAGACTTCTTCCTATTCATCCTGAGTCATAGCCATATCGCTGACCCATTCTATCTTTCCAGTTTCCTTGTCCAATTGTCTCCCTGAAAATATGCTTTCGCTTTCATGTTATTCACGTCGGATTAATGTGTAACAAGTATACTGTCTTGAACCTCTTTAACAAGATTTAATGGATATTTGCAGAAGTCTGCAATCGCTTCAATCCCTAAGTGAAGTCCTCTTCCGGCCCCTTTTTTATTCACTGATATGCTCTAAGCCCTGTTCAAATATATGCTTGATATGTTCATCATCCAGAGAGTAATAGACTACTTTCCCCTCTTTACGGTTCTTCACCAGCTTGGCAGATTTGAGGACACGAAGCTGATGGGAAATGGACGACTGCGACATTCCCAGCAGAATGGAAATATCACACACGCACATCTCACTTTCAAATAATGCGCACAGGATCCTCACCCTTGTGGTATCACCAAATACCTTGAACAATTCTGCCAGATCATATAACATCTCCTCATCCGGCATGACGTGCTTTACCTTCTTTACAACATCCTGATGAATGGCATTACATTCACAGATTTCTGCATGCTTTTCATCCATTCTCTTTCCTCCCTTATTCGTTCTCGGAAAACGGGAATCGGTTGATCAACTCCTGATTCACATCCGTGTCTGCATTGAAATGCGAATCATAGTGTTTGAGCCATTCCTCGTACACTCCGTTAAAATATTCCTTTTGTTTTGCAGCAATGATTTCTTCCTTATTTTTCTTAGTCAGCTCATCATCCTTTGCCTGAATCATTTTAAAAATATGATATCCATACTGACTCTGTATGACCGTACTAACCTCTCCGTCCTGTAAATTCAGAATCAGCTCCGCAACATCCTCTCCATAGGATTCGACCAACTCTGTCCTTGACATCGTATAGGTATCTGCATATTCCAGATGATACTTCTCCACAATACTCTCATAGGATACATCCTCATCCTGTGCAAGAGAAGAAAGCGCCTCATTTGCCCTCTGTAACTGGGTTGCCTTCTTTTCTTCCGTATACTCCTCTACCGTCCCGTCCTTCTTCACACTGTAACACTCAAATACCATATCAAAGAACGTCGTCATTCTTGCCTCTTCCTCTGAAATCTCAAAGTCGTACTCTGAAAGAATCCGGTCGTACACCTTCTTTGCCAGCATATTATCCTCGATCACCTGTGTAACCAGTTCCCTTGTGATCTCCGTTTCTGCAAGATCAGCCTCGGTCAACCCATTATAAAAAGCGGTCGCTGTATCCTCTGCCTCTGCCCGTTCCGCCTCTCCCAGGGAAAGGTTCATGTCCTCTGCCTGAGCTGCCAAAACCTTCACGCGATTCATGTTGGCAACAATGTCCTGACGTGTCACGTCACGCACGGTACTCTTGCCATCCGTAGTGGTCAGCTCCAGACTCCAAATACCATTTCCATATGCTTTCTGATAATCCTCCTCCACTGTCTTGGCATATATATAGAATTCTCCGTAGGTCACCTCTGCCCCGCCAAAGCGATACACCACCTGTACATCCTCTTCGGTCTCCTTTTTTCCACATGCCATAAGGAGCACAACACACCATATGCAAAGAACCATCATCCATACCCGCTTCTGCATCCTCTATTCCTCCCCATACTGTGTAAAATCATACAGAGAAATTTTCTTCCATGTATTACCGACCAGATCCGGTTCTTCACTTACTCCGGTCTCCTGATACCATGCCTTCCTCTTTTCCCCGATGATTTCCTTCTCCTGATCTGATCTGTAATAGTTCAGAATCTCTTCGGCCTTCTCTGCATCATCCTCCTCCAGCATATCCACGATCAGAAAACAGCTTGACAACTCCAGTACCGGACTGCACTCTCCCTCATGCAGGGATTCTGCATACCCGTTAATCGATTCCTCAAAGCTTCCAGCCAGATTACTCTGCTCACTTGAATAGGCCTCCACACCATACTGTCTTGCAACTTCTTCTGCATCCTTCCCATCCAGTAATGCCGCACGGGCATCCTCTGCATCCTTCTTTCGCTGTGCAATGAGTTCCTCCGACAGCATCACCGGAGTCTCGCCATCCTCCTGTCGGATGTAGTCCCCCTGCTCATCCATCTGTATCTTGGGAAAAAACATCACATACAGCGTACAGAAGTTCTGCGGCTCTACCTCCAGATCACTGGTAGCCTCCTCCTCCAACGCATGAGCCAGATAGCGATTCGTATAAATCCGCATAATACACTCCTGCGTGATTCCCAGCTTACGCAGCGCCGAACCATCCACCGTTCCCATAAATGCGACTGCATCCTGTCGGATTGTGGACTGCTCCTCCTCCGTCAGGGTAATTCCCTGCTGCTGTGCCACCATTGCCTCCACCCGGTAGTCCATCACCATGTGTAACAGATCCTCTTTATACTGATCCTCAAGATCCGAAGTATCCGCCTCCATGTCAAGCTCCATACTGTCAATATTCTGCAAAATATTAAAATTCAGCTCATCGAGATATACCACCTCTTCACCGATCCGCAGAACTGCGGTATGCGCCGGATCGTTTTCCCTCACCGCATAATACCATAGAAGTCCTCCTGCCGCCAGCACACCGATGACCACCAGCAACAGGATATAGCGTCCTTTCTTCTGTTGTGTTATATTCTCTTGTTTGTTGTTCTGCTGTCTCATTGTCACATTCCCTTTTCGTTACCATTCATACTCGATTTGTATTCATAAGCAGCAACCTCTTTTCATATATATATCACATTATTCCATTTCAATCAACTGCCGGATATCTGCAATGAGCCCCTCAAGACTCTCAATAAAGCTTTTCATCCCCTTTTTTTTCAAATCGACAACAAAACCGGAGGATTCGCCTGTCACCACCCGGATATGATTGCTGTATTTTGTGAGAAATGCATCTAACAGCTCTGTCTTTACCTTCGCTCCGGACACCATCTCAATATGTACCTGATGGTTTTTGTAGGCAATGGATGTGATAAACGCATCGTGTGCGGCTGCCTTTATTCTCGCAATCGTCAGCAGATTCAATACAGTCTGTGGCGGTTCCCCAAAGCGGTCTGTCAGCTCATCGAGCATATCCTCATAATCCTCCCTTGACCATACACCCGAGATTCTCTTATACAGCTCCAGCTTGGTCAATTCATTTTTTACATAGGTGGATGGGATATACGCATCGATCGGTATCTCAATCGAGGTAGCGAATTCCTCCTCCTTCAGCTCTCCCTTTTGTCTTAAGATCGCATCGTTCAGCATCTTACAATACAGGTCATATCCCACTGCTGCCATATGTCCGGACTGATCCGCTCCCAGCAAATTCCCGGCACCCCGAATCTCCAGATCCCGCATCGCGATCTTAAAGCCGGAGCCCAGATCCGTAAACTCTCTGATTGCTTTCAGACGTTTCTCTGCTGTTTCCCTTAACATTTTATCCCGTTTGTACATCAAAAATGCATAGGCTGTCCGGTTCGAACGCCCCACACGCCCCCTCAACTGATACAACTGGGAAAGACCGAACGTATCAGCATCCTGTATGATCATGGTATTGACATTGGCAATGTCCAGACCTGTCTCAATGATCGTGGTGGTCACAAGCACATCAATCTCTTTGTTGATAAAGGCAAACATCACATCCTCTAATTCCTTCTCCTTCATCTGGCCATGTGCAAAGGAGATCCGCACATCCGGCATCCTCTTGATCAGATCCGCAGCCACATCCGCTATCGTATTGACCCGGTTATATACATAATATACCTGACCACCCCTTGCGAGCTCTCTCAACACCGCTTCCTTTATCAGCTCCGGATTATATTCCAGTACATAGGTCTGAATCGCCTTCCGGTCAACCGGCGGCTCCTCTAACAAGCTCATATCCCGAATACCGATCAGACTCATATGCAGTGTACGGGGAATCGGGGTCGCTGTCAGTGTCAGGACATCCACATCCTTTTTCATCTGCTTGATCTTTTCCTTGTGAGTCACCCCAAAACGCTGTTCCTCATCAATAATCAACAACCCCAGATTCCGGTAATCCATATCCTTCGACAGCAGCCTGTGCGTGCCAACAATGATATCCAACTGTCCTTTTTTCAGAGCCTCCATGGTTTGCTTCTGTTCTTTTGCCGACAAAAAACGCGATAACATTCCAACCTGAATCGGAAAATCCTGCATCCGCTCACAAAACGTATTGTAATGCTGCTGTGCCAGAATGGTAGTCGGAACCAGATAGGCTACCTGTTTTCCATCCTGTACTGCCTTGAACGCTGCCCGAATCGCAATCTCCGTCTTGCCATAACCCACATCTCCACAGATCAGACGATCCATAATCCGGGTACTCTGCATATCCGCTTTCGTCTCTTCAATGGCCCGCAGTTGATCCTCCGTCTCTTCAAACGGAAACATCTCCTCGAATTCCCTCTGCCATACCGTGTCCTCCGAGAAAGCATATCCCTCCTTCGCCTGACGCGCTGCGTAGAGCTCTACCAGCTCTTTTGCGATCTGCTTTACCTGTCCTTTCACCCTGGACTTTGTCTTTTCCCAGTCCGTACCGCCCAGCTTGTTGAGCTTCGGTCTCCCACTCTCCTTAGAGGCATATTTCTGAATCAGATCCAGTTGGGAGGCCAGAATAAACAGCTTGGCTCCTCCACTATACTCAATCGCAATATAATCCTTTGCGATCTGATCCACCTCAATCTTCTCAATTCCCAGATAGATTCCCAAACCATGCCTCTCATGCACCACATAATCGCCAACACTCAAATCCTCAAAGCTCTTGATACGTTCCCCTGAATACAGTGGTTTCCGCTTCCTTCTTGTCTTCTCCTTCTTCTGTCCAAAGATATCCCCCTCCGTCAACACCACCAGTTTGATGGATTCGATTGAAAAACCACTCTTCAGCCGTCCATTGGTTAACATCAGTTCAGATGGCGCGAGAATCCGGCTCTTGTCTGTCGAAAAGAAACAGATCACCCCCTGATCCTGCAATTCTCCTGCCAGGCGTTCCCCCCTCGTGGCAGACGGACAAAACAAGAGAATTCGATATCCTTCTTTTTTCCATTTGGTGATATCTTTAATCAGCATCTCAAAATTGTGATGATAGCCCGGAATCATCCGCGTGTCAAAGGAAAGTCTGGTTTCCGGTTGAAATAGAGAATCAGTGCTGCCCAGAATGGAGAACAGGATCGAATCTCCCGCTGCCATCCTTCCCACAATCTCCTTATAATCAAACAGGATATCCGCCTGACCCGGCAGCATATAACCACCCTCCAATCGGCTTACCATGCTCTCACGAAACTCAATCTGGCATGCCTCCGCCCGCGCCAGTACACGATCCGGTTCGTCTACCAGAATCAATGTATCTGACGGCAGATAGGATAGAAAGCTGCTAAGCTCCTCATAAAAGAACCCGATATAGCTGTCCACTCCCATCGCACTGTGAAAATTATGAAGCTCCTCCTTCAGTGTCTCGATCTCCCGATTGATCCTTGCAGCCTCTTCTGTCTTAAACTGCTCCCGCAGTGTTTTCTCATATGCCTTGTGCTCCTTTGCAATTTGTTTCAATCCCCGGTCAATCCGTTCTGCATCCAGAATCATCTCTGCTGCCGGATAGACCGATAACATCTCCACATTCTCTATACTTCTCTGACTCTCCACATCAAAGCTTCGAATACTGTCAATATCTTCGCCCCAAAGCTCCACCCGATATGGGCACTCACTGCTCATAGGGAAGATATCCAAAATACCTCCCCTGATCGCAAACTGTCCCACACCATCAACCCAGTCATTGCGTTCATAGCCCAGTGACGTCAGCACGCTCTTCATCTGTTCCAGATCCAGTGTCTCTCCCAGATGAAGCGTAAGCACATGTGTCCGGATCTCTTCCAGCGGCACCAGCCTATTTAACAATGCATCCACCGATACCACAACAGTGGTCAATTCCTGCTCTATAATGGCCTTGACCACCTCCATCCGCTGACGCAGAATCGTGTGACCATGTATATCCGCACTGTAAAATAACACATCCTTCGATGGGTAATACAGGATTCGTTTGTCAAAAAAATTATATGCCTCAAAAATCTCCTTTGCCCGATCCTCGTTATAGGTCACAATCAGCTTAACCCGCCCGGTTCCCAGACAATCCATTGTATAATACCGGGCAAAGGCATCTGTACCGATGATTTCGACCGGCATTCTGCCCCTTTTCTTTGCCTCCTCATACTGACGTCCAAGCTGTGACAGCTCAAACGGTGCCCTTAATGCTTCCATGTCTTCATCCTTTTCACTTTCCGTTATAATCATTCATTGCACGAGCGATCTCATCTGCCACCAGCAGCGCTGCCGCTGCACATGCTCTGTCATATCCATCCTCAACGAGCATGCGTTCCTCCTTCGAAAACCGGGAAAGCACATAATCCACCAGATCCATGTTCTGTGGTTTCATTCCCACACCCACACGAATTCTCGGAAATGTATCCGTCCCCAACTGTGCGATGATATTCTTAATACCATTATGTCTCCCTGCGCTTCCTCTCTCCCGTATCCGCAGTCTTCCCACATCCAGATTGATATCATCATAGATTACAATCACATCCTCCGGAGCGATCTTATAGTATCCGGCAACCGCTGCTATACTCTCTCCGCTCAGGTTCATAAAGGTCATCGGCTTCAATAGAATAACCTTCACACCATCTATGATTCCTTTTCCGTATACCCCCTTATGCTTGACGGTATCAAGAGGAATCTGATATTGTTCCGCCAGTCGATCCGCAACATCAAACCCCACATTATGCCTTGTACCTTCATACTGCGGGGTAGGGTTGCCCAGTCCTGCAATTAGTTTCATATGCTCCTGTTCCCTTTTCCAAAATTCAAACATACTCTGTCTTATCCTGTACAGTGTCAATCCCGATACCGACCCGCAGCATCCCTATGCCTGCTGTCTGTTTTTCAGAATCTCCTCTGCCTCCTTTAACTGCTCCTGTGAATTCACGCCTCTCGTCTCATCCACATCCTTCACGATCATCGTGGACACCTGTCCCATTCCATATGCTTTCACAATCTCAATCGTATCCGTCAGATAATATTCTCCCTGACTATTTTGATTCTTCAACATAGAGAGTGCCCTTGTCAGCACCTCCGAGTTAAACACATACATCCCTGCATTAATCTCGTCCACTCTCTGCTCTCCCGGAGAGGCATCCTTCTGTTCCACAATCTTATCAAATTTGCCCCACCGGTCTTTGATGATTCTTCCGTAACCGGTCGGATCATCCACTATCGCTGTCAACACGGTAATCGCATTCTTCTCCTGCAGATGCGTATCTACCAGCTCCTTCAGTGTTCTTCCCGTGATCAGCGGGGTATCCCCGCAAAGCACCATCGTAATGCCATCCGTACCGATAAATTCACTGGCGCATCTGACCGCATGGCCGGTTCCTAACTGCTCCTCCTGCAATACATAATTCACATCCGTTCCTGCTACTTCCTTTACCTGTTCTGCGCCATGTCCAATTACCAGACAGATATCCGACAATGCTGCTCCTGCCTCCTTCGCCGCCTCAATCGAATACAGAACCATCGGCTTGCCCAATACGGTATGAATCACCTTTGGTAAATCCGATTTCATTCTTGTGCCTTTTCCTGCCGCCAAAATGACCGCTTTCACTCTTTCCATAACCTTTCCTCCAATTACCATCATCAAAATTACCCGTATTTTACCACATTTAACTCTTTTTTTCCACCCCCTGTCACACTGGTACAACGAATAAGCCAGCGACAATCTGCCACTGGCTTATCTGATGTATCCCCCAACTTCTGTTATGCCTCTGCCGATTCATCGGTCTCCGTCAATGCCTTCTCATACTCTGCTAAGATCATTGACTGAATCCGCTCTCTGGCATTCTGATTAATCGGATGTGCAATGTCCCTGTAATCCCCATCTGCTGCTTTTCGACTCGGCATTGCGATAAACAATCCCTTTTCTCCTTCTATTACCTTAATATCATGAACTGCAAATTCATTGTCCAACGTAATAGATACAATCGCTTTCATCTTTCCCTCTTTGGTGACTTTTTTTAATCTGATATCTGTTATCTCCATCCTAAACACCCCTTTATATTATACTACCTTATTGCTCCAGAAAAGGACTTATAATGCATAGCGGAAATTCTTCTCCACTACTACCTTAATCTGTCCCGGTTCCGATGTATGAACCGTACCTGCACGTAATGTATCCCTGCTCTCTACGATACAATTCTCAATGACGGAATTATCTCCAATATGCACGTCATTCAAAATAATCGAATTACGGATCACACAATTATTCCCCACATAAACCTTCTTAAATAATACCGAATTCTCCACTGTTCCATTCACGATACATCCACTGGCTATCAAGCTGTTGTTAATGACAGCGCCCCCATTATATTTGGCCGGTGGCAGATCGTCGACTCTGGAATATACATCCGGATGCTGACGGAAGAAGTAATCCCGAATCTCCTTCTTCAGGAAATCCATGTTCGTCCGGTAATATGCATCCACTGTACCAATATTTCTCCAATAGGAATCGGTCATGTATGCATATATCTTCTTCACATTCTTATAACGAATCACAATATCCCGCACAAAATCCGTTCTTCCTTCCTTTGCACAAGCCTCCAACAGCTCAATCAACTGTCTTCTCCGGATCACATATACTCCGATTGAAACCGTAGATGTCGTAGCGACCAGAGGCTTCTCCTCAAAATCTACGATCTGCATATCATCGTTATACTTCACAATACCAAAACGACTGATATCATCCTCGTTCGGATCCATCGTCTTACATACAACTGTGATATCGGCTCCCCTCTTGATATGCTCTTCTAAAACCTTATTATAATCGAGCTTGTAGACACCATCACCACTTGCAACTACAACATATGGTTCATGGCTGTCCTTCAAAAAGTTAATATTCTGATAGAGGGCATCCGCCGTTCCCTGATACCAATAACTGTTGGTAGAGGTAATGGTCGGGGTGAAGACATATAGACCACCCTGTTTCCTGCCAAAATCCCACCACTTGGAGGAGTTCAAATGCTCATTCAGGGATCGTGAATTATACTGTGTGATCACCGCTACCTTCTGAATGCGCGAGTTGGTCATATTGCTTAAGGAAAAATCAATTGCGCGATAGCTTCCCACCACCGGCATGGCAGCCACCGCTCTCTTGGCTGACAATTCCCCCATACGATTACTGTTACCACCTGCTAATATTACTCCAATCGCTCTCATGCCAAATCACCTACCTTTATCAAACTAGCGCCGCTCTTCAAGATTCCATCCGGATACTCTTCTGCCTCAGTAGGTCCAAATATAGCTGTGTTCTTTCCAACCTTAACGCAATCCGGAATCACCGAATTCTCACCAATCGTCACAAGACCAAAGGAATAGATATGTGGTGCCTTCTCATTCGGTGCTTCCTCGCCAACACCCAGCTCTACATTCTTACCGATCTGCACATCCTCTGCAATAATGGCTTTGTCAACCACTGCCCCCTCGCCGATCACCGTTCCATTCATGATGATCGAATCTCTCACGACAGCGCCTTTTCCGATCGTTACACCCGCACCGATCACACTGTGTGTAACCTCGCCATATACCTCTGTTCCCTCTCCGATAATGCTCTCCCGTACCGTGCCATTCTGGTCAATATACTGCGGAGGCACAATCTCACTCTTGGTATAGATCTTCCAGAATTCCTCATACAGATTAAATTCCGGAACCAGATCCACCAGCTCCATATTGGCCTCCCAATAGGAACCCAGCGTTCCCACATCCTTCCAGTAGCCTCTGAAATCATACGCAACTACCTTAGACCCCTTCTCATGGCAGTGTGGAATCACATGCTTGCCAAAGTCACAGGATGGAACATCCTTGAGTGTCTGTAAAGCCTCCTTCAGCACGCTCCACTTAAAGATATAGATACCCATGGAAGCCTTGTTACTCCTCGGCTTCTTCGGCTTCTCCTCAAACTCCTGAATGACATTATTCTCATCCGTAATCACAACGCCAAAACGACTTGCCTCCTCCATAGGCACCTCGTATGTAGCGAGTGTGATATCCGCTCCCATTGACTTATGAAATTCAAGCATTACCTCATAATCCATCTTGTAGATGTGATCACCAGACAGAATCAATACATATTCCGGATTATAATAATCAATATATTCCAAATTCTGATAAATTGCATTCGCTGTGCCTGTATACCACTGGCTGTTCGTGCTCTTCTCATATGGTGGTAATACAGTCACACCTCCCAGATTCCGGTCCAAATCCCACGGAATACCAATTCCGATATGCTGATTCAATCGCAATGGTCTGTATTGTGTCAATACTCCAACTGTATCAATTCCGGAATTAATACAGTTACTAAGCGGAAAGTCAATGATCTTGTACTTACCACCAAAGGCAACTGCAGGCTTGGCCAACTTCGAGGTTAGTACGCCGAGTCTGCTTCCTTGTCCGCCAGCTAAAAGCATGGCAATCATTTCTTTTTTAATCATACTGTCACCCCTTTACGCAAGTTATGGGTTAATTATAACATTTATTTTGCCAAAATAAAAGATTTTTTATGCAAATTTACATACATTTTTGAATTTTTGGTGATTTTCCAGCCTAATCCCCTGATTTCGGGGTGATTTCTTTAATTTCATGTCGTTTTTTTTCGACTTTTTTATATAAATTGCACAAATCCTATCCAAATCAGAACAGAATATGGGTGGAAGATTCTTGAAAAATAGGGTATAGTATGAATAAAAGAGTACGAAAGGAAGGACACAACCTATGAACATGATACAGATGAGAGAGCTCTGTCAGAACCACACTAACTATGCCAATCAGGAAGTGACCGTCTGCGGATGGGTAAAGAGCAACCGCAACTCCAAGTCCTTTGGATTCATCACATTAAATGACGGAACCTCCTTCACTCCGATTCAGATCGTATATGATGAGAAGCTGTCAAACTTTGACCGCATCAGCCGAATCCATGTCGGGGCTGCGCTGATCGCAACCGGAACCCTGATCCTGACACCGGATGCCAAACAGGCTTTCGAAATTCAGGCATCCGAAATTACAATCGAAGGAGATTGCCCCAGCGATTATCCATTGCAGAAGAAACGCCACAGCTTTGAATACCTGCGGACGATCTCCCACCTAAGACCCCGCACCAATACCTTTCAGGCAGTTTTTCGGGTACGCTCTCTGGCTGCCTATGCCATACACCTTTTTTTTCAGGAACAGAATTTAATTTATGTACACACACATCTGATTACAGGAAGCGACTGTGAAGGTGCCGGCGAAATGTTTCAGGTGACGACCCTCGACCTCGCCCACCCGCCTCTGACCGATCAGGCTGCCATCAATTATAAGGAAGATTTTTTCGGCAAAATGACCTCTCTGACCGTCAGCGGACAGCTAAACGGGGAAACCTATGCACAGGCTTTTCGCAATATCTATACATTCGGGCCGACCTTCCGGGCAGAGAATTCCAACACGACCCGTCACGCCGCAGAGTTCTGGATGATCGAGCCGGAAATTGCCTTTGCAGATTTGTCCGATGACATGGAACTGGCAGAAGCCATGTTAAAATATGTCATAGAATATGTGATGGAGCATGCAGCCGACGAGCTTGCATTTTTTAACCGGTTTGTGGACAAGGAGCTGTTGAATCGACTGAATCATGTAGTTCGCTCTTCCTTTCAGCATATCACATACACCGAGGCCATTGCACTGTTAGAGCCTCAAAATGACCGGTTTGAATACAAGGTATCATGGGGCTGCGATCTGCAGACCGAGCATGAGCGCTACCTGACGGAAGTTCTGTTCCAAAGCCCTGTCTTTGTAACAGATTATCCCAAGGAGATCAAAGCCTTCTATATGAAGCTAAACGAGGATGGAAAAACCGTGGCTGCTATGGATTGTCTGGTTCCGGGCATCGGAGAGATCATCGGCGGCAGTCAGCGCGAAGACAACTATGATGTTCTGCTTGCCAGAATGAAAGAATGCGGCTTACGGGAAAGCGATTATCAATTCTATCTGGATCTGCGCAAATATGGCTCCACACGGCACGCAGGCTTCGGTCTCGGCTTTGAGCGTCTGATCATGTATATTACCGGAATGAGCAATATACGGGATGTGATTCCTTTCCCGAGAACCGTCAACAACTGCGATCTGTAATCCCAACCGGTCCGTGTCTTTGACTTATTCTTTCCATAATTCGACACCTACGAGTGCCTGCATTGTTTCATAAATTTCCGGATGATCCCGCTTCAACCGAACCGGTTTGAAATCCAAATCTACAAAACAGTGGGCACTCTCTGCCACATTGTGGAGTGTCTGAAAATCCTCTGAATAAACAGCGTACTGCATCTCAAACTTGACTCCATGAAATTTTACCAGCTTGGGGATAATACAGATCGTATCCCCAAAACGGGCCGGACTCCTGTAATCACATCTGACACTCAGCACCGGAATCATGATTCCCGCTGCCTCCATTGCCGCATAATCCACATGCAGTTGTCTCATAAAATCCATTCTGCACTCCTCCAGATAGCGGATATAATTTGAGTGATGTACGACCTGCATCTTATCTGTCTCATAATAGTTAATCGTTCTCTTAAATATCTGATAGGTATCCACCGGTTCCCTCCTAATCTGCTTTCATCTGCTTATAAGAACTGCCATTTCATCCACTAAAATTCCATAATCTCAAAATTTTCATCAAACTTCATGGAAGCCTGAACATATTTGTGCCCTTCTGAATCAATCCGGATGTCATCATCTTCCTCCTTCGACTCCCTCTTCTTTCGTTCTTCTTCCTTGTCAGACGTGTGCTCATTCATCACCTCAAAATCTGTTTTTTCCACCGTCACTGCTGCCTCTGCCCTTTCACGCTCTAAAACTGCACGTCCGATCAGCCCACTGTATTTTTTCTCGGTAGTCATTGCTCTTGCCATCTTTGCCACCTTCTCTGATGGTGCACTCGCCACCTTCTGGGATTGAAGGAAATTGGATACGACCGGAAGTCCAATCCCGCCATCTTCCCTCTCTTCTTTCTCACAAGAAAGTGTCGGCTCATTTTGAATATTCTCTGCCGGAGATGCTCCTTCATATGCCTCATCATCGTAACGATGTGCTTCGCTGGCTGCGGCTGCTTCGTCCTGATTTTCTTCCTGAACAGCCTCTTCCCATTCACCCTCATCTATATACTCCAGCTCATATGCTTCCCCGGACTGATCCGTGTCTACATACATAGTCTCTGCTACACTATCTTTCTCAGACTTATCCTCCTCTGCATACGCAATCCCGGCTGCCTCATTTTCCTCAGCCTCATCCTTGTCCACATACACAATCTCTGTTGTCTCCTCTTCAGACGCATCCTCGTCTGCATACGCAATCTCCGTTTCCTCTTCCTCAAACGCATCCTCGTCTCCATGCGCTATCTCCGTTTCCTCTTCCTCAGACGCATCCTCGTCTGCATGCGCTATCTCCGTTTCTCCTTCCTCAAACGCATCCTCGTCTGCATGCGCTATCTCCGTTTCCTCTTCCTCAGACGCATCCTCGTCTGCATGCGCTATCTCAATTTGCCCTTCCTCAGGCGCATCCTCGTCTGCATGCGCTATCTCAATTTGCCCTTCCTCAGCAGGCTCATCCACGTCTACATACGCAATCTCTGCTGCCTCATCTTCCTCATTCCCATATACGGTCTCATACTCCTCACCTTCCTCAAGCTCGTCCTCATCCACATACTCGATCTCATATTCCTCGTCTTCCTCAAGCTCGTCCTCATCCACATACTCGATCTCATATTCCTCGCCTTCTTCGAGTTCATCCTCTGTCACATATACAATCTCATATTCTTCCTCATCCGGCTTGCCCGTCTCTTCTCCCACTGTCGTTTTCTCTTCTTCCGGATCTGTAAAATCAATCTCCTCTTCCTCTGTAAACTCCCGATCTTCCCCTATCATTTTAACAAACATTGGTTTTTTAGGAGTCTGACTTTGACTGTATGGCATCTGCACCACTTCTTCCTGCTTCATTTTTTCGACAGCTTCCCTCAATGCATCGCGTTCTGCTGTCACCGCTTGGAGTGCCTGTGTTGCCCACATCGCGTGTTCTTCTGCCTGTCTGACCTGTTCCTCTGCCTGTCTCGCCTGTTCCTCCGCCTGTCTGGTACGTTCAACCTGTTCCTCCTGCAGATCCAGACTGAGCTGCACACTTCCATCATCATACTCATCCGAATTCATGCGCTTCTTCATTCTCTCATTATATAACTCATTCGACAACAACTGCCCGATCTCCAGAATCTGCTGTCCCCGATCCTCCTCATCCATCTCTTGAAGCTCCTGCATCAGTGCCTGCCGGTTATGCGACAGAATTCCCAGTTTCTCCTCCAGTGCCTCCAAAATAATTCTGTAATCACTTTGAATATTCTGGTAAACATCCGAAACCAGCTCTGTCACCTCTGTCAGCATCTCATCTGTATAGATCAGAGAGGCTCCGTAAATCTCATTTGCATTCCCCAGAGCACTTCTCTCCTCGTCATTCAACGTGGCATAATTCAGCGGTGCCACATTTGTGGCTCTCTTGGATACCCGCATACGACTCGCGGAATGCTCTGCCTCATAAATAATCTTCTCCGCCTCTTTCTTGGCCTCATTGATGATCTTCCCCTTCCGGTCATTGACCTCATGATAGGTCTTGATCTCTATATCCATCTGCTGCTCCAGCTCCGTTAAAAGCGACTGCACCTCATCCTTATGAACCGTAACAATTCCGGAAGCCAACGGTACTGCAGAAGCATTATTTATAATTCCCTGTAAACGGTTGATTATCTCCTTTGTTCGACTTTTCTCAGCGATTGTTGCCATCGTCATATCCTCCTACCTTCTTTGTTCCGCCCATATTATCACCTGTTCTCTAATTCATTCTACCACAATCATACAAAAATAACTATTTTAAAATACAATTTGTGATCATGTTCTCAAATAGTCATTTCCAAAAATAATTATTTGTCTCTTGTATCGTCTGATTTTAATAAACGGATGTATAGATTTAATTTATCGTGTTCTTTTATCAGACGTTCAAGCGTTGCTAATTCAGCCATATTATACACCCCCTTATATGTTTTTATTGGATATGTACATTATACCAAAGTGTATAAATGATGTAAAACCTTATTAAGTTGTCAAGATGCTTTGATATTCGTTATGGGATACTGTCTTACAATATCGATTATGGAATTTGCTGACTTCATCATAAATTTTTATATTCCTGCATATGCTATCCTTATAACAGTCTGCAATATTGCGTTGTATATCGTTAGGATTTACAAGCCAATGTCATTTATTTTAGGATTCGCCAGTAAACAGTGAATAGGTGTGGCTTATCTAAATAACATTGATTTACAGTCGGTATTATTTTAAAGGAAGAAGGAGAATGTGTATGAATTATCCATTTGAAGTTGAACCCCTGCCATATGCGTACAATGCGTTAGAGCCCTATCTGAACGAGGAGATCCTGCATTTCCATCACGACAAGCATTATACTGCCTATGTTGTGAAATTAAATGAACTCGTAGGCAACTATCCGAATCTGCAGAACATGTCTTTGGAGGAGCTGCTCATCCAGACCGATGCCCTGCCAAACGAAGCCAAAACCTCTATCCGCAACAATGCAGGCGGCGTGTACAACCACGAGCTGTATTTTGCCTGTATGAACTCTCCCGACTGTGAGCTGCCCACAGACCAGTTAGCACTTGCGATTCAGGCCACCTTCGGTTCCATTGAGCAGTTTCGCTCTGCCTTCGCAGCGGCTGCCATCAACCAGTTTGGCTCCGGCTATGCGTGGCTGATCCTGAGCAATGGAAAGCTGGAGATCCTTTCCACCCCGAATCAGGATACCCCGATCTCTTTGACCGTCACTCCGCTTCTGTGTATTGATGTGTGGGAACATGCCTATTATCTGCAATACCAGAATCGCCGGGCAGACTATGTGGAAAACTGGTTTAATCTGATCAACTGGGATTTTGTAGGCGCACGCTATATGTCTCTCATGAAGGAGGTGCGTTAAAATCGCCTTGCTGCCATCGCACAAGCTCTGAAAAGGAATGAAATAGAGGTCTCATTCCCCTTCCTCCGCATCCATCCCCGGCTTCCACTGGTAAAGAGCCAGGTCGATCTTTCCGTCCTCACTCTTTACCCCCTCCACTGCCAGAAACTCAATCTGACGATTGCCGCCACCGAATGCAAAGGCGCTTGACACCTCTCCATGGCGGTTGACTACCCTGTGACATGGAATGTGCTGCGGATCCGGATTCACATGCAGCGCGTAACCCACTACTCTGGACCACCGTTCATTGCCCGCCAGCATAGCAATCTGGCCATAGGTAGCCACCTTTCCCTTAGGGATACGTTTTACCACGTCATATATACGGTCATAGGTATTCTTACGTTCTTCCATTTATCTTGTCAGCTCCTTCCTATGGAATATCCTGACTGTTCCGATCTGAAAGCGGGGGTCATGGATTCTCCCGCTTCTTCTCTCTGGCCAGGGAAAACACAAACTCGCTTCCGACGCCTTCCGTACTGACCAGATCAATGTTCTCTCCATGTGCTTTCATGATCTCGCGCGTGATCGACAGTCCTAGTCCGGTTCCCTTCTTATCCTTTCCTCTGGATGAATCCGTTTTATAGAATCTCTCCCAGACCTTATTCTGTTTTTCCTTTTCAATTCCCGGTCCCTCATCCTTTACCGAGATAAAAAGCTTCCCGTTTTTTTCAAACACTGTGACGGTAATCCTGCCATGCTCCGGACTGAACTTGATCGCATTGTCCACAAGGTTGTATATAACCTGTCCGATTTTCAGTTTATCCGCATATACCATTGTGTTCTCTGCCGGACAATTCAGGCGGAAATCAATGTGTTTACTCTCACACTGTCCCTCTACCGTATTACGGGTTTCCCGAATCACATCCACCACGTCAAACGTCTGATATTTCAAGATCGGTCCATAATTATCAAAATCATTTAACTCCAACAGACCACTGGTCAGCTTTGTCAGGCGTCCTGCCTCATTTAATACGATCCGCAGATAGCGCTCGTATTTCTCCACCGGAATGGTTCCGTCCAGCATCGCCTCCAGATAGCCTTTAATAGATGTCAGCGGCGAACGAAAATCATGGGAGATATTGGCAATAAAGTTCCGCCGGTATTCATCCAGCTTACTCAGTTCACTTGCCATGTATTCAAGAGAATCCGACAATTCTCCCAGTTCATCCTTGCTGTTTACCCCTGTACGCGCATCAAAATTGCCCCGCGCATACTCTCTTGCGGTATGGTTAATCTTGGCAATCGGTCTTAACACCATCTGTGAAAGATACACCAGTACAACTCCAACCAACAGCATAATAATCAAAAACGGCATATACAAAATACTCAGCATATCCCCCTGCAGATCATCCAGTTCCGTCAGTGCCGTATGTAGGATCAGATAGCCGTGCAGCTCCCTGTTCGTGTAGATTGGAACCCCAATGCTAATCATCGTCCCGTCGAACATATCATAAAAGGTTCCGGTCTGGGTAAACGCTACCTCCAAATCCACATTTGGATCCAGTTCCCATATATTTGCCGGAAGATTGGAATAATGACCGGGATTCGATGCCTCGAGCATATCTCCACTGTTCGAGAAAAACCAGACATTGGCCTTCAACGCATTCTCAAATTCATTAAACTGTATCTGCATATCCTCCAACGAAGTCTCCCCTCGTATATAACCGGAAATTGTCTGTGCAGAGAGCAGGGTCGCTTCATTGATCAGATTATTCTGTTTTTCCTGTATCAGAGTCTTTCTGGTTCCGGAAGCTGTATAGCTTGCCAGACCGATACAAACCACAATCAGTAACGCCATAATCAGCAGAATGACTTTATCAAAAAAAGTACGTTGCATTTACATCCCTCATTTACTTCACTTCAAACTTATAGCCAATTCCCCAAACCGTTGCAATGGACCAATTCTTTCCATCCTTCACCTTTTCCCGGATACGCTTTACATGTACATCCACTGTACGGGTATCTCCCATGTAATCATAGCCCCAGATCTGATCCAGAAGCTGCTCTCTGGTAAAAACCTGATTCGGCCTGCATGCCAGATAATAGAGAAGCTCCAGTTCCTTCGGAGGCATATCCACAACCTCACCATTGTAGACCACAGAGTAACCGGTCAGATTCACGACCAGACCATCATACCGTACCATTTCAACCTGTTCTTCCCCCTCGAATATGGGGTTATTCTCCTTACCCTGATCAGCCCGTCGCAGAAGCGCCTGCACCCTTGCCACGAGCTCATTCGAATCAAAAGGTTTTACGATATAATCATCTGCCCCGATCTTAAGACCCAGCACCTTATCGAAAATCTCGCCCTTAGCCGATAACATGATAATCGGTACATTACTGGTTTTCCGGATCTCCCGGCAGACATCATATCCATCCATGCCCGGCAGCATGATATCCAACAGGATCAGATTCGGCTGGTAACTCCCAAATTTCTTAACTGCCTCTTCACCGTCTGCTGCAATCTCTGTATCATAACATTCCTTGATCAGATATAACGAAATCAGCTCTGCAATATTTTCATCATCATCCACAATCAAAATTCTTTGTTTATCCATTCCTTCCTCCTGTTTCCACCTGCCATTTTCCAAAGAATCAGCCCTAAGATTCCATCCCCCAGCCAATTCTTACAGTTCTACTATCGTAACCCCGGAATCCCCTTCACCGAATTCTCCCAGACGAAAGGACTTTACATAAGACTGCCGCTTCAGATACGCATGGATACCCTTGCGAAGTGCACCGGTTCCCTTTCCGTGAACCACCCGCACCTGATTCAGATGGGACAGACAGGCATCATCCAGATATTTATCCAGTTCCATCACCGCCTCATCAACTGTCATACCTAACAGATTGATCTCCGGCTTGATCGTCCTTGCCTTGTTGGCCGAAGCTGTGTAATTTGCTGTTTTCTTCTCCCTTGACTGCTTTTTGTCCTCATGAAGAATTTCCACATCTGTAATCTTAACTGTGCTTTGTAAAATACCCATCTGTACCGTCAGTTCTCCCCGTTGATTCGGAAGCGAACGCACAATTCCGTCCAGATTCAGACTGATCACATGCACCGTATCTCCCAGTTTAAAATCTTCCGGTTTATGGGTGGATTTGCGCTTTGGAGTTTTGTAATCCAGCTTACCGTTCACCTCATTTAATCTCGACCGAATCGCACTGCGCTCCTGCTCCAGTTCCCGATTATTGGCAGTCTGCGGATGCTTTTCCCAGTTATTGTACCTGCGGATGGATGCGTCGGCAAATGACTTTGCCTCCTCCAGAATCTCTATTGCCTCCTCCCTCGCATTGCGCAAAATATCCTGCTTACGCTGTTCAATATGCTCATTCTTAGAGGCCAGTCGATCCTTTAGCTTTTGAATCTCTTCCTTATTCGCAGCAATCTCTGCCTGCTCCTGTTCGATGGTGCGCTTTGACCGCTCCAGATTGGCCAGAATGGTTTCCATATCAACGGTACCGGTATCCAGCTGTGCTCTTGCACGGTCAATGACTGCCCCGGACAGTCCCAGTTTCTGTGCGATTGCAAACGCATTGGACTTCCCGGGAATACCGATCAGTAGATGATACGTCGGACTCAGGGTGTCCAAATCAAACTCACAGCAGGCATTTGTGATGCCTTCTGTTGTCATCGCAAAGGTCTTGAGTTCACTGTAGTGTGTGGTCGCCATACACCGAATCTGGCGGTTGTGCAAATCGTTTAAGATGGCGATTGCAAGTGCCGAGCCCTCCACCGGATCGGTTCCGCCACCGAGCTCATCAAACAGTACCAGCGTATCCCGTGTAGCGTGCTCCATGATATACACAATATTTGTCATGTGAGAGGAGAACGTACTCAAACTCTGCTCTATACTCTGCTCATCCCCAATGTCGGCAAACACATCCCGAAACACCGCAAGTCTGGATCCCTGAAACGCAGGGATATGAAGACCTGCCTGCCCCATCAAAGTAAACAGTCCCAACGTCTTTAGAGACACCGTCTTACCACCGGTGTTGGGGCCTGTGATGATCAGCATGGTAAAGTCCTCCCCCAGACGAATATCCACCGGAACCACCGCATGTTTCTCAAGCAGAGGATGCCTCCCCTGCTTGATCTCAACAATTCCCCTGTCATTAAATTCCGGTTCTGTCCCATCATAGGAGCGGGCAAATGCCGCCTTCGCAAAGATAAAATCGAGTTTCGTAAGAAGCTCCACATCCTGCTCCAGGCTCTCTCTGGAAAGCGCCACCTGCTCACTCAAACCTGCCAGAATCCTCTCAATCTCCATCTCCTCTTTTGTTGCCAGCTCCTTTAGCTCATTATTGAGATTCACGACCGCCATCGGTTCGATAAAGAACGTAGAACCGGTCGATGACTGATCGTGCACCATTCCCGGAAACTGCCCTTTATACTCTGCCTTTACCGGAATACAATACCGGCCATTCCGTATTGTGACGATCGCATCCTGCAGCATGGACTGGTTGGTCTGCTTTGCCACGATTCCATTTAACACCTCATGCTCCTTGCTGTTCGCTGCCTTGATGCTCCGACGGATATCCTTGAGTGCCGACGAAGCATCGTCTGCAATCTCATCCTCCGACAGAATACATCGGTTGATCTCCCGTGCCAGATGCGTGAGCGGAATCAGACTGTCAAAATACCCGGTCAGTGAATCCTGCCGGATACCGCTGCCGGAACCATCCTGATCCCGTCCCTGTTCCCCATACTGTCTGGCATTCTCTGCTACCTTCAAAAGTTTCGCCACGTCCAAAAGCTCCGGTATGGAAAGCGATGCTCCCACCGCTGCCCGCTTCATAGCCTCTCCAATGGGATATACACCCGAAAAGGAAATCCCTCCCTGCTGATACACTCTCGCAAGGGCATCCCCTGTCTCTTCCTGATTCTTCTGAATCTCCACCGGATTCACGGAGGGCTTCAATCGTGCACAGATTCGCTTCCCCTCCGGACAGGTTGCAAAGCCGGTCAATTGTTCTATAATCTTATGATATTCCAATACTCGTAATGTTCGTTTATTCATATATTTCCCTTATTTCTTTTACCATTTCTTTACCACTCATAACGATGGAGCTGTCCCTCAAACTGAAAACCGGAAAATGCATTCTGGCTCTACGCCTCGTACAACACGATTGCCACCGAGTTGGACAGATTCAATGAGCGAATCCCGGTCAACATGGGAATTCGAATACAGGTACTCTTGTGATCTAACAGAATCTCCTCCGGAATTCCCGCGCTCTCCTTTCCAAACATGATATAACAATCCGGTTCATAGGACACCTCTGTATAAGTCTGTCTTGATTTGGTGGTTGCCATATAAATCTTCGCACCCGGATTCCTCTGCAAAAAATCTTCATAGCTCACATACGTTGTGACGTCCAGCTTATGCCAATAGTCCATTCCGGATCGCTTGATCATCTTATCATTTAACAAAAAACCCAGTGGCTCAATCAAATGCAGTCTCGCCCCTGTCGCCACGCAGGTTCTGCCAATATTCCCGGTATTCGCCGGCATCTCCGGCTCATGCAGTACAATGTTAATCATCCTCGTTCCTCTCTTTGACGATTGTAGCCTGTCGCCACCACTTTGCCCATTATATCACAATCCATTATGATTGTCAGTACCCTGTCTCTGTTTACAGGTCACTCAGCATCATGCCTTTCTTCCTTCTACACAAGTATCTCCCGAAGTTCCCAATGTCATTTAGTGAAACCGAACGCTACCGAATATGGTATATGTTTCACATTCCGGGCACGCTCTTGCTTAGCTGCCGACGTAACGGTACTAAATTCGCAGCCTGAGCTGCTCATTAAGGACCGACGTCCGCAGATAGCCCTACATTGTGAAACATATATCATATCCGGTAGCTGTTCACTGGCTAATCCTCAACTGAATGACATTGCCGAAGCTCCTGAATAAATTCCCGAATCCGTCCGACAGCCACCTTCAGTTCATCAAGGGAATACGCATAAGATATGCGCAGGAACCCCTCTCCGCATGCCCCAAAGGCATCTCCCGGTACAACCGCTACCTTCTTTGCCTTCAAAAGCCTCGTTGCAAATTCCTCCGAGGTCATGCCAAATTCCTGAATACACGGAAACATGTAAAATGCACCATAAGGTTCAAAGCACGGCAATCCCATTTCCTTAAATTCATTCAGCAAAAATCTTCTTCTCTGGTCATATGCCTCCCGCATATTTCCCACATCCCTATCACAATCCCGCATGGCTGCAACTGCCGCATACTGACTGGTAGTCGGTGCACACATAATTGCAAACTGATGTACCTTTGTCATCTGCTCAATGATCATAGAAGGCCCAAGGGCATAGCCCAGCCGCCATCCGGTCATCGCAAATGCCTTTGAAAACCCATTGATCACTATGGTGCGATCCCGCATTCCCGGCAGCGAAGCAATACTCACATGTCCACTGTTATAAGAAAGCTCTGCATAGATCTCATCGGAAATCACATAGAGATCATGCCGGATAATAAC
>JAFVCQ010000226.1 GCA_017479085.1 Lachnospiraceae bacterium | reverse complement strand
GGGGCAACGTGGATTCTTCCCTTTGAATGCTGGATATCGGAGCATTTCAGACGACATGCTTCACTGATACGCAGTCCGGCTGAATACAGAAGACAGATCATGGCTTTCTTTTTCAGGTCTTCTATACTGGAAATAAAGACCTGGACCTCACCTCTGGAAGGAACGTATGGAAGGATGCGTTTAAAACGGCGGTGCGGGATCTGTCTGGCGTTCCATTCCCTGCCCAGAACAGCTTCGTAGAAGAAGCGAAGTTCGGAAATGGCATGGTTGATGCTCGCATCAGAAAGATTCCGTTCATCCGCAAGCTGGAGAAGGAATGTACGGATATCAGAAGGCGCAGCTTCTGCCGGATCCTTTCCAAGAGAATGGACACAATACTCGAAGAAAGGAGCGGTATAGGTTTTATAGGCTTTGATTGTATTATGGCTGCGGTTGCCAAAGGACAGGATCTCATCGATCTGTTCAAGATAATTCATAGGGAAACCTCCTTAAAAAAATAACAGATGAACATCGGCTAAGAAACTGCCGCCGGGAGGCGCCCTTAAAAATTTATAGTTGTTAGATTCTTGAAAAAGTGATATATTATTCATGGTAGTAATTTTTTGTGGTGTTTAATGTTGGGCGTTGAGAACTTAACAATAATACATTTCAGAAAAAATTGCTACCTTTATTTTAAGAAAAATGGAATTTTTTAGGATATACGAAAAGTAGATTCAGCCAGCGCACTAGCGCTTTGGTACAATATGGAAATACCATATAGGAGGAGGAAAGAAAGCATGAAATCAGCAACCGATTTAAGAACGTTATTGAGGCAGATTGACCATAAAGGATATCCTGCATATAAGGATACGAAGGGAAAATATCAGTTTGAGGGCTATATCTTTTCCATTGACCATGTGCAGGGGGATCCATTTGCAGCACCGTCTAAGGTGAGCATCTCTGTCGCTGGGAAACAGGCCGGTTTTGATAAGGATTTGTATGATAAAAAGTGGAAGCGGATTGCTTTGCAGGATCATCTGCTGCGGAGCATGGCAAAGAGTATACGGGAGTATTCCTTTAAGGCAAAGGGATCCGGAAAAAGCGGACTGCTCGGAATCAGTCAGCCGGGACAGGAGGTTCTCAATCGGAGTGCCTGTGTGATCAACCCGCAAAATGGAGATGTCACTGTCCGTATGGAGATTGGATTCCCGGCCAATGGAAGGACGATCAATGCCAGAGAGCTGGAAAAAATCGTATTTGATTTTCTGCCGGTATGCATCAGACAGTCGGTATTTCAGAAGGCATACCGGATAGAGGATCTGCAACGGACGGTATATCTTGCTGAGGATCAGCAGTACATCAGAGAACAATTGAAGGAGCTTGGCTTGGTGGCATTTGTTGCAAATGGGGCGATTCTCCCACGAAAATCAGGTGTGTCCATGCTGCCGATGCGGGATGCGGTTACGTTCCGGTCTCCGGCTTCGATGGAGGTGACGATGGAGCTCCCGCATCACGGTGCGATAAAGGGAATGGGCATAAGAAAGGGAATCACTCTGATCGTGGGAGGAGGTTATCATGGAAAATCCACGCTGTTAAAGGCATTAGAGCTTGGCGTTTACAATCACATTGCAGGTGATGGAAGGGAATATGTGATCACGGACGAGACGGCAGTGAAGCTTCGGGCAGAGGATGGGAGAAGCATCCAGAAGGTGGACATCTCTATGTTTATCCGCAATCTTCCAAACGGAAAGGACACGGTTTCCTTTTATACCGAGGATGCCAGCGGAAGTACCTCGCAGGCAGCCAATACAGTGGAGGCAATGGAAGCAGGGGCAAAGACCTTTTTGATCGATGAGGATACGAGTGCCACCAATTTTATGATTCGGGATGAATTGATGCAGCGGGTGGTGAATCGGGATGTGGAGCCGATCATTCCATTTATTGACAGAGTGAGTGAGCTCTATGAAAAGCACGGGATCTCCACGATTCTGGTAG
>JAFVCQ010000024.1 GCA_017479085.1 Lachnospiraceae bacterium | reverse complement strand
TGCTGCACTTTCAGGAGGATTATCCCGATGCGGTCACGACCCTGTTGGATGTGAATTACCGGTGTACGAGAAACATTACAGAGGGTGCGATGCGCCTGATCTCTAACAATCAGATCCGGTTTGACAAACGTCTTGTGAGTGAGAAGGGATATGATGAGCCGATTAGGCTGCATCATGTACAAACACTTCGGGAGGAACACGATCATGTGCTTCAGGAGATTCAGACCTATAAAAAAAATGGCATGTCTTATTCCGAAATGGCTGTGATCGTGCGCACCAACATACAGTCAAGGGGGATGGCTCATAAGCTGATGGAGTTCAATATTCCATTTCAACTCAGGGATCGGCTTCCCTGTATTTATGATCATTTTACCGTGAAAAATATATTGGATTATATACAGGTGGCGAAGGGAAACCGGGAACGCGCTGTGTTTTTGCGCATCATGAATAAGCCCAACCGGTATCTTTCCAGAGAACTGCTCACAGCTCCGGTGGTAAGCTTTGAGCAGTTGAGAAGGGAGGCGGAGGGAAAGGAATGGCTTTTGGACAATATATTGCAGTTCGAATATGAGCTGAAGATCCTCGCAGGGTTGAAGCCCTTTGCAGCTATGAATTTTATCCGAAAAGCGATCGGATACGACGCATATTTGAAGGAGTATGCCCGGTACCGTCATCTGGGTGTGGAGGAATTGTATGAGGTTCTGGATGAGGTGCAGGAGATGGCAAAGCAGTACCAGACGTTTGAGGAGTGGCAGGAGGGTATTGCGTGGTACCGGAAGGAACTTGAGCAGCATGCGGCAAGGCAGTCGAAGGAAAAAAAGGACGGGGTCGTCATTACGACGATGCACAGTGCCAAAGGGCTGGAGTTCGATGCGGTCTTTCTTCTGGAGGCCAATGAGGAGTTTACCCCGTATAAAAAGGCGGTTCTTCCAGAAGAGGTTGAGGAGGAGCGCAGAATGTTCTATGTGGCGATGACCAGAGCCAGAGAGCATCTGCATATCTATGAGGTTAAGGAGTATTATAACAGGGAGCTGGAGCCATCCCGGTTTCTGGAGGAGATGTTACAGGGTCAACAGCTTTGACAGATTTACGATTCCTGCGCCCTGCATATTGTAGGGGAGGTAGGGAACGGTATATGCGGCTTCCATCAGGCGGATTTTAATCTGATCATTAGTCAGATAAGGTTTTCGCTGTAACATAAGGGCACAGGCGCCGCTGATAAAGGGAACAGACATGGAGGTTCCGTTCTTGATGCTGTATCCGCCACCGGGCTTGGTGCCTAAGATGTGATAACCGGGTGCGACCAGCTCCGGCTTGGTGATATACGGAAGCAGAGGGCCGGCAGAGGAGAAGTGTTTTCCGTCATAGGAACCCACGGTGATCACCTTTCGACAGTTGCCGGGCGCCGTGATGGAACCGGGAGTGGGGCCATTGTTTCCGGCTGAACAACAGACAATGAGCCCTGCTTCCCACAGCTTTGTGACCCATAGATTCAAACGGTTTTTTTCCTGTTTCAGCTCCGTGTTAGTTCCACCGATGGAGATATTGACGATTCGAATGTCGTAAAGGTGTTGGTGCTCCAGAATCCACTGAATCCCACGGATGAAGGTATCGGTTGTTCCGTTGCCGTTTTTGTCCAACACCTTCAGACCGATGAGATTACATTCCGGGGCTACGCCGATGCGGGACGAGGACAGGATTCCGGTCACATGGGTGCCGTGGGAATAGTCGTCATACAGATTCGGCATTGCTGTCACGAAATCCTTAAAGGCAAGAATA
>JAFVCQ010000225.1 GCA_017479085.1 Lachnospiraceae bacterium | reverse complement strand
GCTATGTGATGTAGCCTTTACTTGGTGTTTTTTAGCACTGGTATAAATGGGGGTTAACCTTTATGCCCTCACATCATTAAGTGCAGCATGGTCACCTTCTTTGAATTCCACAATGGCATTCACTTCGTCCCCGGAGACATTGTCACGGAAATGATATGATTGTCCTCCCAGAATCTCCGCATAGATCCGAAGATCTCTTTCCACCAAAGCCTCAAACATAATTCCAAAGGTCTCATGTTCCTTCAGACGTTCATCGACTGTTAAATGGAGTCTGGCACAGCTGAGCGACGGGCCAACCAGATGCCTCTTCGCATTTTTCCGATCCTTGTGGATGACCTGTAATGGATGCTGAATGCCTCCTGATTTGCGATCAGGAACATGCTGTCAAGCATGCCGGTGCAGTCCGCGATCGTAGCCCTGCTTTCGATCAATTCTTCGCTGTTTTCATAATCTTCGATATCCCGAAGCAACGTTTTATCGCCCGTTACTGTGGATTCGTGCCGTGGCAGCGCATGGATCAGCATGCGCATTTTTGTGGATTTCTCTTTTTCGTCTGCCTTTCATGTATAACCGTGGTGACGACCGTTTCGATATAATGTTTCCGGCTACCCGCCGTGAATGATCAAACGTACTATCTCGTCCAGCCCTACCTTCCTGACATATCCTTCATCGATCTCACCGACAAGCATCTCTGACGGGGACACTTTACCGGAGGAGTCTCCTGATTCAAAAAGACTCATGGGATGCATTCTGATCAGAGCAATCCTGCCAGTCCCTGTGCGGCGGACTTTGCTTTCGCCGCTTTTCTTCCGCAGAAATGTGGAACCTGTCAGAATGTATTTTACCTTCTCAACTTCTCCGCACCTCAAAGATCTCATCATAATCATTGATTATTCCATGTTTATTCGTGTATCTCTCCATACTGCATACTCCCTCCAGAAATGGAGGGAATTTTTTTACATCAAAGTTCTCAAATTGCCGGGAGATATGATCCGGAAGTGAAACCACACCTTCCCAGCTTCAGGTTTTCTGTGTCATCCTCAGAATGTGCTTACCGCATGCACATGTCAGAATCATCCGGCAGTTCTTTCAGCTTTGCAGAAGGCAGAGACTGGTACCAATATGCCGTGCTCGTATAATCATCATATCTCGGGCCTGTCCATCCCATATTATCGATAGTCATACGGAAAGATTCCTCAAAATGGATAGGATCCGGCACATGGAACCGGTAAAGAAGAAATCTCTGCTGTCCGTTGTAAAATTCCCGGTTGTCTCCCAGGATCGCAAACATACCGCTGTAATGTCCACTGAATGTCTGATATTGTTTTTTGTAAATATCGTTTCCAAATCCGTATGATCCAGTGAAATAATCTTCTGTACCCGTATAATGAATGGAAGGGTATTGATCATCATCAATGTACATTCTTGCTTCGCCTTCCACCCAGCACGTATTGTTCCCGTTCATACCAGCGGCAAGCGTGACGCCAAGGAATTGTCCTTTCCCTTTGATTCCATCAATAATCGTATAGCTACGCCCTTTCTGAACAGGATGCTCCTGCCTGTAAGACGCATGGAAGTAGGCGATATTCTCCGGCATCTCCCTGTAGCAACCAGTAATAATATAGTACAGATTTTCATCCTTCTCGCTCCGGTTTTCCATCGTAATTCTGCAGGCCTTCCGGAACGGCATCTCAAAGAAACAGTTGTATCCACGTCCCGGAGCCACCAGCATGACAGCTGAATTCAGTACAGGATAACATCCGTCGCGGTCAATGAAGTTTTCATCATACGCACAGCCGAAAAAAGCAGACAGAGGCGCTTCAACTGAAGGACACTCCTGGTCTTCCCAGTAAATCCGCAGAATAAAACTGTGTCCGACATATCCGGTAAACCACATATTCTGAATCATACCAGGACCTATGATCTCAGCCAGCGTCACGTTTTCTCCCGCCCGGATGGTCACGGTCGGAGACAGTTTTGTGCAGTCTCCGCCCCGGGAACCACCGCCACGTGTTCCTGTGGGATTCTCAGCGGAAAATGCAAAGGAGCGATCATTTGAAAGAAGCGCATATGGTTTCAAAATTGGAACCTCCCATAATCTACAAGGTATTCACACGATGTATAATATTATATCACCATTTGATAAATTTACAAAGTGTTTGGTACTCGTTTAACTTAAATAATGCTTACCAAGGATCATTTTTTCAGGCAGATCCGTTGTTCCAGCAATTTCAAGTTTGCTCAGCTGTTCGGAAATCTGTCTGATAATCCTCCTGAAACCATGGTCCGTCATCTGAATGATATCCCGAAACCTACCTGTTGTCTGGCAACAGCCTTCTCTCATGACCATTTGCTGCCTTATGTCAGTTCATTCATTATGCCT
>JAFVCQ010000224.1 GCA_017479085.1 Lachnospiraceae bacterium | reverse complement strand
CTTCGAACTAAGCTCACGTTGTTCGCTAAGGTCTCAGCTATCCGCTTAGCTGCAGACGTAACGGTACTAAATTCGCAGCTTGGGCTGCTCATTAAGGACCGACGTCCGCAGATAGCCCTGCATTGTGAAACATATACCATATCCGGTAGCTGTTCACTGGCTAATTCTTAACTTAATGACATTGGGTTCTATCCCGGAGAAAGGAGCGGAATTGTGACAAATGAAAGAAGGCAGAGTGGAGATGAAAAAAAGGCCTGATATCCGTACCGTGATAGGAAGTGTGGTTCTTTTTCTGGTTGCAGCAGCAATCTGTGTCTTTGGGTATCGGGTGATCGTGAAAGCAAAGGAATTGCCCGGCAAGCTAAGCAGTGTTTCCATTGCGGCTGACAATCTGGATCAGCATGTGCGTGATGTCACTCCGTTTCGGAAGGTCAGCTATGATACAATGAAGTACGGGTATATGGAGGATATGATGGTGCTTCGGATGAACACCATAGATGAGTATTACGAGTCGGAACAGATGGAGGAGATTCGGGCGGTCAATAATCTGACTGCAATGAGTGAAAAGACGATGGACAAGATCGCATATGAGAAGGCAAGGGAAGAACAGGAGGCGATCAACCAGAAAAAGCGGGATGCGGCCATAGCGGCTGAACTGGCGAAACAGGCAAAGCAGAGAGCGGATGCACAGCGTCTTGCAAATGCACAATATTCGTATGCAGCGGATAGTGGCAGTAACAGTGATACTGCCTCGAGAGGCGGCAAGAAGGGCGAGCCGGTGTATGCTGCCACCACTGGGCAAAGTCTTGGTAAATTTGTAATCACAGCCTATTGTACCTGTAGGATCTGCTGTGGTGTCTATTCGGGCAATAACCGGACGGCGAGCGGGACGATTCCGACTTCGAACCGGACGATTGCGGTGGATACCAATGTGATTCCGTTTGGAACCCGGGTTGTGATCAATGGCCAGGTCTATGTGGCAGAGGATCGGGGCGGTGCGATCAAGGGGAATCGAATCGATATGTTTTTTATGACGCACAGAGAGGCATTGCAGTGGGGAAGAAAAACAATCGAAGTATATTTGGCCAAATAGCTTGCAGTTTTATCACATTTGTGGTAAAGATATAGAGAAATGAATGAATACAAAGAGAAAAGAGGATAATAGAATGGGAGTAACGTATAAGAGTACGAGAAACAGCAATGAAACAGTAACGGCGTCTCAGGCTATTTTGAAGGGTCTGGCTGACAACGGAGGTCTGTTTGTTCCGGATGCGATTCCGGCACTGGATGTACCATTTGAGAAGCTGGCCGGTATGAGCTATCAGGAGGTTGCATATGAGGTGATGAGCCGTATGCTGACAGATTTTACGGAGGAGGAATTAAAGTATTGTATCGACAGTGCATATGATAAAAAGTTTGATACACCGGAGATTGCACCGCTGGTGAAGAAGAACCATGCGTATTATCTGGAATTGTTTCATGGATCGACCATCGCATTTAAGGATATGGCGCTCTCGATTCTGCCATATCTTCTGGTGACTTCGGCAAAGAAAAATGAGGTGAAGAACGAGATTGTCATTTTGACAGCTACATCGGGCGATACCGGAAAAGCGGCGCTGGCGGGATTTGCAGATGTACCGGGAACGAGGATTATTGTCTTTTATCCGAAGAACGGTGTCAGTCCGATTCAGGAAAAGCAGATGGTCACACAGAAGGGGGATAATACCTCTGTAATTGGAATTATCGGTAATTTTGATGATGCCCAGACCGGTGTCAAGAATATGTTTCGTGATCCGGAGCTTGCAAAGCAGATGGATGCTAAGGGCTTCCAATTCTCTTCTGCCAATTCCATCAACATCGGACGACTTGTGCCACAGATGGTCTACTATGTCTACGCCTATGCCCGTCTGATTGCAAACGGTGAGATAAAAGCCGGAGATGTGATAAATGTAGTAGTTCCGACCGGTAATTTTGGTAATATTCTGGCCGCATACTATGCCAAACAGATGGGGCTTCCGATTGCAAAGTTTATCTGTGCCTCGAATGAGAATAAAGTACTGTATGATTTCTTTGAGACGGGTGTGTACGATAGGAACAGGGAATTTATTCTTACGACTTCGCCGTCTATGGACATTCTGATCTCCAGTAATCTGGAGCGGTTGATTTATCAGATTACCGGAGAGGATACATCGAAGAATGTGAGTCTTATGCAGGCATTGAACACAGAGGGCCGGTATGAGATTACAGAGGACATGAGAAAACAGTTGGCCGAATTTTATGGAAATTATGCGACAGAGGCAGAGACAGATGCCACGATCAAAGGGGTATATGAGACGGACTCCTATATTATGGATACACATACTGCGGTTGCCGCAGCAGTTTATGGCAAATATGTTGCAGCCACAAAGGATACCACACCGACTGTGATCGCATCCACTGCCAGTCCGTATAAATTTACAAGAAGTGTAATGGAGGCCATCGATTCCAAGTATGCGTCACAGTCAGATTTTGAACTGGTCGATGAGCTTGCAGTCCTGTCCGGAGTGAAGATCCCACAGGCGATAGAGGATATCCGCAGTGCTCCAATCCGTCACAACACAGTATGTGATAAGAGCGAGATGGAGCAGACGGTTCGTGCTATTTTAGGCTTATGATAAGCCAGACAGTTCGTTTGTACCATCCTGTCTTAAAACAAAACCAGGGCTGAATAAAGTGAAAGAGTGGCACTTTCGATTCAGATATGCATGAATGGAAGTGCCTTTTTTTATAAGCGGAAGAGCAATAGCAGAAAGGAGAGAAACATGTACACATTGCAGACAAGCGCCAGCTTTGACAGTGCACATTTTTTACAGGGATATGAGGGAAAATGCAGGAATCTACACGGACATCGCTGGAAAGTAGAGATTACGGTTGCGGCAGAGAGTTTGGAGACGGAAGGCCAGATCCGGGGGATGGTGGTGGATTTTGGAACGCTGAAAAGGGATCTGCGCGAGCTGGCAGATGCGATGGATCACTGCCTGATCCTGGAGAAGGGAAGTCTGCGGGAAAAGACGCGGGAGGCACTGTCAGAGGAGGGCTTTCGATTGGTGGAGCTGCCATTCCGGCCGACGGCAGAGAATCTGGCAGAATATTTTTATGATGCAATGGAAGAGAAGGGATATGAGCTGATATTGGCAAGGGTGTATGAGACACCGGATAACTGTGCCGGATACAGCAGATAGGGGTTGTATATGGCAATTTTTCAGGTAGCAGAGCATTTTATCAGTATCAATGGGGAGGGTCGGAAGGCGGGACAACTGGCACATTTCATCCGGTTTGCGGGGTGCAACCTTGCCTGCGGATACTGTGACACCGGATGGGCAAAGGAAGTACATGACAACTGGGAGGGATACAGTGAACAGGAGCTCTATCAGCTCATACGGAAAGCGGGAATTGTGAATGTGACACTGACGGGTGGAGAGCCGTTGCTGCAAAATGGTATCGCTGGGCTTTTGCTGCTTCTGGGGCGCGACCCGGATCTGCAGGTTGAGATTGAGACGAATGGAAGTGTGGAGCT
>JAFVCQ010000223.1 GCA_017479085.1 Lachnospiraceae bacterium | reverse complement strand
TATGGATATCTTAAAAGTACAGCAACCCGGTCATTTTGGAGCTGTTTTTATCGACCCAAGGTGCAGAAGAGCCAATTCTTTGAGAAAAATCCATCTGCACCCGTTCCCTTCTTTATGCATAATATGTAGTAAAACTGCATAGGATTGTAGGTATATGTATTATCTCCTTGTTATTCTTTTACTGATTGCCCTGTTCTTCTCCCTTTTGTGTTATCGCCGAAAAAAGAAGGTCATTGCAAAGATAGCCTGTATGAGTCAGCATGAAAAATGCTCTCTGTTAAACAAACGAATCAAATCCTTCGGGTACTGCTATCATTGTCACTGTGGCTGCTTCTCCAGTACCCTTCACGCATGGCAGCGTGCAGCCGGATACACCTACCTCTATGACTACATGGCCCCCCGATTCCAGATGGTATTTCAGTTTCTTCCCGTCTATTTTGATTATGCTGACAAAACATGGCTGATCGAGTTTTGGAAGGGACAGTATGGCATCAATACCGGAGCTGAGATCGGCATTTACCATACTGACCGGATCCTTGCACCACATCATTACCGGACCGCCATGTTTGAGGCGGTGAGTGAGGAGGAAATGCTGCTCTGTTCTTTCCGTCTGTCCGATTCCAACGGAGATTATGTGCAGATTCGAAAAAAACACTGGTGGCTCACCGCTTTCCTCACCGGGCGTTTCTCCGAACCTTCTACCCTGCACATGGAAAATACCATCACGTTTCCAAATGCCGACATGCTGGCTGCCTTTACTACCGGACTACAAAGAGCGGGCTATCCTCCCAATGCGTACAGCATTTCCGGTCTTTCACTGACCTTTGTATTCTTTCATCAGGAAGAACAGGAATATGGCTTTTGCTCCCGTCTCCGATGCCGGTTGGCCCAGCGAAAAAACAAGCTGTTCTGTAAGCTTTATCTCTGGGTTACACACCCATTTCACACTACCGAGGACCGGGTACTCTGTCTGTACTACTATCTTCCCTTCACATTCCGAAAGCTCCTTCGCTTCCACCGATTCCATAAACGATGCCATCGAAAAAGACGCTGCCTGAGGAGACCGGTATGAGTACGACGACCCGATTGAATCATGCCTTTTACAATGCTCCGGAACTCCCCTTAGCTCCCGGTACCCGCTATGTCCTGATGAGCGATTGTCATCGCGGCAGCGGAACCTCCTCGGATAATTTTCTGAAAAACCAGCATCTCTACTTTGCGGCATTGAAATATTATTACCGCAACGGTTTCTCCTACATCGAGCTAGGAGACGGAGATGAATTATGGGAAAACCGGAGTATGGAGAACATTATTGAAATACACAGCAATGTGTTCTGGATGTTTTCCCTGTTTCATAAGGAAAACCGTCTGCATATGCTCTATGGCAATCATGATATCAAGAAGAGAAACAAACGATATATTGACAAAAATTGTAGTACCTATTTTTGTACTGAAACGCAGTGTTCCATGCCACTGTTTCCGGACCTCACCTTCCATGAGGGACTCATTCTTCGTTCTGTTCAGGCACCGGAACGGGCATTGTATCTGACACACGGTCATCAGGCCAGTCTTCTGAATTCCACCTTCTGGCCGCTGTCCCAGTTTTTTGTCCGCTATCTGTGGCGTCCACTGGAGAATTTCGGAGTGTTAGATCCCACGAGTGCCGCCAAAAACTATACCGTTAAGAACAAATGTGAAGAACGCTTAAGCCACTGGGCAAACACACAGAAAAAGATTCTCATCACCGGACACACCCACCGGCCGGTCCTGCCCACAGAGCCCGCCTATTACTACAATACCGGAAGCTGTGTCCACCCACGCTGCATCACCTGTATTGAGGTGGAAAACTGCTCTCTGACTCTGGTCAAATGGACCATGACTGCCCATGCAGACAGCAGTCTCTATGTTGCAAGAGAGGTTCTTTCCGGACCTGTCGCATTATTCCGTCCGTATAGCTGTGTGTTGCCGGAAGACATTCCATAAAAAAACAGTGTTTATCAGGTGTCTCGCCTGATAAACACTGTTTTTCATGTCATATTCTATTCGGTGCCCCCGGTCTCCTCAACCACGCTTTCATTCTTTGTTGCAGCGGTACGCTTTGCCGTAGAACGTTTTGCAGTCGTCCTGGTTGCACCGGTACGCTTTGCGGTTGTCGTCTTTGTACGCTTGGTCGCTGCCTTCGGTGCCTCCGGATCCTTGTAATCGTACTTCAATACCACAACAGACAATGGCGGTAAATGCAGTGTAATGGAATGCTGCTTATTATCCCACGGTTTCTCTAATGCCTTGATCGGCTCCGGATTCACCCGGTTCTGACCGCCATACTGTTCTGCATCCGAATTCAGAATTTCTGTATATTTGCCCTTACACGGCACTCCTACGATAAAGTCCTCCCGATCAATCGGTGTAAAGTTACATACAAACAACAACTGATTCTTCGGCGTAGAGCCTCTCCGGATAAAGGACACAATACTGCTCTGTGCGTCATCGCAACTGATCCACTCAAATCCCATCGGATCCTGATCGTTATAATACATCGCATCATATTTGTTGTAAATCTGGTTCAGTGCCTTCACATAGTTCTGGATTCCCCTATGGCTTCTTGCATCCTCACTGTCTAGCAGGAACCAGTCCAGACTTCTCTCCTCGCTCCATTCCCGCAGCTGTGCAAACTCCTGTCCCATAAATACCAATTTCTTTCCCGGGTGTCCATACATAAATCCATATGCCGTCCGCAGATTGGCAAACTTATCATCATGCAGTCCCGACATCTTGTTCAGCATCGAACACTTCAGATGCACTACCTCATCATGTGAGAACACCAGCACAAAATTCTCTGAATACGCATACATCAGACTGAACGTCAACCGATTGTGATTAAACTGTCTGAAATACGGATCTAACTTCATATATTCCAGAAAGTCATTCATCCAGCCCATATTCCACTTGAACAGAAAGCCCAGCCCGTCTAGTGCGACCGGCGAGGTAACCCCGGCCCATGACGTGGACTCCTCCGCAATAACAAATGCGCCCATATCGAGATCCTCAATGGTCTTATTCAGCTTCCGCAGCATTGCGATTGCTGCATGATTCTCATTCCCACCATCCTCATTCGGGAGCCAGTCACCACCTCTTCTTCCATAATCCAGATACAGCATGGAAGCAACCGCATCTACACGAAGGGCATCAATATGGTATTCCCTGATCCAGAAGATCGCATTGGCAATCAGAAAATTCGATACCTCACTGCGCCCAAAATCAAAGATATAGGTTCCCCAGTCCGGATGTTCTCCCCGTCTGGAATCCGGATGTTCAAACAGAGGCATACCGTCAAACCGCCCCAGTCCATGGGCATCCCGAGGGAAATGAGCCGGTACCCAGTCTAAGATCACACCGATCTTATTCTTGTGCATATAGTCCACAAAGTACATGAAATCCTCCGGATCTCCATACCGTCTGGTCGGCGCATAATAATTCGTCACCTGGTATCCCCAGGATCCATCAAACGGATACTCTGCGATTCCCATCAGTTCAATATGGGTATATCCCATCTCCTTCACATAATCCGCAACCATATGTGCCAGATCCCGATAATTGAAGAATCCGTTCACATCCTCCTCGATCCGCTTCTTCCATGAGCCCAGATGCATCTCATAGATCGTCATCGGTTTCCGCATCAAATCTGTTCTGGTAGTTCCACTGCGCTGCTCCATCCAGTCGGTATCCTTCCAGCGATACTTTGTAATATCCTTCACCACAGAGGCATTGTCCGGGCGGAACTGTGCACAGTTGCCAAATGGATCTGACTTATAGATCTCTTCCCCATAACGTGTCAGAATATTAAACTTATAGACTGCGTCCTCCGTTACATCCGGAATAAATAATTCAAAAAAACCAGCATTCTTACTGATGTTCATCGGATGTAAGGCCCGATCCCACATATTAAAATCGCCCACAACCGAAACACGCCTCGCATGCGGTGCCCACACAGCAAAAAAGGTTCCTGACACCCCATCCACCTTCATCGGATGCGCACCAAGCTTCTTATAGATATCCCAGTGATTCCCCTCCGAAAACAGATAGATGTCAAATTCACTCAACTGGCTCTCAAAGCTGTATGGATCTGCTGAGGTGACCGTAGAACCGTCCTGATACTGCGTAACCAGACGATACTTACTGCCATTAAACTTCTTCTTTGGAAGATACAGTGCGTAGAATCCACGGTCATCCACTCTCTCCATATCATATTCCAGCTTGCCGGTTGGGGAAATTACCTTACAGTTTACAGAGTGCGGCTTGTACGTCGTGATCATCTGCCCCTCCCCATAATCATGATTCCCAAGCAGATGCTTCGGCGCATTGATCTTACATTCCATAAGTTCATCATAAAGAATCCAGTTCACCCAATGTTGAATCTTATCGTTCATATAAAACCTCCCTCGTATACATGATATTCATACGTTCCGTCTGCAATTCCGTCCCTTGCAGAATGCAGATCAGCCCCAAATTTTCTTTCTATATATCATACCACTTTTTCCCTCTCCTGTAAATCAAAACCGACAAGTTTCTAGACATTTGTCTATAAAAATGCGGTTCCTTAGTGATGAAATAGCCGAATTCCGGTAAATGCCATTACCATATTGTATTGATCACAGCACTCGATCACCAAATCGTCCCGAACGGAACCGCCTGGCTGTGCAATGTATCTTACCCCGCTCTTATGGGCTCTCTCAATATTATCGGAAAACGGGAAAAATGCGTCGGAGCCCAGCGTCACATCAGTATTGCCGTCCAGCCATGCGCGTTTTGCCTCTCTGGTAAACACCTCCGGCTTCACCTTGAACCGCTTCTGCCACTCTCCTTCCCGCAGGACATCCTCATACTCGTCACCAATATAGACATCAATGGCATTGTCCCTGTCTGCCCGTCCCAAACCGTCTACAAACTGCAATCCCAATACTTGAGGAGCCTGACGCAAATACCAGTTATCTGCCTTCTGTCCGGCTAATCTGGTACAGTGAATTCGCGACTGCTGTCCGGCACCAATTCCAATCGCCTGTCCCCCCTTGACATAACAGACAGAATTGGACTGGGTATATTTTAGAGTAATCAAGGCAATCTTAATATCAATCAAGGCAGACTCCGGAATCTGTCTGTTCTTTGTCACAATATTGGACAACAGCTCCGCATCAATGTTCAGTTCATTTCTTCCCTGCTCAAAGGTGATACCATATACCTGTTTGCGCTCGAGTGCAGCCGGTACATAATCCGGATCGATCTGAATGACATTGTAATTCCCCTTCTTTTTGCCCTTCAGCATCGCAAGTGCTTCTTCTGTATAGCCCGGTGCAATCACACCATCGGACACCTCTCTCTTAATCAGTCTGGCCGTATCCGCATCACAGATATCAGACAATGCAATAAAATCCCCAAAGGATGACATCCGGTCTGCTCCTCTCGCTCTTGCATAAGCACAGGCAAGCGGTGACAGTTCTCCCAAATCATCCACCCAGTAAATCTTTGCCAGCGTATCCGATAGCGGAAGACCCACTGCTGCACCCGCAGGAGACACATGCTTGAAGGATGTCGCAGCCGGGAGGCCGGTAGCCTCTTTCAGCTCCTTTACCAGCTGCCAGCCATTGAAGGCATCCAGAAAATTAATATATCCAGGCTTTCCATTCAACACCGTAACCGGTAGTTCACTCCCATCCTCCATATAGATCCTTGACGGCTTTTGATTCGGGTTACATCCATATTTTAATTCAATCTCGTTCATTATTCTCTCCTAATCTACTGGTTTTTATTTACAATTCTTGTTTCATATGTTCCTGTTTCGATATCGATATACCTCACAAATAAAGAAACCTTGTTCTCCTCATTCAGACTGTTCCATATCCGCTGTGTCAATTGGTCAATATCCCCGGTTAATGCAACCCACGTCGGCTCCCCCTCAAAGCTTGGCAGCGGTTCTTCATTTCTTGCATAGGTATGAAGAAACCGCCCCTCTCCGGCTTTGGGATTCGCGTAAGAAAAGGTATAGCGGTTACAGGAAGCCGCATCCCCCTGATCGCTCTTTAAGATAGACATGGAATAGTCAAACTTCCCTTCTGCAACATGCAGCACTCCGGAAATGCGCGGTGTATAATTCGGTGCATCCGGCTCAAATTCCCTTGTACGCAGGGACTGTTCAAAGGTCAATCCCTCCTTCAGGCCATCATACACCGTATCCGTCTGATCTCCATTCGTCACGATCGTACAATCTCCCAGCACCCGCACCGGCGCAGAGATGATCAGACTTGGATCCTCCAGCTTTGCCGGATCAAAGGCCTCCGTGCGAATGCCTTCCCCTTCCGTCACAAACACCCTGTTCCGGCTGTTCGAGCTCCTGCCCATGATAAAATAAGCCGTCACCGCTTTCTTTCCGTCCTCCGATCTGCCAATTACAATTCCCCTCCCCGGATAGGTATTCTCCTTCAACTCCGCCTCTAACGATATCCTCTGCATAATGATATACATCCTCCTTAGAATAAAACTCCAAGCTGCAATTCTTCATTCCAATATAACTGCAGCACACAAGGCTATCATACCGAAAATCCGGTTCAAATGCAACCCTTTCCTCAGACACAACCGATGGCATCGACCATGAACAGCAACAACCCTCAGGCCGTCTCCTCAAACTGCGACCGGTACAGTTGTGCATAAAATCCATTCTGCTGCAGGAGCTCCTCGTGATTCCCCTGCTCGATAATATCTCCTTCCCGCATCACAAGAATGCAGTCCGCATCCCGAATGGTAGACAGCCGATGTGCAATGATAAAGCTGGTTCTTCCCCGCATCAGGTTATCCATCGCCTTCTGAATCCGTACCTCTGTCCGGGTATCCACGGACGATGTCGCCTCGTCGAGAATCAGCAGCTTTTTGTTGGCAAGAATCGCTCTGGCAATTGTGAGAAGCTGTTTTTGCCCCTGAGACACATTGGTGGCCTCCTCATTTAACTCCATCTGATAACCACCCGGAAGCGTCTTTATAAAATGATGTGCATGAGCCGCCTTTGCCGCCTCAATTACCTCCTCGTCTGTCGCATCCAGTCTGCCATAGCGGATATTTTCCATGATCGTTCCTTTGAACAGCCATGTATCCTGCAGCACCATTCCAAATGCATTGCGAACCTCCTGCTTGTCAAATTCTTTTACATTGATTCCATCTATGTAGATTTCTCCGGCATTCAGGTCATAAAACCGCATGAGCAGCTTCACCAGAGTGGTCTTGCCTGCACCCGTAGGCCCCACAATCGCAATCTTCTGCCCCTCCTTTACTTCAGCCGAAAAATCCTTCAGTATAATCTTATCCGGATCGTACCCAAAACATACATGTGAGAAGGAAATATCTCCCCGAATCTCCTCTATCCGATGATCGGTATGTGTCTGTGCAAGCATTTTCTCCTCCGGCTCATCCAGAAAGATGAAGACACGCTCGGCAGCCGCCATCGTGGACTGCAGCATATTGGACACCTGAGCCACCTGTTGGATCGGTTGGGTAAACTGCTTGACATACTGGATAAAGGATTGGATATCACCCACTTCTATGATGCCCTTCACACTCAGGTATCCCCCGAGAATCACCACACCAACATAGCCGAGATTCCCAACAAACACCATTACCGGCTGTGCCAATCCGGATATGAACTGCGATTTCCACGCGGATTCATACAGTTCCTCATTCGTGCGGTTAAACTCCTCTAACACCTTGTCCTCCCGGGTAAACAGCTTTACCACATTATGCCCGCCAAAATTTTCCTCAATCTGACCATTCACATCCCCCAGAGAGTTCTGCTGGCTCACAAAATATTTTTGGGAATGTTTCACGATCGTCATGATACCAATTCCCGAAACCGGAAGCAGCAGCAATGCGATCAAGGTCATAAGCGGTGAAATACTCAACATCATGATCAAAATTCCAATCAAGGTGGCTACCGAGGAAATCAACTGTGTAACCGACTGATTCAACCCCTGTGTCAACGTATCCACATCGTTTGTGATTCTGGACAGCACATCTCCATAGCTGTGCCGGTCATAGTAATTCATCGGAAGACGGTTGATCTTCGCCGCAATCTCATTCCGCATTTGGAAGGATATCTTTTGCACAACGCCTGTCATGACAAAACCCTGTATGTATGCCATAGCCATAGAGACCAGATACAGCACAAGCATGATGAGCAGAATCTGTCGTATCCTTGTAAAATCGATTCCTCCCTGCCCCTGTACCTTCCGCATCAGTCCGTTAAAGATTTCCGTCGTAGCCTTTCCCAGGATCTTTGGCCCCACGATATTAAAGATCGTCGAACCCGTTGTAAATATGACTACGAGAATCAAAGCCAAGTGATATTGGGATACATATTGCAGCAGCTTCTTCATGGAGCCCTTAAAATCCTTTGCCTTTTCTACCGGTCCCATTCCCTGCGGACCACCCATTCGTTTCGGTCGCCGTTGCTGCTTCCATCTATTCTCTTCCATGTCTTAGCACCCCTTTCCCTCTAGTTCTTCTCTCGACATCTGGGATGCGGCAATCTGCTGATAAACCTCATTCCCGGCGAGCAGCTCCTCGTGCGTCCCCTGTCCAACGATCTTTCCGTCCTCTAACACCAGAATCCGGTCTGCATGCAGAATCGTACTGATACGCTGTGCGACGATCAAAACCACTGCTCCTCCTACTTTTTCGTGCAAAGCCTTTCGCAGCGCTGCATCTGTTTTATAATCCAATGCAGAAAAACTGTCATCAAATACATAGATTTTCGGTTGTTTTGCGATGGCTCTTGCAATAGCAAGACGCTGTTTCTGTCCACCGGACACATTATTACCACCCTGTGCCACCTCGGATTCATACTGTTTTTCCTTTTCCCGGATAAACGAATCTGCCTGTGCAATCCGGGCAGCCTCCTTCATCTCTTCCTCCGTGGCCTCCACATTTCCAAAGCAGATATTCGAGGCGATTGTACCGGAAAACAGGGTTCCCTTCTGCGGAACAAAACCGATTGTTTCCCGCAGCTCCTTCATTCTCACCTTTCGAATATCCACACCGTCAATCGTAATACTGCCCTGTGATACATCAAACAGCCGCGGGATCAGATGAACCAGCGTGGACTTTCCACAGCCCGTACTGCCAATGATCGCCGTCGTCTTTCCCGCTTCTGCCGTAAAATCGATATCGGTCAAAGCATCCTCCTCCGCATTCGGATACCGAAAAGATACATGAGAAAAGGTAACCTCCCCTGTTCCATTCTCCGGCAGGGTTACCGGATCCTCTGCATCGATGATCTGTGTCTCAGAATCCAACACCTCGTCAATACGCTCTGCAGCCACACTGGCTCTCGGGAGCATGATCGACACCATTGAGATCATCAGAAAGCTGATCACGATGTGCATGGCATACGTAAGAAATGCGATCATCTCCCCTACCTGTATCGTTCCGGTATCAATCTGATTCGCTCCCACCCATATGATCAGGACACTGATTCCATTCATAATAAACATCATCGTCGGCATCATCATAACCATAGCTCTGGATGTAAATAACTGTGTTTTCATCAATTCTCTGCTGGCATCCTCAAACCGCTTTTCTTCCTTTTCCTCCCGGCCAAAGGCCCGTATTACCGGAAGACCGGTCAGGATCTCTCTTGCCACCAGATTCAACTGATCTACAAGTTTTTGCATGATCTTAAACTTGGGCATTGCGACCAGCATCAAAACAGCCACCACCAATAAAACTGCGATCACTGCCAAAGCAATAATCCATGCCATCGATGTAGTGGTACGCAGAACCTTGAACACAGCTCCCAGTCCCATGATCGGCGCAAATGCCACCATCCGGAACAGAATCGTCAATACCATCTGAATCTGCTGCACGTCATTGGTACAACGCGTAATCAACGATGAGGTGGAAAACTGGTTCATCTCTGTATTGGAAAACCCCATCACCTTGGAGAACACCTTTCCCCGGATATCCTTTGCAGTATATGCTGCCAGCTTCGAGGATAGAAATCCCACCATGACGCTGGCGAACATAGCCACAACGGCAATGATCAGCATCCGGAATCCCATTGACTTCATGTAGTCCATCTGATAGGCCTCCATATCCCTGCCCATTCTTTCATATTCAGCCGTCACAAACTGGATTCCCATCGCCTCCGCCATATAATCCGGATATTCCTGAAGCTTCTCTTCTATGGATGCTTTCATGGATGCGATGGCCTCCTCCGGCAATGTATGCAGAACCTCCATCAGATTCCCCTCTGTCTGTGACATTCCCATCGCCTCTGTCATCTGCTTCTGTACTGCAATCGCTTCCTCACTATCGGATGTGAACAAAAAGACCAGCATCTCTGACTGCAGCATCGCATTCTCCAACCTTGTAAGCTCCTCTTCCTCCAATGCATCCAGATCTGCCTTATAACAATCCTGTTCCTTTTTGTAATTGCGATTCACAACCTCAAGATCCGTATCATCCAAAAACAGACTGAGATTCTCATAGGTTTCCTCCGACATCTCCTCCGGTATCGGATACTTCACTCCCTTATACTGGATTCCCACATCCACAATATCGGATGTATAACCCGGCAGTGTCAGTTCACAATATGCCTGTACTACCAGAAGCAGCAGTATCATGATCATCACATACCAGAGCTTTTTTGCAAATTTTAATATTTTAATCAATCCAATCACTCCCTTCTTTGCACTCCCGCTCCATTTGTTCCATAATATCAAATACCCGGTTCAACAGATCGATCAGCTTGCGGGCATCCTCCTCTCCCAGTCGCCGGATCACCTCCGTCAACCACCGGTCCCTCTTCACCCGCTCCTTCTCACATAATGCTTCCCCTTCCGGGGTCAGCGTAATATACACATTGCGCCGGTCAGTTTGTGAGGTCTGTCTTCGCAGCAACCCCTTTTTTTCCAGAATACTGATCTTCTTAGAGGCCGCTGACATCGACATTCCAACAGACTCAGTCAACTCCCCCAGTGTAATCCCTGCCTTCCCATTCAGGCAGCCTGAATGGCTGTTCACATCCTGCTCCTCACTCTTTTCCTGCAGCATATGGGATATCCCTACAAGCATCATAAATTCCATGTTGGAGAGATCACCCTTTCCCATAAACTTGGGCCTGCACACGTGAGATCGGTGCAATACCTGAAAAAACTCCGCTATAATTGTCTTCATCTCATTCCCTTCTTTTCACTGTTTCGCATTACAACATTTTCTCACTGCAACATTTTCCCTATTCAATATTTTCCATAGGCAAATATCATTATATTCCATATCGGGCATTTGTCAACCCATTTCATAAAATATTTTACCTCTTATGAAAATATGCAAAAAACCTCTGTATCGTTTTTACACAATACAGAGGTTTCCAGCTTACAAAGCCTTTGTTATACCATCACAAGTTCCGATTCTTCAATGGTAAAATCGCGAATCATCCGACGGATCAGGGGATACAGATATTCTTTTAATTCCGGCAACTCTACCGGCTGCCGGTACAGGATCACATTATGCGCTGTCGAATTGACCAGCTCAATGATCATGAACAAAAGCATTTCCGGATTGCGAAACTTGAGATCCGATTCCTCAAACATCTGCTTCATACAATCCTCTGCATTTAACCCCCTCTCTCCCGACATGTTCTGAATTGCGTGCCGGAAAATTCCCCAGCTCAGATTCTTTGAAATAAAACGAAGCAGAATCTTATTGTCATTTAACTGATTCAACATATGATCTACCAAGAAGATAATCTTATCATCAAATTCAACCACATCGCTTTGTTCCATCGTATGATAAGCGTCCTCAAAGATCTGGGTTGCCTTTTTCCGGACCAGATAATCCCTGACCTCAAACTTATCCTTAAAATACAGGTAAAAGGTGCCTTTCGCCAGCTCTGCCTTTTTCATAATATCCGCAATTGAGGTCTCATTGATCCCTTTCTGAATGAATAATGAAAAAGCAGAATTCACAATGGCATCCTTTTTCAGTCTTTTGTTTTCCTCCACTTTTCCCATCCTGCACCTCCAGTACCTTCGATTTCTGAAAAGCTTCCTCCTGTATCCCTTTGTCGTATGATCAAATAGCAAACCATGCGGACACATTCCCATCCGGAACACAAAACACTATTTGTCATCATTCGATATTCCGGCTGTCTGGAAAATAAACTTTACCTTGCCATCCATGCCATCTGCAATACCGGAGAAGGACTTATACTGATCTGCATCACCTGTCAAAGACTGGAAGCGATTGATGACGGTCTTGATTGTTTCGTTATATTCATCCTGCAGCTTTCCGGTTCCCTCCAGCTTGAATTTGTTCACTCCATTATATAGCTCTACGGAACCGTCGGACAGCTTATCTACACCGTCACTGACATCCTTTGTGGCATCATTCAGCTTGGACGCACCCTTGCTCAGCTTCGCAGCACCTGCCGATAGCTGGTTAGCAGAAGAGGTCAGCTTTTTCGTACTGCTTGTCAATTGTCCTGCACCGGATGTGAGGAGATTGCCCTTCTCATTCAGTGTATTGGCTCCGCTTAACAATGCGTCATTGTTGGCACTTAATTTCTTCACACCGTCATACAGACTGGAAATTCCCGTAGTCACACCCGTAATGCCATCTCCAATCGCTGTACCAGCAGTCTTTAAGGATGCCCCGCCATTCGCAAGGTCCGGTGCCTTTTCGTTCAAGACTGCCATCGTGCCGGCAAGAGTAGCTGCCCCCTGCCCTAACGGGGAATCCTTTGCAGTCGATCCCTCCAGAGCAGCTATGGTCTGTGCCACCGTAGCAAGTGCCACCTTCTGCTCATCCGTCAGGTTCTCTGCCTGCGAAAGAGCAGCCACCGATTCTTTCAAGCTTCCAAGCGTCTGGCTGACCTGATCGATTCCGGCTGCCACCTGCTGTGATCCGGCAGCCAATGCCTGTGTGTTATCTGTATTCACAATCTGATTCACACCATTGATATAGCTGTTCAGGCCTTCCGAAAACTGACTGTACTGTGCCGGAAAATCCTTTGTCTTAGTATACAATTCAGCAGCTCCACTGTCAATCAGCTTTTCTCCCTCTACATAACTGTTCACGCCGGCAACCAGACTCTGGGTTCCGCTGACATACTGATTCGTTCCATCGGTCAGAGATTTGACTCCCTGTGTGTATTTTGAAATTCCATCTGCCAGTTGTCCTGCTCCATCTGCCAGATCCGAGGCGCCTTTTTTCACATCTCCCACACCACTTGCATATTGCTGAAAGCTATCCTGTAAGGTAGCCAGACCATCTGACAGCTCCCCGGAACCGGACAGCAGTTCATCTGTCGCATCCGCCAGATCGTCCACTGCCTTCTCTACATCATTGATATCACTGTCATCCTCCAGCTCAATATCGGTAAATTCATCCGAGCTGGCCACTGTATAGATTGCCCCCAATGAAAAATCCTCCACATCCGCCGTGATCGTCACCG
>JAFVCQ010000222.1 GCA_017479085.1 Lachnospiraceae bacterium | reverse complement strand
TGAATATGCATGTTGTATATCGTTAAGTTCGTCTATACTGATTGATTCGTTTCCAACATTTCTGAAAGTATGAAATGACTTCCTCTTAAATATCATTTCGTAAAAAATATTGTTCAAAATGGTCTCACTTCCTCAAATACCATATCCGTCAGGATCCCATATAGGCGGCAAGGTTCTTGACTTCACAGCCCTTGTCCGTGTAGTAGGCAAGCATTTCCGGCATCTTCTTTATGTCATAGCTGGTCACACAATCGGAGATGACATGAACGGCATATCCAGCCTTTGTCATGTTGAAACAGGTGGATTTCACACAACCAGTGGCATCAGCACCGGTAATGTAAAACTCCCTGATATCCTTCGACTGGATGAATTCTGAAAATGCCTCGCTGGTCAAAGCATTGGCCTTTGTCTTAACGAAAATAAGATCAGAGGCAATCTTGAGTTCCGGCACAAGCTCTGCTCCTTTTGTGCCAGGCTTGAAGGTGCGCGTACCGGCGGACAGGTTGTTGTGCTTGATATAAATGACCGTCATTCTCTGCTCCTCTGCCCAGTCGACAGCGGAATTGATATTGTCAATAATATCCCTGTAATGCTTTGTAATATCATTCTGTATGTCGATCACGACAAGCGCTTTGTTATTCATTGCATCCGCACCCCCTTATTTCTCATTACCATTCCTCCTTTGCATCCTATCGTTCGTTAGCCATGTGCTGGTAAGAAAACTGGCCGTCCGTTTCCGGACTGACCAGTTATTTGCAGATCTGTTGATCATGGCCCCGGATCATTTCCGATAGATCTCAAAAAACTGCATAACATGTTTCCTGACCAGTTCCATTACTTCGCCTTCCCGCTCCGGTTCCCGGTCGCACAGGTTGATCCAGACGGTGATCGGAGACGAAAACTGCGCGGCCATGATCTCAGTGTCTGCATTTCTTAAGGTTCCCTCACGGATCAGGAAACTCATCATTCCCGCAAAATAGTGCAGGACATCTTCATAATTCTGCTTTGTCTGCAGCCCGGCCAGCTCTTGATTTCGGAACTGCTCGATCATGAGCAGCTTCCTGCCTTTGCTGATGTGCGGATCATGCAGGATGTAGCGCATCTGTCCCTGTATGAGCTTAGCCACATCTTCTGCCGTCATGCCGCTCTTATCTTTTGTGAATTCCAAATCATCCCAGTCGGCACGTACAAAAATCGAATGGTCGGCATATCCTTTCAGAACGGTTTCGACGACAGTATCCAGGATATCCTGTTTATTGGCAAAGTGGCTGTAAAGGGATGCCTTACGGATGCCTACCGCATCAGCGAGCTGCGAGATACTGGTTGCTTCATATCCGTTCACAGCGAAGAGATCCAGCGCTGCCTCCAGTATTTCTTCCCGTGTGCTGCTCTTTTCCATGCCCATCTCCCTCTTTCCAAAATAGTAGTTATGCTGATTTACATCATGCATTATACCTAACGTTCGTTCGTTAGTCAATAACCGAAAAAGCAGGATCCATCCGAACTATCCAATAGTTCAGACAGACCCGGCTCTTGTTACTCCAGCTCTATCAGTCCTCATCCTCAAAAAAGTCGTAGAAATAATCCTGCAGAACCCCCTCCAGAAACCGTGAGCACGATCCGATCAGATAGACACACAGCTCCCGGTGTCCCTCCCTCCATTCATCTTTAATAGTCTCTCGGAATCTTCAGGCCGCATAAAATGCGGCTTTTCTGATCCTTGTTTTCAAAATTCCTCCAACTTTTTTCAAAAAGAAGTTGACAGGAATGCCAAAATGTGCGGCGCGCCTCGCTGATGATGCCTCGCAGAGG
>JAFVCQ010000221.1 GCA_017479085.1 Lachnospiraceae bacterium | reverse complement strand
CTAAGCTGCGAATTTAGTACCGTTACGTCTGCAGCTAAGCGAAAGCGTGCCCGGAATGGGAAACATATACCATATTCGGTAGCGTCCGGCTTAACTAAATGGCATTGGTAAACATATACCATACATGGTAGCGTCCGGCTTAACTAAATGACATTGGACAACATACAGGATAAATGAGGAGATCGCAATGAAACAACGAAAAACAGAACAACATCTCATAAAGCGTTCCATGCTCCTGCTATCCGGCCTTTCGATGGCGGCAGGTGTATTGTTATTGGGGCATCCGTCGCTGGCTTCATGGATAGAGAGTGGCAACGGAACAAAGTATGAATTAGAAGGCGGCAATTATGCAACGGGGTTTTCCGAGATAGATGGCAAACGGTATTATTTTGATAAAGACGGTTATCTGGTAAAGGGAAAATTCTATGTAGAGGCTGAGGATGCATATTACTATGCAGACAAAAAGGGAGTTGTGCAGACCGGCATCATCAAGACAAAAAAAGTCTTTTACATAGCGGATGATACCGGAAAGCTTCAGACCGGATTTGTGGAATATGAAGGGAATCGCTATTACTTTGGAGCAGATGCCAAGCTGGTTACCGGCTGGTTCCAATTTGAGGGTAATTGGTATTATGCAGATGAACAGGGAGTTGTACGGACAGGTTTTCTGACACTTGATGGGTATCGCTATTATTTAAATGAGGATGGAGCCAGAGTCAGTGACGCAGTGATGGAGATTGACGGTGTGACGTATATTTTTAATTCAGATGGCAGTGTGGATGAGAATGCGACTGCTTTGTATCCGGTATATCAGTATATTTTTCAGACCCGTAAGGATAAGGGACTGTCAAATATATTGATGAACACAAAGGTACAAGCCTGTGCAATGCTCCGGTCGGCTGCTCTGGTGAATGGATATGACACGGACGAGGGGGATGCCGTGGAACGCTTGCTGAAGAACCGGGGAGTGAAATGCTCCGGTGGATATGAGTTTTCATATGGGGGTGTTGAGGGCTATGATCTGGAACGGTTGTGTTCCGATATGCAAAAGGATGCGAATCTGGCAATGGTATTGTCAGAGGCAGATGTGACCGAGGTTGGTCTGGGTGTTCATCAGCAGGATGAGATCTGTTACTATGATATACTGTTTGTGTTAGCAGAGTAAAAAGCTGCACCATACAGTCAGGGAAGCCACTGAACCAATGTCATCCAGTTAAGGATTAGCCCGTAAACAGCTACCGGGTATGGTATATGTTTCACTATGTAGGGCTATCTGCGGACGTCGGTCCTTAATGAGCAGCCCAAGCTGCGAATTTAGTACCGTTACGTCTGCAGCTAAGCGCAAGCGTGCCCGGAATGGGAAACATATACCATACCCGATAGCGTCCGGCTTAACTAAATGACATTGGCCACTGAACAGTAACCGAATCACAATATATATTACAGGAAAGGTCAGGTATATATGAAACAGAATAGAAAAACAAAGAGTCATCACAAAGGGTTCAGAATCGGAATTCTGTTTTTGGTCATGCTGCTGCTCCCATTCCGGACAGCAGAGGCAAAGTGGGTGAAGAATGAACATGGATATCGATATACAAAGAATGTGTCAGGGACACAATATTATAAGAATCAGTGGGTGAAGATTAAGGGAAAGTACTATTATTTTGACAAAAAAGGATATCGCAAGACAGGATGGCTGAAATATAACGGAAAACGATATTATCTCAATAAATCCGGTGTGCGTGTGACAGGGTTCCAGACGATTCAGAAGAAAAAGTATTACTTCACCAAAAAAGGTGTGATGGTTACGGGGTGGCTGAAATACAGGAACCAATATTATTATCTGGATAACAGTGGTGTGGTTCAGACCGGTCTTCAGGCGATAGGGCAGAATATCTATTATTTTGACGGAGAAGGGAAACGGATATCAGGTGCCAATATTGTGTTGGGGAATCTCTCCTATTATTTCTCCGGTAATGGAACTCTTCAATACACAGGAACAGAAGAGGAGCAGGCAGCCAAATATATTAACATCCGTCGGCTTCTGAAGGGATATGATCCTCTGACGTACCAGACGTATTCGAATTTATCGTTAGCAGCTTCCCTGCGGGCACAGGAGCTTGCAAAGAATGCTTCTCATGTCCGGCCGGATGGCACGCAGTACAGCACGATTCTCATAAGAGACTATCCGGTATCTGCACACTGGAGCGGGGAATGTATTCTGTGGGGCAGACAGAAATCGGGAACAGCGGTGGCTGACAGTTGGCTGGCTGATACCAATAGCAGTATTTTACTGCAGCCGAAGGCAGATAATATTAGTATTGGCAGATATGTAGACCAACAGGGATGCGAATACTGGGCGGCAATTGTGATACAGGTGAAGTAAGGAGGATAAAGTGGCAGGATCAACATTGGGGACAATTTTTAAAATATCAACTTGGGGTGAGTCGCATGGAAAGGCAGTTGGTGTGGTGATTGACGGGTGTCCGGCGGGGCTGGAGCTTAGCGAGGCAGACATTCAGCCATATTTGAACAGAAGAAGACCGGGACAGTCCATCTACTCCACACCGAGGAATGAGGAGGATGCGGTAGAGATCCTCTCGGGTGTGTTTGAGGGACGCACCACCGGAACACCGATCTCAATGATCGTGCATAACAAGTCTCAACAGTCGAAGGATTACAGCGAGATCGCATCCTGTTACCGGCCGGGACATGCGGACTATACGTTTGATTCCAAATATGGATTTCGTGATTATCGGGGCGGAGGGCGTTCCTCTGCAAGGGAAACGATAGCCCGGGTAGCAGCCGGAGCGGTGGCAGCCAAGATTCTGAATCAGATTGGAATTTCATTTTTGACGTACACATCTTCGATTGGGCCGGTTAGTATCGACAGGACGCGCTTTGATGCAGAAGAGATCTTTCGGAATCCGCTCTATATGCCGGATGCCCGGGCTGCCGGGCAGGCCGGAGAGTATGTGATTCAGATGTCAAAGGCGCATGACTCCGTTGGCGGCTGTGTGGAGGCGGTGATAAAGGGAGTTCCGGCGGGCTTGGGCGATACGGTATTTGAAAAGCTGGACGCCAATCTGGCGAAAGCGCTGATGTCGATCGGTGCAGTCAAATGTGTGGAGGTTGGAGATGGTAAGCAGGTGTCTGTGATGACAGGATCGGAGGATAATGATGGATTCTGTTTCGATGAATCGCAGAAGATTACAAAGTGTTCCAATCACGCAGGAGGAATATTAGGAGGTATGAGTGACGGTTCCGATATTCTTCTGCGGGCATCCTTTAAGCCTACGCCATCGATTTTAAAGCAGCAGCGTACAGTGAACAAAGACAGCGGGGAAATTGAGATATCCATAAAGGGCCGGCATGATCCGGTCGTGGTGCCGCGTGCAGTAGTTGTCGTGGAGGCGATGGCGGCCATTACAATTCTGGATGCATTGTTGTTGAATATGACAGCTACAATGGAAGGAATCCGGTATTTTTATCAAAAAATGCGGTAAAATGTTTACAAAGCAGGAATTCTGTGCTATCATACCAACGTGTGTTAACCCGTTACTCAGATTCAGGACACTCCGACCTTTGTCTGGGTGACCGGCGATTATTAGTATGAAGGAGGATACCGGTATGGTAACATCAGAGCAGAAGAAGGAAATCATTGAGAAGTACGGCAGAGGTGCAAATGACACTGGCTCACCGGAGGTGCAGATCGCATTGCTGACAGCCAGAATCGTAGATCTTCAGGATCATTTTGCAGCGCATCCGAAGGATCATCATTCCAGAAGAGGACTTCTTAAGTTAGTTGGACAGAGAAGGAACATGTTAGCTTACTTGAAGAAGGTCGATATTGAGCGGTACAGAACTCTGATTGAGAGCTTAGGTTTAAGAAAATAGGATGGCATAAGCTATACGGAAGGAAACGACCGGTGTCGCAGGTATAACTTTGCGGTACCGGTCGTTCTTTTTAATTTTTCCTTTTCAAAAGAGGGGAGTTATGTTATACTAGATAGCATTGGAATAATTGTGTAAGGAGAAAAGATATGTAAAAAAAGTTTGAAATGGAGCTGGCAGGAAGAACTCTG
>JAFVCQ010000220.1 GCA_017479085.1 Lachnospiraceae bacterium | reverse complement strand
CGGAATCAACAATTCTATCTCTCTCATAGGTCTCCTTCTCCTCACAGCCGGACCCCATATGCCGCGAATACCACACATGGATCAAGGCCGCTTCCGTTCACACCGCACCGACAATGCGATTCCATCCCCCAAGGGCAGAATCGACGTCTCTAACTGTTCATGATGTTTCAGGGTATACAGATATTCCCGCATCCGGCTGTGAATCGTGCGCTTTCTGCGGTCTACCACATACCTTGAATCCAACACCTCTCCATCCTGCAGCACATTATCCGATATCAAGACCCCATCCGGCTTTAACAGGCGGATCACATCCGGCAGAAAGTGAATATACTGCCCCTTTGCCGCATCCATAAAAATAAGATCATACTGTTCGGTAAGCTCTCCGAGAATCAATGCCGCATCTCCCTCTAGCAGTGTGATCTTATCCTCCACTCCCGCTTTTTTGAAGTTTGCATTCGCCTGTTCGATACGGGGCTCCCATTTCTCAATCGTCGTAATATGTCCCTCCTCCGGAAGAAACTGACTCATATAAATAGCAGAGAAGCCCACTGCCGTCCCCACTTCCAAAACCTTCTCCGGTCTCTTGATCAGCAGCATGGTCTTCATCCACTCCTTCGTCTCCCTCCGGATGATCGGAACCTCATCCTCTAAAGCCTGTCTCTCAATCTCTCCAATCACACCCGTCTCATCCCGGCTCATGGAATGAATAAACGATGTAATCCTCTCATCTACGATCATGACGTCTCCTCACTTTGCATACCACACAGAATCTGACAAATTCGATCCGGTGACATGGCGGGCCCCAGCGTATAGGTGCCTGCAAGCATACGTCCGTTATATCGTCCCAGATATGCCCGCGCAGCAAACAGATACCTGCCATCTACCACGCCCCGTTCCTCCAACAGAGTGCCAATGGCCAATACACTGCTTCCCTCTTCAATCGTAATCTTGTATTCCTCCGCTGCACCCGAGCGATACGGAATATCACTGAATAATTTGTAGGAAAAGCGGTATCCCGTTCCAAATCCCTGTACCAGAACGAACAGCATCACCACATTCAATAAAACACGAACGCTGATTCCTAATATGACATTTGCAATCTTGTCTCTGTCTCCCATATTATCATCCTATTCCATATAATCATAATCCAATTCCAGACCATCTGCAATCACCTCATATATCTGTTGCAGTTTTCTTGACAATATCTGCTCTGCCACCAGAAACTCATTCACCAGCGGATTGCTCAGAATATGTTCAAACTCAACGCTGAGATTGTGAATCTCATGATACCGGTTCACCCCGTCATCCCGACTCTGCAGCTCATAATTGCGTCTGCGGAATGTGTTCATCGCCTGATATAACTCCGTCTCCTCCTTCACCGCTTTCACTGCCTGCTGATAACGATGGTATTCCTCACTGCCTCTAATGATCTGATTCAGTTCCAAAGCCGCCTCTGTCATGCCAATCTCCTTCCCGTGTCACACCTCTGTGATGATTGGAAGAATCATCGGATTCCGTTTTGTCCGCCTCCACAAAAATTCTCCCAGATCATCCTTGATAGATGTCTTAATCTTCCCCCAGTCTGTTATCTTATGCTCCAGACAGCGGTTCAATGCCTCCTCAGCAATATCGTGGCACTCTTCCATCAGATTCTCAGATTCCCGTACATAGACAAATCCTCTCGATACAATGTCCGGGCCTGCCACCAACAGATTGCTGTGTTTTTCCAAGGTTACCACCACAATGATCAGGCCATTCTGTGACAAGTGCTGTCTGTCTCTTAACACAATGTTGCCCACATCTCCAACACCCAGACCATCCACCAGAATCCCCTGGGATGTAACGTGTCCCACCGTCTTTGCCTGCTGATCGGATAGTTCCAGAACACTTCCGTTGTTCAATATCACCACGTGATCCTTCTCTACTCCCATCTCCATCGCAAGCTCTGCATGGCGCTTCAGATGCCTGTACTCCCCATGAACCGGAATCGCATACTTCGGTTTGGTCAAAGCGTAGATCAGCTTCAACTCCTCCTGACATGCATGTCCGGAAACATGGGTATCCTGAAAGATCACCTTCGCCCCCTTCATCTCAAGCTCGTTAATGATCCGGTTGATCGCCTTCTCATTGCCCGGAATCGGACTGGAGCTTAAGATTACGGTATCCCCGGGAGTAATGCTTATCTTGTTATGAATACTCGCCGCAATTCTGGAAAGCGCAGCCATATTCTCTCCCTGACTTCCCGTTGTGATCAGCACAATCTGCTCATCCGGATAGTTCTTCATCTGTTCCAGTCCAATTAATGTGTTGTCCGGAATCTGTATGAAACCAAGCTCGGATGCAGTATTGATCACATTCACCATGCTCCTGCCTTCGATCACAACCTTCCTGCCATACTTATCTGCCGTATTGATGATCTGCTGCACCCGATCCACATTCGATGCAAACGTAGCAATGATCAGCCTGCTGTTCTTATTCTCCGAAAATAAGATATCAAAGGTACGCCCCACCTTCTTCTCACTCGGTGTAAATCCCGGTCTCTCTACATTGGTGGAGTCAGCCATCAATGCAAGTACCCCTTTCTTGCCCAGCTCTGCATACCGCTGCAGATCGATCGTCTCCCCAAATACCGGTGTAAAATCCACCTTAAAATCACCTGTGTGCACCAGAATTCCCGCCGGCGTATAGATCGCCAGACCGGACGAATCCACGATCGAATGATTCGAACGAATAAACTCGATCCGGAAGCTTCCCAGATTGATCGTCTGCCCATGTCGTACCACCTTGCGCTTGACACTGTTCAACAGATTATGTTCGCGAAGCTTATTATCAATCAACCCCATCGTAAGCTTCGTCGCATAGATCGGCATGCTCAGTTCCTTCTCCACATAAGGAATCGCTCCAATATGATCCTCATGACCATGAGTCACCACCAAACCCTTCACCTTGCCTGCATTCTCCTTCAAATAGGAAACATCCGGTATCACCAGATCGATTCCCAACATATCCTCTTCCGGAAATGCCAGACCGCAATCGATTACAACGATCGTATCCTCATACTCAATCGCAGTAATATTCATGCCGATCTGATCCAATCCTCCCAAAGGAATAATCTTCACGCCAGGAGCCTTGTCTGCCTGATTCTTCTTTCCCGGCTCCCCCTTTTTCACATTCACTTTCAAAATTCTACCTCCATATCACTATCTTCTAATAACTCCTTAAAAACAGGATAGAGCACTTCTAACTCTTCCTCGTCCTCCACAAATGTAACCTCGCTGAACACATCATCCGTTCCCTCTGCACTCTCTTTGAGAATATAACATTCATCCTCCTGTGTTCCGGAAGGCATCACTAAATAGTAGTGAACCCCCATCAACTGTGTCTGCTCCAATACAAAGAACTCGACATCCTCTCCGTCATCCACCGTAAGCTTGATCGTATCCAATTTGTCCACCTTCCTGTCCCCGCAGCGATTGATCCATGCCTTGCATCACCAATTCGATTCCTGCCAAAACTGCTGTACTTTTTCAAAATAAGGGCATGATTATTGTCTCATGGAATCCAGATAGCTCTGTAAAATGACCGCCGCTGCCATCTTATCCACAAATTCCTTCCGGTTCTCCCGTCTAACACCTGCTTCCATCAATATCCGCTCCGATTCCACTGTTGATAACCGTTCATCCTGAAGGATTACCCGAAGTCCCGTCCGCCGCTCAATATGCTCCTTAAAGACTTCTGTCGCCAGCGCCCTCGGTCCAATCGTATTATCCATATTCTTAGGATATCCAAGCACAACAAAAGAAACCTTATACTCGTCGATAATCTCCTCAATCTTAGCCAAGGTCTTTCGCAGCTTATTCTCCGACTTCCGTTCTATGGTCATAACCGGCTGGGCTGTCACTCCCAATTCATCACTAACAGCCACCCCAACCGTCCTCGTTCCATAATCCAGTCCTAAAATCCGCATCCCGTATCTCCCATTACTTCAGTCTTGTTTCAATATAATTCTGTAACAGGACCTCGATAATCTCATCTCTCTCTGCCTTCATAATCAGGCTTCTTGCATTCTTATAGCTTGTAATATAAGTCGGATCCCCGCTCATTACATAGCCTACGATCTGATTCACCGGATTATACCCCTTCTCTGACAGTGCAATATAAACCTGTTCGAGAATCTCGGCTACCGGTAAATTATTATCCTTCACCACTTCTACAAACTGTGTATTAAATGTATTCTGATTATTCATAATATCATCACGTCCTTATCTCGATATCTATATGATAATATAAATTTCCAAAAGTTGCAAGTCGTATCTTACATAACTATACCATATTTCCTCAGAAATTTGGTACAATCCTTGTAAATTCACATAAATTTCACCTTTACAACTCTGTTAATCATAGAATCCTCTGCCAACAGCTTCACCTTCACATATCTCCTTGTATGTCCTATATAATAAGTTTCCTCCCGATGCAGCAAAGAAGACAACACGTCTCCGGTATCCACCTCCTCCGGTCTTGTCACTTCCGCGCACTGTGCGAGCATTTCCTCATTTGCAGAAACCTCCTCAAACAGTGCCTCATCCACATATCCCTTCATGCTCCGCTCATAGGCCTCTTTCTGTTGTGCAGTCAGTCTTAATAAAATATCACTGCGCATCCCCTTTACTTCTTCCGATACCTGATTCGGAAGCTTTGCTGCCACGGTTCCGGTTCTCACAGAGTATTTGAACACATGGATTTCATAGAGGGCCAGTTCCCTCAGATTCGCAAGCGTCATACCAAACTCCTCTTCTGTCTCTCCGGGGAAGCCCACGATCACATCTGTCGTGATTGCAGGACGCTCAAAATGCGCTCTGATTCTTCCACATATCTCCATGAATTCCTCGATCGTATATTTTCGGTTCATTCTTTTTAAAGTGGCATTGCAGGCACTCTGCAGCGACAGATGAAAATGCGGACAGAACTTATCATTCTTCTCAAGCTCTGTCAAAAATTCCTCCGTCACAATCCTCGGCTCCAGGGAGCCCAGTCGAATTCTAACCACCTCCGGTATTGCAGTAATCTCTCGAATCAGGTCGGACAGCCCTGTAACCCCCTGTCTTTTGGGTAAGACCATCTGTCCATTCTCCTGTCCTGACGTCACATCATCATATTGCATATTCCCATCCTTCCAGTCTGTTCCATAGGAAGATATGTGGATACCGGTCAACACAAATTCCTTCACCCCCTGCTTCGCCAGTCCCCGGATCTCTTCTAAGATATATTCCGGTCTGCGGCTTCGCACCCTGCCTCTGGTATAGGGGATGATACAGTACGAGCAAAACTGGTTGCAGCCATCCTGTATCTTGATATATGCTCTCGTGTGATCCATATGAAAAGCCCGCAGGCTTCCCATCTCCTCAAACTCCTGTGTCCGGTTGATATCAAGATACCGGCTGTCAGCCGACCGCTTTTTTAGAAAATCCTCTATCACCGTCACAATATACTTTTTGCAGTTATTGCCCACCACAATGTCCACAAACAACTCGTTCAGCAGGGCATCATGCTCTGCATTTACATAACAGCCCGCTGCCACAACCACAGCCTCCGGATTCATCTTCTTCGCACGTCTCAGCATCTGCCTCGACTTCTTCTGTGCCATATTCGTAACCGAGCAGGTATTCACAATATAGATATCCGCTTTTTCCTGTGGCTCCACCACTTCATACCCGGCCATGAGCAGTTTGTCCTTCATGGCATCGGCCTCATACTTATTCACTTTACAGCCCAGATTCAGGATTGCTGCCTTCCTTATCTTATCTTTCTCCATACACTATTTCCTTTTCTTCCAACTTCCTCTGATTCTGTATTGACTTTTCCTTTTTAAACCGTTATCATAAGAACAGGGATGCCATCCGGCATTAATATCGTTATATATTTAGGAGGTGCAGTATGAAATCAGTCAAAATTTCCTTGAATTCCATTGACAAAGTAAAAAGTTTTGTAAATGATATTGCTAAGTTCGATGCGGAATTTGATCTGGTCTCTGGCCGATATGTAATCGATGCCAAATCCATCATGGGAATCTTCAGTTTAGATATTTCACAACCCATTGATCTTAACATCCATGCAGAAGGGGATGACACCGAGATTCTGAAGGCATTAGAGCCATACATTATCTAAGTGTTGATGCAGAAGGGAACCGGATATCGGTTCCTTTTTTTATGTCTGTCTGCACAGGTTGTCTATACATTTGCAACCGCTCAGCGCACCGCTACATCGATCACTTCCACGGTGGACAATGCCCTGTCCATCAACCCATCTATCCCTTCCGACAAGTTCTGTTCGGAACGCCGGATGATCTCCGGAACCGGTTTTGTCACCGGATGCTTCGCCACAAAGATCGTACAGCAGTCCTCATAAGGCTGAATGGAAGTTTCATAGGTGCCGATCCGCTCCGAGATATCCACAATCTCCTGTTTATCCATTCCAATACATGGAAGGATTACCGGAAGAGTACCCACCTCTTTCGTACACACCAGACTCTGCATCGTCTGGGAAGCTACCTGGCCAATACTCTCACCGGTCATGAGTGCCTGACAGTTGTTTTTCTTCGCCAGATTCTCTGCAATTTTCATCATGTAGCGCCGCATGATAATCGTCAGCTCATCATGTGGACATTTTTCATAGATTGCAAGCTGTATATCCGTAAAATTCACAATATGCAGCCGGATAGCACCGGAATAACCGGACACCATACGTGCCAGATCCACAACCTTCTGTTTGGCGCGCTCTGATGTGTAGGGCGGTGCATGAAAATAAACCGCCTCCAGTTCCACTCCCCTCTTAGAGATCATGTACCCCGCAACCGGTGAGTCAATGCCCCCTGAGAGCAGCAGCAGCGCCTTTCCATTCGTTCCCACCGGTAACCCGCCGGCGCCCTGAATCGTGGCAGAATACAGATAGATCTGATCCCTCACCTCAATCTGTAACAATACATCCGGATCATGCACATCTACACGCAGGTTCGGGCAAGCCTCCAACAGGGCATGTCCAATCTCACTGTTGAGCTCCATAGAACGGATCGGGAACGCCTTGTTCGCTCTTCTCGTATTCACCTTAAAGGTCAGCTTCCGGTTTCCGTAACATTCCTGCATATAGGCAATCGCCTTCTCGCAGATGGCTTCATATTCCATCCTCTGTTCTACAACAATCGGGCAGATCCCCACAATTCCAAATACCTTCTGTAATTCTGCAATCACATCCTCATAATCACAGGCACTCTCTGCCTGTAAGAAAATTCTTCCATATTCCCTTCGAATCGAGAATTCTCCCAGTTCTGCCACATGTTCTTTGATCTGTCTGCACAGAACATCCTCAAACACATAGCGGTTCTTTCCCTTCGTTCCTATCTCTGCATACTTAATCAAAAATGTCTGATACTCCATGATCTCCTTCTCTCCATCTTATTTTCTAGTGAACCGTCGAAGCATTGGCACCAGTTCCTCCAGCGCCCTTACCGTATACTCTACTTCCTCCGTGGTATTCGTTTCACAAAAGCTGAAGCGCAGGGTCGATTCCAACCGGTCTGCTTCTAACCCGATCGCCTTCAACACCCCACTGACAGCGGGATGATTGGATGAGCAGGCAGAACCCGCCGAAACATAGACACCCCGCTCCTCTAGCGCATGCAGCAGCACTTCACTCCGTACTCCCCGGAAGCTTAAACTGGCAATATGAGGCGCTTCGCCGGAATGATTCTCCACTCCTTCGATCTGTACTGCTCCCCTGATCAGTGTCTCCTTTACCCGGTTCATCCTCTCACAATTCTCCGTCAAATGCGGGTACAGAATCTCACATGCTTTTCCCATGCCTGCAATCGCAGTTGTATTCTCCGTTCCGGAACGCAGTCCCTTTTCCTGACCACCTCCATAAAGAATGGGTTTGATCTTAACCTGACTGCCCACAAACAGCGCGCCGCTTCCCTTCGGGCCATGAAGCTTGTGTCCGCTCACCGACATGGCATCCACACCGATTCGCTTCGGATACAGGATCTGTTTGCCAAATGCCTGTACCGCATCCACATGGAAGAGGATCTCTTCGCGGTATTCCTTCACCATCTTTGCAATCTCCTCAATAGGCTCCACCGCACCAATCTCATTGTTCACTGCCATTACAGATACCAGAATCGTATCTTTGCACAGGAGCTCTCTCAGATGCTCCAGATCCACCTTCCCTCCGCGATCCACGTTTAAGAAAGAGATCCGAAATCCCAATTCCTGCAAATACAAAAGCGGATTGTACACGGATGCATGTTCAATCCCTGTGGTGATAATATGATTCCCTGCTCTTTTGTTTGCCAGTGCAATCCCGATCAACGCCAGATTGTTCGCCTCCGTTCCACCGGATGTAAAACAGATCTCCTTCGGTTCACACTTTAACTGTCTGCTGATCACATCCCTTGCATAACGGATATAGCGCTCCGCTCCAACCCCTTTCTGATGCATGGAGGAGGGATTCCCATACTCCTCATCCATGGTCTCCAACATGATTTCCCTGACCTCCGGAAGGATTCTCGTTGTTGCCGCATTGTCAAAATATACTTCCATATGTTTACTCCTCTAATAAAAACATCAGCAGAGAAAGCACTGTCATTCCCGCCGTTTCCGTTCGCAGGATACGATTTCCCAGAGATAGTGTCCTGCCGCCAATCGCTTCAATCTGTTCCACCTCGGATGGTTCGAAGCCTCCCTCCGGCCCGATAAAAACGCCAAT
>JAFVCQ010000219.1 GCA_017479085.1 Lachnospiraceae bacterium | reverse complement strand
GGAAAGTCCCGCCATATCCAAAGCCCTCTCCAAAACCTGTGTCTGCGCACTGTAAAGGGAATCAAACATGGGTTTGATCAGAATCTGGTTTGTTGTATTCTCCTTCACGGTGAATAAGAGACGGTCGCCGACTCCCAGCTCCACTCCTTCCTGCAACCTTGCCATCAGTTGTGCCTTGTTATCCAATGCGATCTTTACCTTATCACCCGTGATATCCAGAATCTCCCCCTTGAATACTGCCCCCTCCTTCCATCCGGAGAGCTCATTGGAGGATTTCGCCTGAGTGTTTCGTTCTATTGTCTTTGTATTTTCCAGTTTTACATTATCCTGTAAATTCACATTCTCTGCAATATAGTGTCCAATCTGCATGTCCATCCTCCTTTTTGTTCATATTCATAGTTTTGAAGCTGTGCAAAAATATTATCTTCATGACATTGCTTCAGATGATATTCCGGATAAAGGTTCTCCTGTGAATCTCGCATGGCCCCATCTCCTTCAATGCCTGAATATGCCTTGCACTTCCGTACCCCTTGTTGCTTGCAAAGTCATAACCGGGATATCTTCCATCCATCTCCACCATAAAACGATCCCTTGTCACCTTTGCCACAATGCTCGCTGCCGCAATGGACACACTCTTTGCATCTCCCTTGATGATTGCCTCCTGTGGCAGGTCCACCCCCGGAATGGTCACCGCATCATTCAATAAAATATCCGGTATCACGGACAGTCTGCTGATTGCCTGCCGCATCGCCATATAATCGGCCTGTAAGATATTGATCTCATCAATGCATGCTTCATCCGCAAAGCCAATCCCCACTGCAACTGCCTTTTCCATGATTTCCTCATAGAGCTGTTCTCTTTTTTTCTCCGACAGCTGCTTGGAATCATTCAAATAATAAATATCCACATCCTTCGGAAGAATCACTGCCGCAGCCACGACCGGTCCGGCAAGTGGTCCCCTTCCCACCTCATCTATTCCACATATATATCGGCAGTTTTCGTATTTTCGTTCATATGTTTTCATTTCATAGGTACGTTTGATCTCCGCCTCGAATGCCTGTATTCTCTTTCGGGCCTGTTCCACCAGTTTTATGACACCTGCCCGTTTGTCAGCTTCAAACTGCACAATCAGGGCGGGCAGTTCCTTGACGGAGGCATCTTTCAAAATCGTCCTGATCTCGTTGATATTCATCTCTCGTTTCTCTCTATTCATGATATCTCTGTTCATCCCCCTTATTACCAATGACATTGCTTCAAGAATTAGCCAGTAACAGCATGCAACCCTATAATGTAAAAGCAGCCGCTGCACGAATCCGACAGCTTCATGCAACAGCCCTTTCCTATATCCTTACTCGATTTTGCCAAAGCTTGACAACGGCCACATACGCAGTACAGCCTTTCCTCTAAGCCGGTCTCTGGAGATACTTCCGACCTCCTCTGTGCGGGAATCCAGACTGTGATTCCGATTATCTCCCATCACAAAATACTCGTCCTCTCCTAAAACAACTCCCTGTCCTGCGCGGCCAATCTCATCCGGCGCAATCGTTTCATATCCATATGATTCATCCAGTGGCTGATCATTGATGTAGATCACCCCCTGCTCATCAATCCGTATCGTTTCCCCCGGCAATCCTATGATCCGCTTGATATAATATCCTTCATCCGGTACCGGAAATACAACAATATCAAACCGCTCCGGATCATGAAACCGGTAGGACAGCTTATCCAGCCAAAGACTGTCTCCATCTGCCAACGTATCATACATGGATCTTCCGTCTACTGTTGTACGCTCCCCCACAAAGGTATGAATTGTCCATACCAGCACAGCGACAACCGCAATATAGAGTACCATTTCTAACACTTCTTTTCCGATATTAACCTCCGCCTTTTCCTGTTGTTCTTCTTTCTTATCTTTCATAGCTCATCTCCATTTCCATACTGTCAACCGGTATGTCTACCAATGTCATTTAGTTAAGCCGGACGCTACCGGGTATGGTATATGTTTCCCATTCCGGGCACGCTCGCGCTTAGCTGCAGACGTAACGGTACTAAATTCGCAGCTTAGGCTGCTCATTAAGGACCGACGTCTGCAGATATCCCTGCATTGTGAAACATATACCATATCCGGTAGCTGTTCACTGGCTAATCCTTAACTAAATGACATTGGTATGTCTACTCAATCGTTCCAAATTTGGAAAGCGGCCAGATTCGAAAGACCGCCTTCCCTTTCAGATCATTCTTTTTGATATTCCCAACCTCATCAAAGCGTGAATCCTTACTGTCATTGCGATTATCTCCCATCACAAAATACTCATCCGCACCAAGCGTGACATCTTCTCCGGCTCTGCCGATCGCATTGGGTGAAATTGTCTCATAACCGTAATCCTCATCCAGTGGTTCACCGTCAATATAGATGGTTCCATCCTCACCTATGCGGACAGTTTCTCCCGGTAATCCAATGATTCGCTTAATATAGTACACGGATCCGTTTTGAAATGGAAAGACCACAATATCAAACCGCTCCGGATCATGAAACCGATAGGACAGTTTATCAATCCACAGATTATCCTGATCCTCCAGTGTATCATACATGGAGCTTCCACTGACCTCGGTACGCTGTCCCACAAAAGTAATAATAAACCAAACAGCTAAAATTACAACTGCGATATAGGCCACCATCCCGACAATTTCTTTTACAATATTCACTTCTTCGCTTTGTTCATCCTCTTTGTGTTCAGCCTGAGGTTGCTTCTTCTCTGCGCTCTTTGCCATCCCTATTCTCCTATTCCGGCTGCTCAATGGATATTCTTCCAAGCTTGCCATTCCTGAATTCTTCTAATAATATTCCTGCTGCCTTTTCATAATCCAATTCCATTCCTTTCATCAGACATCCCCGCTTTTGTGCAATTGCGGCCAGAATCTCCGCCTCCTCTAACGACTCATCTATTTGGTATCGCTGTGACAACACCTCCGGATACTGTCCTTTCAAAAAGGCAATCAGTCCGCAGGACAACTCCACCTTCTGTAAAATCTCATCATTGATGGAACCGATCCATGCCAGATGCTCTCCTACCATATCATCTTCAAACTTTGGCCAAAGAATACCCGGTGTATCTAAAAGCTCCACATTCCTGTTGATCTTGATCCACTGTTTTCCCTTCGTCACTCCGGGCTTATTCCCTACCTTCGTACATGCTTTCTTCGCATAGGAATTAATAAAGGTGGATTTCCCTACATTGGGAATTCCCACAATCATTGCCCGAATCGGACGGTTGATAATCCCCCTCTTACGGTCCCTCTCAATTTTATCCCTGCATGCCTCTTGTACCTTTGCTGTAATCGTCTTCATTCCCTGTCCATCTCTGGCATTGATGGTCACGGTCATGATTCCTTTTTCCTGAAACCACTTTTCCCACCGTGCAGTCGTCCGATCATCCGCGAGATCACACTTATTCAGCAGCACCAGACGAAACTTCTGATTTGCCAGAGTGTCCATATCCGGATTCCGACTGCTGACAGGCACCCTCGCATCCAACAATTCAATTACAATATCGATCAGCTTCATATCCTCCTGCATCATACGCTTTGCCTTTGTCATATGACCAGGATACCATTGAATCTTCATATTCCATCTCTCCTTCTAATCGATCCGGCCAAATTCACCCCTTGGTGAAATTCGAAAAAAAACCTTTCCACTAATCTCCTTCTCAGAGATATTGCCGATATTCACGAATCTGGAATCCTCGCTGTTATTGCAGTTATCACCAATCACAAAATATTCTCCATCTGCTAATGTCAGTTCGTCCAGAGCAGTCCCCTCTGTCATAATCAACTCATCAAACGGCAGATCGGTCAATGCATCTCCGTTAATAAAAATACGTCCATTCTTGATCTGGATTGTCTCTCCCGGCAGACCAATGATCCGCTTTATGTTAAAATATCCGTCTGTTTCCTCTTTCAGCTTGAAAGCGATGATATCATAACGTTTCGGGCTTTGAAACATATAGGCACGTTTATTTAGCAGCACTACATCCTGATTCGACAAAGCAGGCTCCATACTCTGTCCAATC
>JAFVCQ010000218.1 GCA_017479085.1 Lachnospiraceae bacterium | reverse complement strand
CATACAGACGTTTTGTGATTGGGTGTGGGGATTTCTCTGATAAATTTGAACATAAGAATAGACACACATACTCGTATTTCTACAAGCATATGTGCCTATGCAAACATTCAAATATTTAATTATCGTGTATTTTGTACCAGGCTCTTTTTCACACCATCTCTACACCATTTTTACACCATTTATCTATGGAACTATATGGAATTACATGGTGCTATATGAAATTTGAATTGCACGCAAACCCTTTATTTATTCGACTTTATAGCGATTTATGAACATACATGGAATCACATGAAAATGAGTGCTAGATTATAAATCCTAACTTCATTCTTTCTTACATCTCCTTTGTTTTCAAGTGCTCCCTCCTACTATCTTCTGTATCCGTCATACCATCCCCACCGAGCTCCCATTGCACTGTATTATAGCATTAAATGGAATCCCGGTAAAGTCTTTGCGCCCAAAGGTGCTGTTCGCCCTTACAACAGCTCCTTCAGGATCTGGTTGACCATCCCCGGATTAGCCTTTCCCTTCATCGCTTTCATCGTCTGTCCAACTAAGAACCCAATCGCCTTTTCTTTGCCGTTTCGATAATCCTCTACGGACTGTGGATTCTCTGCAATGACTTTCTCAATCGTTTCCCGCAGGGCACCCTCATCATTGACCGTCTTCAGACCTTTCTCCTCCACATACCGATTCGGATCAATATCCTCTGCAAAGATCTTCTCAAACACTTCCTTTGCCACCGTCGAATTGATTGCCTGGGAATCTGTCAACCTGATCAGTTTGGCAAGATTTTCAGCCGAAAATGTGATATCCTCCGCATCCATCTCCTTCTCCTTCAACAGACGCATCGTCTCCACCATCAGCCAGTTAGACACCTTCTTCGGATTGGCTTCCAGTGCAATGGTCTCTTCAAAAATATCGGCAAGCTTCTTGGTTCCGGTCAGAATGTCCGCATCATACTCCGGCAGTCCGTACTCCTCCTGATAGCGCACCTTCTTTTCCTCCCGAAATTCCGGCTGTCTGCTGCGGATCTCCTCTAGCCATGCATCGCTGATCTGAATCGGTACCAGATCCGGATCCGGAAAATAACGGTAATCCTGTGCATCCTCTTTGGAACGCATCGCATAGGAATACTCCTTTGTGTCATCCCATCTTCTGGTCTCCTGAATCACCGGCTGACCGGATTCCAACAGATCGATCTGGCGTTCTCTTTCATTCTCAATGGCTCTTGCAATCGCTTTGAAGGAATTCAGATTCTTCATCTCTGTACGGGTTCCATATTCAGATGCTCCCACCTCGCGAATGGACAGATTGACATCCGCACGCATGGAGCCCTCATTCAACTTACAATCCGAAGCACCCAGATATTGGATCGTCATTCTCAATTTGTCCAGATACGCAATGACCTCTTCAGCCGAACGCATATCCGGCTCCGACACAATCTCAATGAGGGGTACACCCGAACGGTTGAAATCCACCAGAGAGCTGTCCGTATACGGATCATGAATCAGCTTACCCGCATCCTCCTCCATATGAATCTCGTGGATTCCGATCCATTTCCTGTTACCATCCACTTCAATCTCCACCTTACCATCCCGGCAGATTGGGTAATAAAGCTGGGAGATCTGATAATTCTGTGGATTATCCGGATAAAAATAATTCTTACGGTCAAATTTGCAGTTCTGAGTGATCTTACAATTGGTTGCAAGACCGACTGCAATCGCCTTGTTGACCACCTCCTTATTCAGAACCGGAAGAGAACCCGGCATACCGGTGCAAACCGGACAGGTATGTGTATTGGGTGCTCCGCCAAATGCCGTAGAACAGCCGCAGAAGATCTTTGTCTTTGTCGCCAGCTCTACATGTACTTCCAAACCAATGACTGTTTCATATGCCTTACTCATCTTATAGCCCCCTCTCTACCGCAAATGCAGGTCTCTGGTATTCCCTTGTCTGTTCAAATGCATATGCCACACGGATCATGCTCTTCTCATCAAAATGCTTTCCAAGCAACTGTAACCCTACCGGAAGCCCCTTGCTGTCATAGCCACAAGGAAGGGAAATTCCCGGAAGTCCTGCCAGATTCACCGAAACCGTATAGATATCGCCCAAATACATCTTGATCGGGTCACTCAACGATTCGCCAAGCTTCAGAGCGGTAGTAGGCGCCACAGGGCCTAACAGGATATCATATTTTTCAAAGGCCTTGTCAAATGCCTGCTTGATCAACGCTTTTGTCCGAAGCGCCTTCATGTAGTATGCATCAAAATAGCCGGAAGACAGTACGAAGGAACCCAACATGATTCGCCTCTTTACCTCTGCCCCAAACCCTTCTGAACGGGTCTTTTTATACATATTGTGAAGATCACTGAATTGCTCTGTCCGATATCCATATTTTACACCGTCAAAACGCTCCAGATTCGAGCTTGCTTCTGCGGAAGCAATGATATAGTATGCAGGGATCGCATATTCCACCAGACTTAAATCAAATTCCTCTATGACAGCACCCTTGGTCTCCAGCGCCTTAGCCGCTGCCAGAACATGCTCCTTTACCTCCGGATCAAGGCCTTCCCCAAGATAGTCTTTCGGAATACCAATCTTCATTCCCCTGACATCGTCCACTAATGCACTGGTAAAATCATCCCCTGCCTCCTTGACGGATGTGGAAT
>JAFVCQ010000217.1 GCA_017479085.1 Lachnospiraceae bacterium | reverse complement strand
TGTATGATCTCCGAAAAACGCTCCCTGATACCGGATAGCGATAACCGGTTCCCGTGTTTCAGATCCTCTGCCAGTGTCTTCTTCCATTTTTCGGAAATCCTTTCCGTATCCCCGATGTGGTTTTCATAAGGCTTTGTCTGGTTCGAGAGGATCATCAGCAGATCTCCATAATAGGCAGCAGCCACCGCCCTTAGCAGCAGATCGGTTGTAACCGGCAGATTCCGTATATTCTCAAGCTTTGTAACATTCAGGGACAACACCGGCACCATCGAAAATCCCGCATTGTCCAGAGCATCCCGAAGCATCGGAATATAATTGACACCCCGACAGACATCCCTGATCTGCGGTTCTAAGACCACCGTCCGGTTCAGGTCATATTCCCCGCTCTGCAGTGCCTTTAAGGTCTGGCCGATCATCAGAATGACCGGATAGCATAATTCATTCTGTACATACGTAAATGCGGTTTGAGTCAGCCCCTCCGCCTCCTCCATGATGACCGGACGGTATTCTTCCGAATAAAAGGCATATTTTAGCAAGGGAAAATGGGCATCCAGCATCGCCGGAATCAACAGCGTGTATGTTTCCCCTGCTGCCTCCTCATCAATCTGATACACTCTAACACATCCTTTCTGTTCCATGCTGTTAGTAAGTATATCCCCTTTTTTTAATATTAAACATGTCATTCATTATATGTATCATCAAAGCAGACAAAAGCAAATTCACATACTCCATTCGAATTCTAAAAAATCAATTATAAACATAACAAAATGTTTTATGTATACTTTTTCCGTCTCCTGTTCATACTATCCTCATAAATCAAAGAAAAAGGAGAATAATCATGAGTCAGTTATCAGAAAAAGAACTATCTTCACTCAATGAACTGCTATCCGAAGAGGAATTGCTGGTAAAGAAATTCCAGATGTTAGCAGACCACGCAACCGATTCTACCGTCAAAAATGAAATGGAAGAGATTTCCAGAAGACACCAGTCACATTTCAACCAGCTCTATAATCATTTAAGTTAAGGAGAATATCATGGAACAATATCAAGAAAAAGAAATCTTAGGCGATGCTTTGGCAACCCAGAAAAATGCTACCAACCTGTTCAACACCTGTTCAAATGAATGTGTTCATGAGGGGCTTCGCTCCACCATGTTAGACATCCTCGCCGATGAACATGCCATGCAGCAGGATGTATTCTGCTCCATGCACGACAGAGGCTACTATCCAACTCCGGATGCGGAACAGAACAAGATTGATGAGGCAAGACAGAAATTCTCAGCTTCCTTCAAAACCGTATAATCTATCCTTTGCCTATCCTGTGTATGCGGGATAGGCAAAATTTTTTCTATCATCCTCTCACACTCCTCACACCCCCCTGCAACTAACAAATTCCATGAAAAAAATGATTTGTCCTATTGCATTGTAGGCATATCGGATGTATGATATATATATGCTATACACGCGTAAAGAATATAACGAAGAAAGGAGTAATGTATGTATGAAAAAAAGCGGCTAAATATTACGCCGGATGTATAGTCAGTTGCTTGGCGATTGATAATCATCGCAGCAAAAAAATCATAGAAAGAGGTAGATTCAATGACTTACGACGAGTTCAGAAAATTGAGAGTCAATGATATTATTCATCGCAAGATCGATGCAAATGACAATATCTATGTTTTTAAGATCACAATAATTGATGATTACGGAACGAAGGGGCAATTCTATGATCCGGTTCTTAAGGACTGGGTATTAGTGCCGCCTGAGTACGTCGGTGCAAGGAATTACGTTACGCTCAGAGCCGGAGATGCGATCAAGAAGATCGATGTCCCGGATCCTCTGACGGATTCCTTTATTGAAGAAAAATGGAAGGAGTTACAGGCATTAAATATTTTAGATTCGAATAACAAGCATGCTGTCCTGCCGGAAACATGGTTTTTATTTCCAAAGGGAACCTTTTGTTCCGACGTGTCTGCATGGTTTGATGAGAAACACTCAAAGGGTCTGAAGTATCTGTCAGAGCTGTCTTCCAATCCGGAAGCGGATGATACGATCGAAGCACTAGAAGGGGATGTGGAAGTCGTATCGAACACACTCGCAATTGGTGTTGATGAGGAGGATGAAGGTTTTGATATCAATACCGGTGAGGATGACGATCTCGAATCCATTCCGGTTATCTCCGTTGTTGGTTCCGGTTCTTCCATGCAGTCATCCGAACCACTCTGGAAGACGGAGCTTAAGGGTTTTCATTCCGAGAACAAGGCGGGAGCGGATTCAAAGGCATCCGAAAGCGTTGTATCCGATTCGGTATGGGGCAAATCATCCAATTCCAAATCTTCCGAAGATGCTTCCCTATGGAAGTCTGAGACCAATACCTCTGCTCCTGCAGCAGATAAACCAAACGACACTGCCAAGGATACCGCAGTCGGTTCCAATCCGATACCGGATAACAGCAGTGTGAAACCGGCAGACAAGGAAGAGACCAAGGCAGCCGATACTCCGATCGTCTCTGATGTTATTACAGACAAGCCACAGGAGACCGTTTCCAAAGATACCGGGAAGAAAGCCGAAGAACCGGAACAGAAGGCGGATTCCAGTGCTGTTGCAGACAAGCCACAGGTACCGGAGCAGAAAGCGGATACAGCAAAGACTGCCGATGGCAATGCAGACAAGCCACAGGAAGCGAATATCAACGAAGGGCAGAACACAGCGGAAGAACCGGACAAGACACAGGATACCGCGAAGGCTGCCGATGGCAATGCAGCAAAACCACAGGAGACAAATGCCAACGATACCGACAAGAAAACCGAAGAACCGGATAAGACACAGAATACCGCAAAGGCTGCCGATGGCAATGCAGCAAAACCACAGGAACCGGAGCACACCAACAAGGTACCGGATAACAAGGAGGAGAGTATGAGCAATAATACAGCAGATTTAGATGTAATGAAACAGACGGCTGAAGCGATTCGGGATGAATACTTAAAGTTAGCAGATCAGGTTGCAAATCTGAATGTAAAACAGTTTACTGCTATTCAGAAATATCTCACCGATGAAAAGATCTCGGATACGAATGCCGGCATTATTGCATTCTTGAAGGCACACAGGAACTTACTTACCAGTATCTATGATACCGGCTTCGATGTATCGGCAGATGACGGTTCTACTGTATCTATTACACCGAAGATGTTAGAGCAGATTCGTCAGAAATTAGATATTCAGGCCGGAAAAGATATCGCCTTAAATACAGACCAGCGCGAGCTGTCCGATGAAGAATATCTTGAAATCTACCGCAATTCTTTGAAGTAAGAATCGTCAAAATCCCATCGGCCATAGAATGCCGATGGGATTTTTTTAATATCTGGAACACCGGAATTGAAGCTCTTCCCAGCGTCTATCCACTTCCTCCTGAAATTGTACCAAAAGATCTTCATTTCCCTTCTTAAATAAATGCTTGAATCTTCCCTGCGGACGCAGGAAATCTTCAATCGGAAGCTTTCTCTTAGGCTCATAGTTCAGAATCCACTTTCCATGATCCACTTCAAATAACGGCCAGTAACAGGTTTCCACACCCAGCTTACAGATCTCCATAATATCTTCCGTCGGATACCGCCAGCCTCTCGGACATGGTGCCATAATGTTCAGAAAACAGGCTCCTTCCGTATAGATCGCCTTCTCCGCTTTGGTATGCAGATCTTTGAAATTACCCAACAGCGTAGACTGCCCCACATACGGTACATCATGAGCCGCAATGATGGAAGCCAGATCCTTGCGGTTCTGCATTTTTCCATTCGACTGACTGCCCACCGGTGTTGTGGTCGTGTCCGCATACATCGGCGTTGCCGACGAACGCTGGATACCGGTATTCATATAGGCACCATTATCATAGCACACATAGACAAAATCATGGTTCCGCTCCATAGCGCCGGACAGAGACTGTAACCCGATATCATACGTACCGCCATCCCCTCCAAAGGTAATGAATTTGTAAGTATCATCAAGCTTTCCTTTTCTTCTCAATACATTGTAAGCAGTCTCCACACCACTCATGGTTGCGCCTGCATTTTCAAATGCATTGTGGATATAGCTGTCCTCATAAGCAGTATATGGATACATAAAGGTGGATACCTCCAGACAACCCGTTGCGTTACCAATGACCGCTTTATCCCCCTCATGCAGGGCACGAAGTACCGCACGAACTGCGATCGTGCCGCCACAGCCGGCACACATTCTATGTCCGGGAGCCAGACGTTCCGGTTTGTTCATTTCTTCCTTAAAATTGTAACTCATCTTCCTCTGCTCCTTTTCTAACCTCTAAGTCCTACATAACGATATTCCTCAAATTGTTTGCCGGCTTTGTCATATGCCTCCAGATCCTTATAGATCTGTTCGGCCTCATTCACCGTAAAATCTCTTCCTCCCAAGCCATAGATCAGATTATATGCCCTTACCTGTTTTGCATGATCATATAATGCTGCCTTCACCTCAGCCCCTAGCGGGCCACCCTTTCCGCGAAAGCTCTCACTCCGATCCATAATGGCAACCACCTTGCAGCCACTTAATGCCTTTGCAATCTCTTCATCCGGAAATGGCCGAAACACACGAAGCTTCAGAAGTCCTGCTCTCACACCCTGTTCTCTCAAGGCATCCACTGCATCTTTTGCCGTTCCGGCTGCCGATCCAATGATCACCAGTGCGTAGTCTGCATCCTCCAGACGGTATTCCTCAAAGAAACCATAGCTCCTGCCCGATACTCCGCCATACTCCCTGCCAACGTCCAAAATTACCTTTTTTGCATGGTTCATAGCGGTATTCTGCGCCATCTTCGTCTCCATATAATAGTTAGAAACCGCATATGGCCCCAATGCCATCGGCTGATCAGCATTTAACAGATAATTCTCCGGTTCATATTCACCAACGAATTCTTTCACTTTTTCGTCTTCTAGTAATTCTATATTCTCCACTGCATGACTGGTAATAAAACCATCCTGACAGATCATGATCGGAAGTCTCACATCCCTGTGTTCGGAAATGCGGTATGCCTGAATAAAGTTATCATATACCTCCTGATTATTCTCTGCATAGATCTGGATAAAGCCCGTATCCCTCGCTCCCATCGAATCCGAATGGTCACAGTTGATATTGATCGGCCCGGACAGCGCACGGTTCACCAGACAGAGTGCCAGAGGCAAACGATTGGATGCTGCCACATACAGCTCCTCCCACATCAGGGCAAGTCCACAGGAAGAGGTAGCAGTCAATGCCCTTGCTCCCGCTGCGGATGCACCGATCGTCGCACTCATGGAGCTGTGCTCACTCTCCACCGGAATAAAATCGGTATCCATCTCCCCATTCGCAATATAATTTGCCACATACTGCGGAATCTCTGTGGACGGAGTGATTGGAAATGCAGGCATCACATCCGGATTCACCTGCTTAATTGCATAGGAAACAGCCTCATTCCCCGATAAACGCTCTCGAATTGCCATCTTTACTGTCCCTCCTTCATAGAAATTGCATCAAAAGGACATACCTTTGCACAGATACCACAGCCCTTACAGTGGTCATAGTCAAAATCCTCTCTCTTACACTCTGTAACCGGAATGGAGCTGTCCGGACATACCGGTACACACAATAAGCACTGCTTACATTTCTCAACATGAAATACCGGTGTCTGCGTTCTCCACTCCCCCGTCTTGAAGAATCGCGAAGTACCGGCGCCATACACCTGATTTCCGACTGTCAGATCCTGCCAGTTGCTCTTTTCCGTAATCTTTGTAATATCGGTTGCTGCCATACTACTCCACCTCCTCATAAGCCATGTGTAATGCTTTCAGATTCCCTTCAATAACCTCCGGCTTCTTTGCAAATTTGTGTTTATAAGAGCCCTCCATCTCCCGAAAGAAATCCTCTTTGGTCATGACCTTGCTGATGGCCACGATGGCCGCTAACATCGGGGAATTCGGAAAATATCTGCCCAGACATTTTTCCGAAATCTCTCTTGCATCTATCGTATAGATGCCACCGGAATACCCCTTTAAAAACGGTCTGACTTCCTCCACACTCTTTGTCGTATTGATCACGATTGCGCCCTCTGTCTTCAGCCCCGCTGTGACATCCACGCTTTCTAACAGTGTCTCATCCACCACAACCACATAATCCGGATCATAGATATTCGAATGTACGCGAATCGGACTCTCACTGATCCTATTATACGCTGTAATCGGTGCACCCATTCGCTCCGGCCCATACTCCGGAAATCCCTGCACATGTTTTCCTGTCATAAATGCGGCATCTGCCAACATCAATGCTGCCGACTTGGCACCCTGACCACCACGGCCATGCCATCTGATTTCTACTGTGTTTTTCACTTTTTACACTCCTTATTCCGTATAACCTGTATTCACTAAGCTGTGTAAGCTTTCCAAATAAACGACTTGACCCACAGCACACTATCCGTTATTATAGGTGCTATGGGCGAAATTGTAAAGTGAAAGATGAAAGAATCTTTCCTCTGCTATCCTCACAACTCGGTCACTCCCTTTTTCCTGAAGCGGTAGCCGACTCCTCTCACCGTCTCAATCCAGTCTGCATCTTCACCCAGTTTTCCTCTCAGGCGCTTCATATAGACGGAAAGGGTGTTGTCATCTAAAAAAATCTCTCCTGTATCATATAGTCGTTCCAATAGCTGGCTCCTTGTAAGCACCATTCCCTCATTCTGTACCAGTTCTTTCAGCAGCCGAAGCTCACATGGTGTACATTCCACTGTCTGATTCCGATCCAGCAAACGGAATTCCTTCACCAAAAACCGATGTTGTCCAAAGCAATACTGCTCTGTCTCATCCTTTCTTGTATATCTTGACCGTCTGAGATTGGCAGCGATTCTTGAGAGCAATTCCTTGACCCTGTAAGGCTTTGTAACATAGTCGTCTGCTCCTAATTCCAATCCCTGAACAATATTGACTTCCTCACCCACTGCTGTTAGAAAAATGATCGGAACCTGCATGTCCCTCCGCCTCACCTCCCTGCAAAAATCAAACCCATTGCCATCCGGCAGCATGACATCCAGCAAAACCAGATCCGGCCGGCTTTTCAAAGCTTCTCCCGCCTGCTTGATATTCCCGGCACGTATCACCTCATATCCCTCTGCCTGTAACGCAAATTCGGTACCCATTGCCAGTGCAAAATCATCTTCTACTAACAAAATTTTATCCATATCCATAACCCGCTTTCCCAAAAAGGGCTGAACATTACGTCCAGCCCCAGAGAACAATTCGTCTCATTAATACTTATATACCTTCACGGTTTTTCTTCCAAATGCAAGCGCTCTGTCATGTGAGGCAAAGAAAATATCAATATGGTTGCC
>JAFVCQ010000216.1 GCA_017479085.1 Lachnospiraceae bacterium | reverse complement strand
GGGCAAATAGTGGCTGACAGGGAGAAACAGGAGGCGGAGTGGATCTATGGCTGGTATGGCCTCGAACACAGAGATCCGGTTTTACGGGAATATTTAAGGAAGGAACAGTCTGTTTTGAAAGCGATTCTTGGAAAGCTGGAACAGCAGGGGAGAAGAATGGGGTCTGAGAATCTGCCGGATAAGACGAGGGAACGTATGAGGACGGTTCAAAAGGAATTGGAATGCAATGCGGATGCATTGGAATATTTTCGCACAACATAGAAGGTGGAGGTGAACGTTGATATATGAAATGCAGGGATGTGATAGAGGTGTTAGAGCAGCTTTCACCGGTAGGATATGCCTGTGAATGGGATAATGTGGGTCTGCTGGTGGGACGCAGAGAGAGAGAAGTACATCGTATCATGATCGCTCTGGATGCTTCTAAGGAGGTAGTCGAGTATGCGGTGAAGGAGCAGGCGGATATGTTGATCACACATCATCCGATGATCTTTTCTTCCGTGAAGCAGATCAATGAGGATCAGTTTACAACGGAGAAGGTATTGCAACTGGCAGAGCATGGAATCAGCTATTACGCGATGCACACAAATTTTGATGCAGTGGGTGGAATGGCAGAGCTGGCGGCAGGAACGCAATATCTGAATCTGAAGGAAACAGCTCCGATTGAGGAAAGTGTGGAGCCGGGAATCGGAATGGGACGTTATGGAAAGCTGCCACGACCTATGACCGGACAGCAGGCAGCGGAATACGTGAAGCAGGTTTTTGGTCTGCCGTTTGTCATGCTGTACCAGAGCCGATACGAGGCAGACCGGGTTTATGACCGGATCGCAGTGATGCCGGGTTCGGGAAAAAGTGATATGAAACGGGTGAGAGAGCATGGGTATGCGTTGTATCTGACCGGTGATTTTGGCCATCATGATGGTCTGGATGCGATCGATATGGGACTTTGTGTCATTGATGCGACCCATTATGGATTAGAGCATATCTTCATTTCGTATCTGGCGGGTTATCTGAGGGCGAGACTGACAGAGGAGACGGTGACTATTTTGGAGGCGGACATGGGATGTCCGATGAAGATGGTATAAAGGGAGGTTGACAGAATGATTACAGTTACAATTGGACAGGAATGTTATGAGGTGGCAGAGGGAACATCGCTGGAAAAGCTGGCAAAAAAATATGGATCCAGTGAACAGGGAGAGATTGTACTGGCCTATCGAAATGGGCATCTGTGTGAGCTGCACAGGACAGTGACGGAGCCGGCTGAGGTAGTCTTTATCACCACGGCGGACAAGATCGGGATGGATACATATAAGCGGAGTATGGTTCTGATGATGTTAAAAGCATTTCGGGATGTGTTAAAGGAAAGGGGAACCACGGGCAGGATACGTGTGTTATTTTCTTTGAGTCGGGGATTTTACTGCGAGCTGGATAGTCAGGGGGTGAGCATATCGAAGGAACTGCTTACCGAGGTATCCGAACGAATGGAGAGTTTGGTGAAAGAGGATATCGCCATTGAAAAACACACATACCAGTCTCATGATTTGATGAAACGATTCAGGGAACAGGGCAGAACGGATAAGGAGAGATTATTCAAATACCGCCGGGCATCCAATGCCAATGTATATCGTCTGGATGATTTTGAGGATTACTATTACGGCTTCATGGTGCCGTCTACCGGATATCTGCCTTATTTTTCCCTTCATGTGTATGAACAGGGATTTGTATTGCAGATGCCGGAGCGGAAGAATCCTTCGCTCGTACCGGAATTTCGGCCACAGAATAAGTTGTTTGAGGTGTTGAAACAGTCGGATGACTGGGGCATTATGCTGAAGGTGGATACGGTAGGAGGTTTGAACGATGCGATTGCTGCAGGAGGCATTAATGACCTGATGCTGGTACAGGAGGCTCTGCAGGAGAAGAATATCGCAGAGATTGCAGGGCAGATCAAGTCACAGGATAAGAAGGTGATACTGATTGCCGGGCCGAGTTCATCCGGTAAGACATCCTTTTCCCATCGGCTGAGTATTCAACTGAGAGCGTTGGGGCTTTCTCCGCATCCGATCGCATTGGATAATTATTTTGTCAACCGTGAACATACACCGAAGGATGCAGATGGCAATTATGATTTTGAGTGTATTGAGGCAGTGGATACCAAACAGTTCAATGAGGATATGGTGCATCTGCTCGCAGGAGAGGAGATTCAGATGCCGACCTTTGATTTTCGGTTGGGAAAACGAGAGTACAAGGGCAATACGCTGAAGATGGAGAAGAAGGATGTGCTGGTAATTGAGGGGATTCATGGTTTGAATCCCAGAATGTCCGAAAAACTGCCGGATGACAGCAAATTCAAGATATATATCAGTGCCTTAACACAGTTGAATGTAGATGAACACAATCGGATCGCCACAACGGATGGAAGGTTGATCCGGCGTATTGTGCGGGATGCACGAACCAGAGGCAACAGTGCACAGAAGACGATTGCCATGTGGGATTCGGTCAGAAGAGGGGAGGAACACAATATCTTTCCTTATCAGGAGGAGGCAGATGCCATGTTTAACTCTGCTCTGATCTATGAGCTGAGTATCATTAAACCGTATGTGGAACCGCTGCTCTTTGCCATTCCGAGGGAGGCGAAGGAATATCAGGAGGCAAAACGTCTGCTGAAATTCCTTGATTATTTTTTAGGTGTCAGTTCAGAGAATATACCAAACAACAGTATCTTGAGAGAATTTGTCGGTGGCAGTTGCTTTCCTGTGTAAATATGTCGATTCGAAAACGGTCTGCTGTATCATGAAGAGATAAATTTACCAAAAAACTGTAAAAAAATAATCGAATAATGTCAAAAATGTCTTATAATAGAGTGACAAATTTGGAATTATATGTTAAAATATACAAAAGAGCACGAGTTGCATGTAAATATATAAGGAGGGCTGCTTATGGTGTTTTCAGGACAGAAATATGATTTATCGCAGATGAAAGAGTATTTTGAGAAACAGATACCGCAGATTCGACTGCTGAGTGATCTATCGCTCAGTGAAGCCGATTATAAGAGTCTAGGGGCCAGATTGAAAGCGGCTTTTACCTTTTCCAATCGGAAGGAAGGGTTGGAGGATACCATGATCTGCCATTTGGTATACTGGGTGTATGCACTGGTTTACAGGGAGGAGGACAGCGGGCTTTGCAATGAACTGACAGAATTTTGTGCGGATTTGTCACAATATCAGGCCAGACACCATATGCAGTTACTGTTGGATACCTTTGCCAATTACAATATTGATGATTTTGGTTATAAGGAAGGAACGGTAGAAGAACGTTGTTTTCGACTGATCGCAAGGCATGCAGGGATTCCGAATGACGAGAAGTTTCAGGTGTTCGACTTGATGGAACCTTACCGGCAACAGAATGTGTCAGTGGATACCATGATGGAGGAGATCTATTCCGGTCTGCCATACCGAAGCCGCTATATTTTCTCCTTGTTGGATTCTTCTTCCAGACAGGAGGTGATCTGGGAGATACGAAGGTTGATGGAGGCTGTCTGCTCCGGCAGTCTCACCAGAGAAGAGATCTTGATGCAGTATCCAACGATTTCTGCCTGTCTGGTGGACTACTGTTTCTATTGGCAGGAGAGCAAAAGCGCAATGGATCAGGCAAAGTAGAGAAAAACGTCGGTTCACACGGGCTTTATAGAAAGCTGTGCGTACCGACGTTCTTTGGACTTAGCCGATAAGCCGGGTTATGTCGTTGAATGATCATCTATCTAGACCTGCTGTTACCAACAGGTTCAAGCGACCTACCCGAGAACGTGACGGGCCGCCACATTGTCCTCTGTTCGGTCTTGCTTCGAGTGGGGTTTACAGAGCCTGTTCTGTTACCAGAACAGCGGTGAGCTCTTACCTCGCCTTTCCACCCTTACCAGATTGGCTGTCTGTGCTGCGCACGGGAACCATTCTCTGGCGGTATATTTCTGTTGCACTGGCCTGGGAGTCGCCTCCACCGGACGTTATCCGGCACCCTGCCCTATGAAGCCCGGACTTTCCTCACCTGCAACCTTTCGGTTTTGCAGCCGCGATCATTTGTCTAAGTCGTTCTGATTCTATCACAATCTGCGTTCTTCTTCAATAGCATAATGGATCACCCGGTCAGAAATTTGAATGTGCCGGTACAGTTCATGGTACGCTTCTGATGAATAATCCGTCAGATAGTTCTTGATATATTTTCGGCGTATGCCGTTTGCAGACAATGTATCCACCGCTTTGTTGTAGGCAACAGCGGCTGTTTTCGAATCCGGATAGCGGCCGACAAGTAGATTGCCCCGGACATGGATGACACATTCGTAGAAAGTATGCCCATTTTGTTCGATTGCGTGCACCCCGTTATATTCATTGATGACCTTGATATTCTCATAGCGAAAATCATACTCATTCTGGTTTACAAAGATATAATCGATTCCCTTTCTTGCATAATTTTTGATTCCGTAACGTGACAGAATATTATACTGACTTCCATAGTCGCAGATAAAAAAATAACCTCCGCGAATCTGAATCTTGTGATTGCCATAGAAGAATAGATCTTCCCGGTCGAAGATCAGATAGGAATCCGGTGCAAGGTAATAATAGAAAAATCCGGTCTGCATATAAATTGGATTCTTAAAATAAATTCCGGTGTTCCGGTAATTCAATAAGATCACAAACTTGGAAAAGTCCAGTGCAAATTCCTCTGTATAGTCAGCAAGCTGGTATTTTCTCTCCCGCAGGATGGCACAGGCCTCCTGGTATGCCTTCCCGGCATCTTCCGGATTGGAAAAGCTTCCGAGACTGACATGTTTTGACTGAATGGTAATGGAGGAACGGTAGTAGAGCGTTCCGTTCTTTTTTTTAGCGATTGTTACACCCGGTATATGTGACATACGATCCTCCCTCAATATACTGTGTTTACGATAATAACAGTCTACCATAAACGCAGTACAAACAAAATACTTGACCTTTTATATTAAAAAAATTATAATTTAATTACATATGTCCGGGTTCTATACCAATGTCATTTAGTTAAGCCGGACGCTGCCGGGTATGGTATATGTTTCCCATTCCGGGCACGCTAGCTTTGCATAGCTTCGAACTAAGCTCACGTTGTTCGCTAAGGTCTCAGCTATCCGCTTAGCTGCAGACGTAACGGTACTAAATTCGCAGCTTGGGCTGCTCATTAAG
>JAFVCQ010000215.1 GCA_017479085.1 Lachnospiraceae bacterium | reverse complement strand
GAAAGAACCCAAAGTAGAAATCCTTATTAAATTTTGTAATTCTGATTTCCGGTTCCTTAATAATTTCAAAACCACCATGGTAAACTATCATACCAAGTCCTCTTAATTTATAATTCAAGCACTGCACCCCTGTTACCTGAAGTTACCATCTTGGCATATCTTGCAAGATATCCTGTTGTAACCTTAGGTTCTCTCGGTGTCCAGGCAGCCTTTCTCTTTGCAAGCTCTTCCTCAGATACATCAAGCTCTAAGCTGTGGTTATCAATATCAATCTTAATGATATCCCCTTCTTGTACAAAGGCGATCGGCCCGCCGACTGCTGCCTCCGGTGATACATGACCAATCGAGGCTCCACGGCTTGCACCGGAAAATCGTCCGTCCGTGATTAACGCCACCGATGATCCAAGTCCCATTCCTGCAATGGCGGAGGTCGGATTCAGCATCTCCCGCATACCCGGACCACCCTTCGGTCCCTCATAGCGGATCACTACCACATCTCCCTCTACAATCTTACCGCCCTTGATAGCTGCAATGGCATCCTCTTCACAGTCAAACACTCTGGCAGGGCCTTCATGCTTCATCATCTCCGGTACGACAGCAGACCGTTTTACAACCGAGCCATCCGGTGCCAGATTCCCCTTTAATACGGCAAGTCCACCGGTCTCGCTGTATGGACGATCCATCGGGCGGATCACCTCCGGATTCTGATTGGTATAACCTTCTACCGCTTCACCGATGGTCTTTCCTGTCACGGTCATACAATCCTCGTGGATCAATCCGGCACCCTTTAACTGATTGATTACCGCATATACACCACCTGCCTCATTCAAGTCCTCCATATAAGTAGGACCTGCCGGTGCCAGATGACAGAGATTCGGTGTCTTTGCACTGACCTCATTGGCAAGTGCAATATCAAAATCGAATCCAATCTCATGTGCGATTGCCGGAATATGCAGCATGGAGTTGGTAGAACATCCCAATGCCATATCCACCGTCAATGCATTCATGATCGCATCCTTTGTGATGATATCTCTCGGACGGATATTCTGTCGATACATCTCCATAACTGCCATACCTGCATGCTTTGCAAGCTTCAAACGCTCAGAGTACACAGCCGGAATGGTGCCATTACCCGGAAGTCCCATACCAAGTGCCTCCGTCAGACAATTCATGGAATTCGCCGTATACATACCGGAGCAGGAACCACAGGTCGGACAGGCCTTACATTCAAATTCATTCACGTCTTCTTCGGTCATTGACCCTGCTGCATAGGAACCGACTGCCTCAAACATGGAGGAAAGCGATGTCTTATGCCCCTTCACATGTCCGGCCAGCATCGGACCTCCCGATACGAACACCGTCGGCACATTCACCCTGGCTGCTGCCATCAACAGCCCCGGAACATTCTTGTCACAGTTTGGAATCATGACCAACGCATCAAATTGATGTGCAGTTGCCATACATTCCGTAGAATCGGCGATCAGATCCCTTGTCACTAAGGAATACTTCATGCCGATATGCCCCATGGCAATTCCATCGCATACTGCGATCGCCGGAAACATGACCGGTGTTCCACCTGCCATCGCAACCCCCAGCTTGACTGCCTGGGCAATCTTATCCAGATTCATATGTCCCGGCACAATCTCATTATAGGAGCATACGATGCCCACCAAAGGTTTCTTCATCTCCTCTTCCGTCATGCCAAGCGCATTAAACAACGACCGGTGCGGAGCCTGCTGCATACCGGTTTTCACATTATCACTCTTCATTGTATCTCTCTCCTTTTCGTATTACTTCCCTTCGCCGGTATAAATGATATCCAAGGATACAAATACCAGCTATCACAATCCCGATAAACAGGACTGCCAGTATCAGGAAAATTAATATAAACATAAAATATTTACCCTATCCTTTCTGCGATCCGGTCACCCATCTCGGAACAGCCGACCAGCCGGGTGTCCTCTGACACGATATCACAGGTGCGGTATCCATCCACAAGCACCTGCTTGACAGCGTGTTCAATCGCATCTGCCTCCTGGTCAAGATCCAAAGAAAAGCGGAGCAGCATCGCCGCAGAAAGAATTGTTGCAATCGGATTCGCCTTATTCTGTCCTGCAATGTCCGGTGCAGAACCGCCACTCGGCTCATACATACCGAACTTCGTCTCATTCAGGGAAGCCGATGCCAGCATACCGATGGAACCGGTGATCATGGAAGCTTCATCTGATAATATGTCTCCGAACATATTCTCTGTTAGAATCACATCAAACTGTGCAGGATCCTTCACCAACTGCATTGCACAGTTATCCACCAGCATGTGTTCTACCTCTACCTCCGGATAATCCTGTGCCACTTCATTCACAACAGCTCTCCATAATCTGGAGGAATCCAGCACATTCGCCTTATCCACAGAGGTCACCTTCCTGCGTCGCTTCATCGCAATATCGAAGCCGCGGATCGCAATGCGGCGAATCTCATCCTCCGAGTATACCAACGTATCAACCGCTTTTTTCTTACCGTTTTCTTCATAGGTTCTGCGTTCACCAAAATACAGGCCCCCCGTAAGCTCCCGCATAATCATCATATCAAAACCCCTGTCCGCAATCTCCTCCTTCAAGGGACATGCACCCTTTAATTCCGGATATAGCAGAGCCGGTCTGAGATTCGCAAACAGCCCCAGCTCCTTGCGAATCTTCAAAAGTCCTGCCTCCGGTCTCAGCGATGGTTCCAGCTTATACCACGGTGAGGTACTCGTATTCCCTCCAATCGATCCCAACAGGACGGCATCTGCTTTCCTTGCGCGCTCTACCGCCTCATCCGTCAGTGGAACCCCGTATGCATCAATGGAACAGCCTCCCATTAAAAGCTGGTCATAGTGGAACGTATGACCGAATTGCTCGCCGATCTTATCCAACACCTTCATCGCTTCGGTAACGACCTCCGGGCCAATTCCATCCCCCTTGATCACTGCTAAATTATAATTCATTCCCTCTACCTCTTCTCTCTATAATTCGATACAGTACAAATCTACTTATTATTGATATAATTCACTAATCCCTCTGCCCGAATGATCTCCTGCATAAATGGCGGAAATGCCTGACCCTGAAATTCTGTCCCCTTTGTTCTGTTATAGATCATACCACTGTCAAAATCAATCTCCACCTCATCTCCCGCTTCAATTCCTTTTGCAGCCTCCGGACACTCAATGATCGGAAGTCCGATATTGATGGCATTCCGATAAAAGATTCTTGCAAAGGTCTCTGCAATCACACAACTGATTCCGCTCGCCTTGATTGCGATCGGCGCATGCTCTCTGGAAGATCCGCAGCCAAAATTCTTATTCGCCACCATAATATCTCCCGGTTTGACACGATTGACGAAATCCTTGTCAATATCCTCCATACAGTTCTTTGCAAGCTCTGCCGGATCTGATGAATTCAGATACCTTGCCGGAATGATCACATCCGTATCTACGTTATCTCCATATTTGTGTACAATTCCATGTGCTTTCATAATGCTTATTACCAGCCACCTGTCTGGCAGCCTTCTCCTTTCTATCTCAATCTACCGAATCTACGATTCTGCCATATCCTCCGGCATTCTGACCCCGCATTCTCCGGAGAATGCGGGGGATATGCCCTCATATGGACATGTAAGCAAGTCCGCTTGTCTCATGATTGACCGGAATCAAGTTCACAGGGACAGGAAATTCTGCCGGTCACTGCGGAAGCCGCCGCCACCGCAGGCGAGGCCAGATAAATCTCGGAATCCACATGTCCCATACGTCCCACAAAGTTACGATTCGTCGTTGCCACGGCCTTCTCCCCGGCAGTAAGAATACCCATATGTCCACCCAGACACGGACCGCAGGTCGGAGTAGATACCACAGCTCCGGCCTCAATAAAGGTCTTAAGCAGTCCTTCCTCCATCGCCTGTAAATAGATCGCCTGTGTTGCCGGAATCACGATCACCCGAAGTCCCTTTGCACACTTTCTTCCCTCTAAGATCTGTGCTGCGATCCGCAAATCCTCAATCCGCCCATTGGTACAGGAACCGATCACAACCTGATCAATCGGGATCTCCGGCACTTCACTGATCGGCTTTGTGTTCTCCGGAAGATGTGGAAATGCCACTGTCGGCTCTAAGGCACCCAGATCGATCGTATAGGTCTCATCATATACCGCATCCTCATCTGCCTCATATATCTTATATTCCTTCACAGAGTGCTCCTTCATATAGGCAATGGTCTTCTCGTCAACCGGAAAAATACCATTCTTTGCACCCGCCTCTATCGCCATATTGGCCATGGAAAAGCGGTCATCCATAGACAACTGCGCGATTCCGTCTCCAACAAATTCCATTGACTTGTAAAGAGCGCCATCTACACCGATCAGACCAATAATATGCAAAATGATATCCTTGCCACTGACCCACTTCTTCGGCTTTCCGGTCAGGATGAATCGAAGCGCGGAAGGCACCTTGAACCATGCCTTGCCCGTTGCCATTCCGGCTGCCATATCCGTTGAACCCACACCGGTTGAAAATGCACCCAGAGCCCCATAGGTACAGGTATGGGAATCCGCGCCGATACAGGTCTCCCCCGCAACGATCAATCCCTTCTCGGGAAGTAGGGCATGCTCAATTCCCATCTCACCCACATCAAAAAAATTCGTTATGTTCTGTACACAGGCATATTCCCTCACGCACTTACAGTGCTCCGCACTCTTGATATCCTTGTTCGGTGTAAAATGGTCGAGCACCATTGCAATCTTATCCTTGTCAAACACCTTGTCCGTCTTAAACTTATCCATCTCATGAATTGCCACCGGTGTCGTCACATCATTCCCCAACACCAGATCCAGTTCTGCCTCAATTAACTGTCCCGCTTCCACATAAGGTAAGCCGGCATGTGCAGCTAAGATTTTCTGCGTCATTGTCATTCCCATAGCAGGTCACTCCTTTTCCTATTGCATAAATTTTATCACTTATACTATACCATAAACCGGACTATAATCAAAATATATATATCGAATATTTATGATAACCATTAGTTATCATAAAAGAGGTGTAAAGACTTAGCCAATTCATAAGTCCATACACCTTCTGTCTACTGATCACTCCTCTAACGCTTTCTCGATTCGTTCATTATCTTTTTTCAAATATTCAAGTGCCTTTTCCCTGTCACCATTTTCAATCGCTTCTATGATCAAATCATTTAAAAATTTGTCTTTCCTTAAACTGTCTTTATATTGCATATCACTCGGCATATATTGAACCATCCCTTCCATATATTTTTCATCGTAATCACATTATACTAAAAAGAAAAAAGAGTGTAAAGACTTATTCCGTAACAGGTCGCCATCAACAGCTCTTGTAGTCGGCTCAACGCAGAAAATAGCATGACATTCTTCGCATCATCTGTTATAATCATAAGATATAGATACACGGATAAAGATAACCTGAGGAGAAGCTAACATGGAACAGAATCTGAACTATTATAAAATATTCTACGAAGTTGCAAAGAGCGGAAACATCAGCAAAGCCGCTGCATCTCTGTATATCAGCCAGCCTGCGGTTTCGAAGTCGATCAGCAGATTAGAGCAGTCTTTGAACCATACCCTGTTTCTGCGAAGCAAAAAGGGCGTGAGACTGACGGAAGAAGGGAATACCCTGTACCAGTATCTGCGGCAGGCCTTTGACTCCATTGATACCGCAGAACGCACATTGAAGCATATGGGACAGTTTGGAATCGGCCAGCTCCGGATCGGTGTGTCCACCTCCCTGTGCAAGCACGTCCTGCTCTCCTATCTTCAGTACTTTATCCGCGAGAACCCACATGTAAAGGTATCCATCGAGTGCAATTCCACATTTGAAACCATTCAGTTGTTAAAGCAGGATAAAATCGATATCGGACTCATCTGTGATACCCCTCTGGATAAAGGATACCATTTTGTTCCGCTTCGATCCATCCATGATACATTTGTCACCACACAGACCTATCTGGATAATCTCCTTCTGCGTGAAAGTGATCCGCCTGCTCCAACGGGGGAATCACTCTGGAATTCCGGCCATGGCGATCATGAGTCTGCAGCGGTGGAACAGGACATATTAACCTCTATTCCCAATTTTTCCGGGCTGCTCATGTTCTCGGATAACAATGAGCCCTGTACAAATCCCGTTCCGCTCAGCGGAAAAGAGATTCTGGAAAAGTCGAATCTCATGCTGTTAGACAAGGAAAATATCTCACGAATCTTCATTGACGATTACTTTGCCCGTCACAACATCCACCCCCGTCAGGTGCTAGAGATCAATAACATGGATCTTCTGATCGATTTTGCAGCCATCGGGATGGGAGTCGCCTGTGTTGTACGTGAATTCGTCCTCTCCTACATAGACAGCGGACAGGTGATCGAAATTCCTCTCGAACACAACATCCCTGAACGGACAGTGGGATTTCTCTATACCGATCAGAATCTTAATTCGACAGCAAAGAAATTTTTTCAACTGTGCGGTTGTACCGGTTGACCGCACAGAGCAACAGTCCCACAGCAAAGCTGCAGAGAATGCACCCTGAAAATTCAAGACAACTTCCCTCCCCCGAATCGGACAAGCCGGCAACCGTCTGTCAAAGAATCATCAATTCCTTTGCGGAATGGGACAACGTCTCATAGCCATCCTTCGTCACCACGACCAGATCCTCAATCCGCACGCCGAATTTGCCCGGAAGATAGATGCCCGGCTCCACCGTGATCGCCATATGTTCCTTTGTCACTACATCACATTTGGGAGAGAATCTCGGTTCCTCGTGAATATCCAGACCAACCCCATGTCCCAGACCGTGACCAAAATAATCTCCATACCCCTGCTCACGGATATAATCCCTCGCCAATGAGTCAATGAAACTACATGTCTGTCCCTCCCGAATCTGCTCCATCGCCCTCCGGTTCGCCTCTAATACAATCTGATAGACCTGTCTCATCTCCTCTGACGGTTCTCCTACCGCAACGGTTCGCGTCATATCCGAACAGTAACCCTGATAGACGCATCCAAAATCCATCGTCACAAACTCCCCCTGCTGTATCCTCCGCTCCGTGACCTGTGCATGCGGCATGGAGGAATTCGGCCCACCGGCCACAATCGTGTCAAAGCTTAGTCCCGAAGCTCCCTGTTTTTTCATAAAAAACTCCAGCTCCAGTGCAATCTCTGCCTCGGAGATCCCCGGCTTTATGAGATTCACAATATGCGAAAAGGCAGCATCTCCGATCGCCTCTGCCCGCTCTAGCTTCTCAAGCTCTGCCTGATCCTTCACCATCCGTCCGGCATTGATCTGCTCACTGCATAGTTTGAATTCATATTCCGGACAGTTCTCGCACAGTTTCAGATACAGAGACAGACTCAGACTGTCCTCAATCGCCACCAGCCGGCCCTTCCATTCTGTTTCCATACGGCCAAACAGTTCCCTCAGCACCTCTGTATAGCTTTGCTGCTCCAACGGCAGTAACACCAGATCCGGACATTCCTTTTCCACCTGCTCGTAATAACGGGAATCCGTGATCACATACCCCTCTCCGGTCGGAACCGACTGGATAAAAAAGGCCTCTCCGCCGGTAAATCCGGTATAATAATATAGATTCGAAGGACTGTTGATCATGACTGCTGTGGCCTCCTGCGCTGCGATCCGTTCCATCAACCGTGTTCTTCTATCTGCAAACATATCCTTTCCTCCTTTCACCTTCCGGTTCATATCCACAAGCGCTTCCCTAATAGGAATGTACCGGATCAAAATCAAACGACAGCGCAAACTCCTTAAACGCAGGATCCTGTTCTAACAATACCTCCGTCCGGTTTTTCATTTCCACCAGATATGCATACTGTTCATGTTTTAAATAAATCACCCGCCGGTACCGGTCATTGACCTTCGCAATCGTGGCATCGCAGGGGCCGATGACACGAACCTGTTCATCAGCGCCCCATGATGACAATTTCTCATAAAGTCTCTCCGAGAGCGATACCAGCCTGTCCTGTCCGGCATCCTCCATAAACACCGCCAGCACATGGCAGAACGGCGGATAGGACAGCAGACTGCGATATGCCTTCTCTTTCTCATAAAATGTCTGATAATCCTGCTTTGCAGCAGCTTCTATACAGTAGTGTTCCGGTGCGTAGGTCTGGATCACGACCTCACCCTTTAGAGCGCCTCTCCCGGCACGTCCTGCCGCCTGTGTCAGAAGATCAAAGGTACGCTCTGCGGACTTGTAATCATTTTCAAACAGAGTCAGATCCGCTGCGATCACGCCTACCAGAGTCACATTGGCAAAATCATGTCCCTTTACAATCATCTGCGTACCCACCAGGATATCCGCTTCCCCATTTGCAAATTGGTTCAGTATCGTCTCATGCGCATCCTTATTCTTCGTGGTATCCGTATCCATCCGCAGAGTCCTTGCCTGTGGAAACATTTTCTTCACCTGTTCCTCCACCTTCTGGGTTCCGATTCCGAATCCCGCAATATATGCAGACTGACACTTCGGACAGGAATTCTGCTTTTTCTCCTCATAGCCACAGTAATGACACACAAGCTTTGCCTTTGGTGTCCCGGAAAAATGTTCCGTCAACGAGACATCACAATGCGGACATCGGAATACATGTCCGCAGCTTCTACAAGAGATAAAGCCTGCGAATCCCCGCCGGTTGATAAATAACATAATCTGTTCCTTCTTCTCCAGCCGGTCTGTAATCCGATTCTGCAACTGACTGCTGAAGATACTGCGGTTTCCCAGCTTCAGCTATTCTCTTAAGTCCACCACTGACACCTCAGCCAGACTCGCATCTTCCTGCGCCCGCTTTTCCAAGGTAAGAAGCTGATATTCTCCCTTCATGGCATGGTAATAGGATTCCACAGACGGGGTGGCAGAGCCCAGAACCACTGCTGCTCCTGTCATTCTGGCACGCTCGATCGCCACCTCTCTCGCATGGTATTTTGGTGGATATTCGCTCTTATAGGTCGTCTCATGCTCCTCATCCACTACAATGATTCCAAGCTCCCGAAACGGGGTAAACAGTGCAGATCTCGGCCCGATCACAACAGAAACCTCCCCGTTCTTTGCCTTTTCAAACTGGTCGTAGCGCTCCCCCTTACTCAGTCTGGAATTGATGATAGTCACCCTGTTGCCAAACCGGTTCCGAAACCGCTTTACCGTCTGATAGGTCAGGGCAATCTCCGGTATCAGGACGATCGCCTGTTTTCCCATTGCAACGATCTTCTCCACCATCTCCATATAGACAAGAGTCTTACCGCTTCCGGTCACTCCCTTCAACAGATAGGTACCCGCACAGCCATTCTCATAATCTGTCACAACACGGTCAATCGCCGCCTGCTGCTCTGTATTCGGTATCTCTCTGTTTTGGGAAGGCACATCGGTCTGACCGTTCCATGCATCCCGATAACGTTCCTCTTCCACAACCTCAATCACATGCTCCGCCTGCATTGCTTTCAGCGTAGAAGAAGAAATATTCAGTTTGCCTGTCACCAGCGAAAAAGGAATCTGTACGTCCTCCATCAGTTCCTTCAAGAGCCGAAGCTTTGCCCTTGCATGTTTTTTTTCATAATAGACAAGATATTCCTCTGCCTCCTGTTTTGTCAACAGCATATGTACCTGCTTATTGGTCAGGCGTTTGACCTTCTCTTTCACCGGCATAACAGTCTTCAACGCATTGATCATGGTAGAACCATATTGTTCCTTGATAAAGGATGCCAGTTCGATCAGCGACCCCTCGACCGGAATCCCACCAGCCTTGATACTGTCAATCTCCTTGATCTTTGTCACATCAAAGGATGGCTCATCTGAAATTCCAACCACATAACCGGTTCGCAGACGATTCCCCAGTCCAAACGGGATCAACACCTGCATACCGGGCTGTATCCGGTCTGCCAGCTCAGCCGGCGCTTTATACTGAAAGGTCCGGTCAATTGCCTCATGCGAAATATCGATTATTATATCCACATATTTTGTTGACATCCTCTTCCTCCAATATCTCCCGGATCAGATCTCTCTCATCCATATGATACTTCTTTCCCTTAATCTCCTGATAGTCCTCATGTCCCTTTCCGGCCAGAACAATGACATCCCTCTGTCTGGCATTCAGAATGGCATAACGGATCGCTTCTTTGCGGTCTGCGATCTCCACAAATTCACCTGTTGTCTTTGCCATGCCAAGCTTAATATCCTCTATGATCGCCTGCGGCTTTTCATCTCTCGGATTATCCGATGTAATGATCGTGAGATCTGCAAGCTTTCCGGATACCTCTCCCATTTCATACCTGCGCACCTTCGAACGGTTGCCTCCGCAGCCAAACAAGGCAATCAGTCTCCCCGGCTCATACGCGCGAAGTGTCGTCAGAATACTTTCCAGACTCACCGCATTATGTGCGTAATCGATCAGAATGGTAAACGAATCCGAAATCGGGATCAGCTCCACACGCCCCTTGACCCGGATTTCCTTCAGAATATCCATACTCTTCTCAATCGGAACCCCCATTTCTTTTGCCACAGCAATCGCTGCCAGAGAGTTATGTACGGAGAACTCTCCCGGCATATCTACCATGATGTCCCTCTGAAAGACACCGTCTAACTGATAGGTGATTCCAAGACAGCCATCCTGTTCAAACAACTGCAGATTCTTCGCCTGATAATCCACGCCATCCTGCATTCCATAGGTGATAACCTCACAGGTATGCCCCTTCATGATCTCCCCGCAATACGGATCATCCATATTGAAGATCCCCTTGTCACACAGGGTAAACAGCTTTGCCTTCCAACTCAGATAATCCGCAATATCCTTGTGCTCATTCGGCCCGATATGATCCTCTGACAGATTGGTAAAGATACCATAATCAAAGGAGAGACCGGCGATTCGGTCGAGCATCAATCCCTGAGAGGATACCTCCATAACCACACTGTCCAGTCCTGCATCCACCATTTCCCGCAGTGTACTTTGCATGACAACGGATTCCGGTGTCGTATTCTCTGACGGGATCACCTTCTCTCCTATTATGCTCTCGATGGTTCCGATCAGTCCGGTCTTATGTCCTGCAGCCTCTAACATCGACCGAATCATATAGGTGGTAGTCGTCTTTCCCTTCGTTCCGGTCACTCCGATCACTTTGAGTTTGTCTGACGGATATCCATAGAATGCAGTTGCCATCATCGCCATCGCATAGCGGCTATTCTCCACCCGGATGACGGTAATATCCTGTGGCACCTCCACGTCCTTCTCGACTACCAGAACCGCTGCCTTTTTCTCTGCGACCTCGCCTGCATACCGATGACCGTCCGACACGGAACCGGTAATGCAGAAAAACAGATCTCCCTCCGTTACCTTCCTGGAATCATTCTCTATCCTTGTCACCTCTGTATCCAGACTGCCCTGAACCAGCCGGTATTCGATTCTCTCCACTAATCTCTCTAATCTCATATCAACCCTCCTGATCAATCGATTCTGATTTCCACAGGAAAAGAGCTGTCATATTCGCCCTCCGGCACAGCGTATCCATCATCATGTAATCTACACAACACTGCACCGATTCGATTCCTATGACAGCCCTTTCCCTCTTCTCTATTCCGGTTCTTCCTCATCGTCTCCGACAATCTTTACCTTGCTCTCATACAGCTCCTCCACTGCAACCGACAACGGTTTCTTACCGGCCGCCCTGACCAGCGGTTCCTCCCCTGCAATAATCTGGCGGGCTCTCTTGGCCGTAGCCAGTACAATGGAGTATCTGCTCTGTACCACCGGCTGTTCACCCGGTTCCACCTCGCTGTTAACAACCTCCATTAAATCCGTATAAGATGGATGGATCATACTGTAATCTCCTTTCGAATTCTTGATAATTCTTCTTTCATATTTGATATATATTCCATATTCTCGGCAGTCTTAAACCCTTCTGCCAGAATAACCGCATGCACATGCTCCACACAGGTATCCAGATCGTCATTGACTACCAGATAATCGTAGCACTGCATATCATCTGTTTCCTCATAGGCACGTTTCAAACGCTTTGCAATCACCTTGTTATCTTCGGTTCCTCTTCCCTCTAATCTGGTTTTTAGGATCTGTGCATTCGGCGCTGTCAGGAAGATGAGCACAGCATCCGGATACTGCTCCTTAATCCGCATCGCTCCCTGCACCTCAATCTCCAGTATGACATTATTGCCCTTCTCAAGCTCCTCCTCCACATATTGTCTGGGCGTACCATAATAATTCTCCACATATTGGGCCCATTCAATAAATCCATTATAGTCAATCAGATTCCGGAATTCCGCTACACTCTTAAAATGATAATCCTTCCCGTCAACCTCTCCCGGTCTTGGCTGTCTCGTAGTAGCCGAAACCGAAAGACTATAACCATGTTTTTCTACCAGCTTCTTCACAACGGTTCCCTTGCCCACTCCCGAAAATCCGGAAATGACAATCAAAACGCCCTTTTTATTCATATGGTTCCCCCTCTACTCAATATTCTGTATCTGCTCCCTGACCTTCTCAATCTCCGTTTTCAGATCGATTGCCCTGTTGGATATATCAAGGGAACCCGCCTTTGACAATATGGTATTGGCCTCCCGGTTCATCTCCTGTGCAATAAAATCCAGCTTGCGGCCCACACTGCCCCCTTCTGACAGGATTGCTTTCGTATTCTCAATATGACTGCGCAGTCTTACGGTCTCCTCATCCACACAGATCTTATCCGCATACATCGTAACCTCTGTTGCGATACGGCTCTCATCTACTGCTGCTCCGTCCAGCAATTCCTTTATCTTTGCCTCTAAGCGGTTCCGGTAATCCTCTACCAAAGACGGAGAAACCAATTCAATATAATCCACCATAGCTAACATTCCGTCAAGCTTCCCAATCAAATCTTCCTTCAGAGTCTTACCCTCTCTGGTTCTGGCTTCCACAAAACGAGTCGCTGCCTCATCCAGAAGCACCGTCAGCTCCTTCCACAGCTCATCCTCATCCTCAGACCGTTCCTCTAATGTGAGTACCTCCGGAAACCGGGACAGAGACACCGCTGACAGATCGCTCCTCAAATCAAACTCTTCGGACATCTGTTCCAGATACCTCACATACTCTGCCGCAATCCCTGCATTATACTTCAAGCCGAGATTCCCCTCTGTATAATCCTCATAGGATATGAAGATATCCACCTTACCTCTGCCGATATACTTCCTCACGTGATTCCGAATACCGGTCTCGAAGAAATTCAACTTCTTCGGCATCTTGATATTGATATCACAATACCGGTGATTCACCGACTTTATCTCAATTGTGATCTTATGTTTTTTTGTAATACTTTCGCTACGGCCAAAGCCTGTCATACTCTTTATCATTGGTATCTCCTACTTTTTCATAATCTTCCAACCGTTCCAAACAACTCCTGTTCCAGTACACGAAATCCACTCCTCGCCATTCCCGGACTTCCACAACAAACGACTATGTTCAGTGTCACTTGTATACATAAAACTAAAACAATACAAGATATTATACCCTAAATAAAAAAAAATTGCAAGTCACCCGAATCACTCAATCCCTAACCTCCTCGATTCCCTTAATGTCAGGCAGTGCCACCATAGAATAATTCGTGTGGTAAATGACATATCCCGGATTGGACTGTGGCGGCTTTTTCAGTTTCCCCCTTCTCGTATAGTCAATCTCAACCTTCGGACTCGTCCTGCCGGAAGAATAATAGGCGGCCAGCCTTGCTGCTTCCTCATAGGTGGAATCCGGTACATCCTCTGCGCCCTCGAGTTTCACGATCACATGGGAACCCGGCATCTCCTTCGCATGAAACCACAGATCCTTTGCTCCGGCTGTCTTGAAGGTAAGTCTGTCATTTTGCAGATTATTCTTCCCAACATACATATGAAAGCCATCCGAAGAAACGAAATGCAGCGGCTTACCCTTTTCCAATTTGCCGGTCTGCTTCTTTGTCTGCTTTGCCTTTATCAGTCCGGACAGGATCATCTCCTCTTTGATCTCTGCCAGATCTGCCTCCGATTCTGCCAGCTCCATGCTGTTTTGCAGAGAGAGCAGATGCTCCAGTGTCTCTTTGCTCTCTTTTACCAGAACAAGCGAAGCCTCATAGGTGCGCTTCAGCTTGTTATATTTGTGAAAATACCGGTTGGCATTCTCCACCGGAGTCAGGGTCTCATCTAACGGAATCGTGACATCCTCATTGGTATAATAATTGCGCACCGTGATCTGTTTGTCTCCCGGTGTTACCTCATACCCGTAAGTCTGAAGCAGTTCTCCATAGATTCGGTATGTCTCCCTTTTTTCTGTGTCCTTCAGTTGTCTGCTCTGAATATCATATTTCTTAGAGGTTCGCTCTACTGCCGATTGCAGGATTTTCCTCAGATCGGTCGATTTCTGATGGATTCTGGAATAGATATCCTTCTTCGCATAAAAGGAGTGGAGCAGCTCTGAAATATCGGAAAATCCCTCCTCCTCGAGATCCTGATACATCCGAAGCGGAACCGCACTGAATGCCACCGGCTCATCCCTGTCATAGATGATAACCGGCTCATATCGTCCCTCCCGTATCCGGTTCATCAGATTTGAAAATGCACTCCAGAGTGCTTTTTTGTTGGAATCTGCCAGACTGTCCGTACTGAAATTGCCATCGATCCCTGCCTCATAGCAAAGTTCTCCGGCCATCAGCTTGGAAAATCCGGTGATCGAGGTATAGAGTGCCTTTTCGATGCTCATGGGTTTCTCCAGAATCACCGTACAAAAAAAATCTTCTGTCACGGTGCGGGGATCGGTTTTTTCATTCGGAGGCAACACATAATCGTATCCCGGAAGCACCTCCCTCACCGAGCTGATCTGCGCTCCGATTCGTTTGATCGCATCCACGATTCGCCCACTGTCCTCCATAAAAATAAT
>JAFVCQ010000214.1 GCA_017479085.1 Lachnospiraceae bacterium | reverse complement strand
CTTAATGAGCAGCCCAAGCTGCGAATTTAGTACCGTTACGTCTGCAGCTAAGCGGATAGCTGAGACCTTAGCGAACAACGTGAGCTTAGTTCGAAGCTATGCAAAGCTAGCGTGCCCGGAATGGGAAACATATACCATACCTGGTAGCGTCCGGCTTAACTAAATGACATTGGTGAAACATGTGGATAATTCGGTTGGATTATACTAGTAGCTTTCAATATCGATCACTTTCGTGTCTAACACATGCAATGGCAGTACACTGTCGGCGAAGGAAATGAATTTGTCTACCCCGTCACTGACATAGTATTCATATTCCGGTCTGTGCCGGTTCTCATTCAAAATATTCTGCTCCGTCAATAATTCCTTCAGGCTCTTTGCCGTCTCAAAGGCAGGATTCACCAACCGCACATCCTCGCCCATAAACCGCTTGATCGTGTTGCGGATCAGCGGATAATGCGTACAGCCAAGTACAAGAGAATCGACTTTGTACTCTTTCATCTCCTGTAAATATCGCGCCACGATATCCTCTGTTACACGATCCTCCAAAAGCCCCTCCTCCACCAGAGGTACAAACAACGGACATGCCTTGCTGACCACGGTAACGTGCGGATTCAGTTCTCTGATATAATCGTTGTAAATGCCGGACTTGATCGTACTCTCTGTCCCAATGATTCCCACGTTGCCGGTCCTTGTGGTCTCCACCGCCATCTTTGCGCCGGGTTTGACCACCCCGATCACCGGGATATCAATCTCTGCCGCAATCTCATCCAGTGCCAGTGCACTGGCTGTATTACAGGCAATGACCACCGCCTTCACCTCCTTGGTTCGCAGAAAGCGGACAATCTGCCGGCTGTATTTTAATACGGTATTTTTTGATTTTGAGCCGTAGGGAACCCGGGCTGTATCACCAAAATACACCAAATCCTCATTGGGAAGCTGACGCATGATCTCTCTGGCCACCGTCAGACCTCCCACACCAGAATCAAATAAACCTATGGGATTCTTCATACTCTTCCTTCCTTACCAGTCAATATCTTCTCGAAACAGCAAGGGAAAGCTGCTTTTGCACAAGTTCTTCCATGCTTATGCCTCCGGCCTGCCAGAGCATCGGATACATGCTGATGGAGGTAAATCCCGGAAGGGTATTGATCTCATTGAAAATTACCTGATTTGTTCCCTCTTCCAGAAAAAAATCCACTCTGGAAAGACCATATCCGTCAATTGCAGCAAAGATTTCTCTGGCCGCTCTGCGTATCTCTTCTTCCTTTCCCTCCGGAAGCTCAGGGGAAATGACCGTCTTCGAACCTGCATCATGATACTTGGCATCAAAATCATAAAACTCGGCCGCAGACAGTATCTCCCCCGCACCGGAGGCCTCCACCTCTTCTGCGCTTCCCAGCACTGCACATTCGATCTCTCTGCCCACTATGCAGCGTTCCACCAGAATCTTCGTATCATGCTCCGCTGCCAGTTTCAGTCCCTCTATCAACTCCTGTCTGTCATGTGCCTTCGACACACCCTGAGAAGACCCCGCCTTGCTCGGCTTGATAAAGACCGGATAAGAGAGCCGATCCTCCACCCGTCTTACCTGCTCCTCCATCCTCTCCGGCTCATCCCGGACCTGCTTCACATCCGCTGCATAAACCAGCACATATTCAGCCTGACGGATACCCAGCGCATCTACAATGATCTTGGTATATACCTTATCCATCCCGACCGCAGATGCCAGCACTCCACAACCCACATACGGAATCTGTGCCATCTCGAACAGACCCTGAATCGTTCCGTCCTCCCCATACATGCCATGTAAGACCGGAAAGACAACATCGATCCGCTTCGCTGTCACTCCCTCTGCCCCCGTTATCAGGATCTCTTTCCTCGCAGCATCCGGTGAAAGAATGGCTGAACGCTTTGAATGCATCCAGCTCCCGTCCTCAATATCCGCAATCGAATCTGCCAGAAGCCAATGTCCCTCTTTTGTAATTCCAATATATGTAACGTCATATGCATCCGGATTCACCGCCTTTGCAATTGCCTGCACGGAAATACAGGAAATATCATGCTCCGATGACTGTCCTCCAAAAATAACTGCAAGATTCAACTTACCCATAACGTGCTGCTCCTTTCACTGTCGGAATTGGAAATCGTGGTTTTTATCTCATTCCTAACCTACAGTAGCACATTTTTCCAGATTCTTCAACTGATTCCCCCCTCATTTTCATTGATTAAAACGATGGGTAGTTACTATTCCAATGTCATTTAGTTAAGAATTGGTCCGTAACATATACCATGCCCGGCAGCGTCCGGCTTAACTAAATGACATTGGGTACTTAGCGGGGTATTTTCGAGCTTAGGAACTGCTACGTTTGCAGCTAAGCGAGAGCGTATCCGGCGCGGAAACAGGGAAGCAAACCTCACAGAGTCCGCCACAACAACTGTAAATAACAGAAATCTTACATTTACTCCGCTGCCTTGAACAGAAAGGTATACCGCTTTACCGTCCATCCTTCCGGCACGCTTTCCAGCAGATAGGCCTCTACCCCTTGCTCCTCGCGCATGGCCTTCAGATAATCCTTCAGCCACGGAATGTTTTTCTTTTGTCGTTCACCGGTGCGGATCACCGCCTCCAGATAGCTGCCTACCGGTGAACCCGCCTCCTCCAGATATCGCAGAAATGCTTCCCGCTCCGTCACCTGCAAGACCGGACAGGTCTTGGCAATCTCTTCATTCTCATCCAGAATACAGAGCAGTTCCTGCAGATCCCGTTTCAAAACCGTCTCGCCATCACTGGCTAACAGAATGACCTTCAGATGTGACAGGGACAGATCCTTGCCCTTGATCTTCTGATACTCCCTTGCCAGCTCCTTAAAATCATCACAATCCCAGCGGCTCACCTTTTCGATCTGGCTCTTTTGGCCCAACCGTTTTTCCTGTGCAATGCCGAGGTCAAAATGATATTTCTTTCCGTTTTCTCCTTTTGAGATAAACAGGATGGTACCATAATCCCTCTCCTCCACATTCCGCATATCATTTCTCGCACTCAGATCCCCCCGGCAGCCGGAGAGCAGCACCACCATTCCAAACAGGAGCAGCATGCTTCCAACTCTCTTGATCAGATGGCCGCGATGCAGTTTACAACCAAGCAGTTCCGCAAGCGGAAGGAGCAGCGATAACGGTACATCGATCCATGCACCATAATACAGGAACAGCAGGAGTGTGTCCGGGTAGGCCGGCAGACTGGCCGCCGCCAGCCATACCACCGCTGACACTCCCAGTAACAGCCAGATTCGCTTTACCTTCTTAAAAAATACGGATAACAGTTCCCCGATCTGATACAGCGTACTGCAGATCAGAACAAAACATCCGGTCATAAAAAACCAGATCATCAGCATATCAAACCGTTCCAGCACACCGAACGGCAGACGGATATAGCGCATGATCGCTATGGTCAGCATTGCCTCCTGCCCGGCTCCGTGGATTCCAAAGATGCCGTCCAGCAGCAGCGTCAGAATACACAGCAGCACGAGCACCGCAAATATAGATGCGCCGGTGCATTTCACGGACGTATTCTGTCTGACCAGATCCGGTT
>JAFVCQ010000213.1 GCA_017479085.1 Lachnospiraceae bacterium | reverse complement strand
CGAATTTAGTACCGTTACGTCTGCAGCTAAGCGCGATACCTGAACACTTGGCGAGGTTGTTTCGAGCCTAGTGTGAAGTTATGCTGTGCAGCGTGCCCGGAATGGGAAACATATACCATACCCAGTAGCGTCCGGCTTAACTAAATGACATTGACTGTGAACCGTAACGTTAAGGCAGCTTTGCCAGATACGCTTCATTCAGAGCGATTACCTGTTCCATAGCTGTGCGCCCCGGGGCACCGATGGTCTCCCGTTTCTCCACACAGGTCTCTAAGCGGATTGCATCATAGATATCCTGCTCAAACACAGGGGATATCTGCTTATACTCCTCTAAGGTCATGTCATCGAGTGAGATGCCCTTTTCCAGACAGTACAATACCAGTTGTCCTACAATGCCATGCGCATCCCGGAAGGGCACACCGTGATTCACAAGGTAGTCTGCCGCATCTGTGGCATTTGTAAATCCGTTCTTGGCACTCTGCTCCATCACAGACTTGTTCACAGTCATGGTTCGTATCATTCCGGTAAATAATGCCAGACACCCTTTCACCGTATCGATAGCATCAAAGGTCAGTTCCTTATCCTCCTGCATGTCCTTATTATACGCAAGAGGAATTCCCTTCATGGCAGTGAGCATCTGCATCAGGGCACCATACACCCGCCCCGTCTTGCCCCTTACCAGCTCTGCGATATCCGGATTCTTTTTCTGTGGCATGATGGAGCTTCCGGTACTGTATGCATCATCTAACTCCACAAAACGGTATTCATTGGAATTCCAGATGATAATCTCCTCTGAAAACCGGCTTAGGTGCATCATGATCGTGGACAGCGCACTCAACAGCTCAATCACATAATCCCGGTCCGATACCGAATCCATGCTGTTTAAGGTCGGTCCCTTAAACCCCAGCAGTTGCGCTGTCATATTCCGGTCCAGGGGATAGGTGGTTCCTGCCAGTGCGCCGGAGCCTAACGGACAATAGTTCATCCGTTCGTAAATATCACAGAGCCTGTCATAATCTCTCTTGAACATCTCCATATACGCCCCAAAATGATGTGCCAGTGTGATCGGCTGTGCTTTCTGCAGATGGGTAAACCCCGGCATAAAGGTATCCAGATGCTCCTTCATCCGGTTATGCAGCACGAACAACAATTCTCTGACCAGTGCCTTCAGGTTATCTATCTCTTTTCTGGTATACAGCTTCATATCCAGTGCCACCTGATCATTCCGGGAACGTCCTGTATGAAGCTTCTTCCCGGTATCCCCGATCCGGTCGATAAGATTCGCCTCCACAAAACTGTGGATATCCTCATATTCCGCTGTGATTTCCAGCTCTCCACTCTCCACATCTGCAAGAATCCCCTCCAGTCCCGCCAGGATCTCATCTCTCTCCTGTTCTGTCAAGATACCGGTTGCCTCCAGCATCCTGACATGTGCCATGCTGCCCTCTATATCCTCCCTGTAAAACTTCCGGTCAAAGGATATCGATGCATTGAAATTGTATACTAACTGATCCGTTTCCTTCGTAAAACGACCGCCCCAAAGCTGTGCCATAACCTCTTCCTCATTTCTCTTATATTTGTTCCTGTTGTTCCCAACCACTTTCCCGGAGACTACATCGCTTATTCTGATCTGCAGCAGGGCCGGTCAGGATTCGGAACTCTGAATACACTTGTTCTATTTTACAACAATTTAATATAAGTGACAAGTATCTATCCCATCGACATACCCGTTTCCTCCTTTGTCTCCTTTCACCAATTTTATCTTCACTTTTCCTTAATGCCTGCATGCAGCTCCTGCAGGGACTTCACATTGCTGTTTCCATGCTCCTTGATCGCTTTGATTCCACTGATCGTCGCCCTGGCCGCTGCCATTGTTGTCATATACGCAATCTTTTTCTTAATAGCCGCTTTCCGGAGATAACTGTCATCTGCCTTTCGGTCCTGCCCAATCGGCGTGTTAATGATCAGATCCACCTTTCCGTTGGTGATCAGATCAAGCATATTGGGTCTGCCCTCCTGCAATTTGTGAACCTGCTCCGCCTCAATTCCCGCATCCCTGATCAGCTTACAGGTATTCTTCGACGCAATGATCTGGAAGCCCTCCTCCGCAAACTCTCTTGCGATATCCACAACCTCCGGCTTATCCTTATCATTGACAGAGATGAGTACGGTTCCCGATAGCGGCAATCTGGTCTGGGTTGCCTCCTGTGCTTTGTAAAATGCCTCACCATAATACCTTGACAGTCCCAATACCTCTCCCGTAGAGCGCATCTCCGGTCCCAATACCGGATCGACCTCCTGGAACATATTAAATGGAAAGACCGATTCTTTTACTCCATAATATGGAATATCTTTCTCCTTCAGCGACGGAATCGGGGATGGCCTTCCGGTCAGCTCTGCGGTCACAATATCAATCGCCAGAGGCACCATGCGGATATTACATACCTTGGACACCAGCGGAACCGTGCGAGATGCCCTCGGATTGGCCTCTAATACATATACCTTGTCGTTCTCAATGGCATACTGCATATTCATCAGACCCTTTACATGCATCTCCTCTGCAATCCGCCTTGTATATTCCTTGATCGTCTTTACATTTTCCTCTGAAATATATTTGGACGGAACGATACAGGCCGAATCGCCGGAATGTACACCTGCCAGCTCAATATGCTCCATCACAGCCGGAACAAAGGCATGGGTTCCATCGCTGATGGCATCTGCCTCACATTCCGTGGCATGTCCCAAAAACCGGTCGATCAGAATCGGTCTGTCCGGTGTTACACCGACCGCAGCCTTCATATAGCCCGTCATACTGTCGGCATCATACACCACCTCCATTCCCCGTCCACCCAGTACATAGGAAGGACGCACCATGACCGGATATCCGATCTCTCCGGCAATCTTCAATGCTTCCTCCACATCGACTGCCATTCCGGATTCCGGCATTGGAATGTCCAGCTTATCCATCATCGCACGAAACTGATCCCGATCCTCTGCCAGATCGATTACGGCCGGAGGCGTTCCCAGAATCTTAACCCCATTCTGTTCCAGCTCCGCTGACAGATTGAGAGGGGTCTGACCTCCGAACTGCGCGATCACCCCAACCGGATTTTCTTTCTTGTAAATGCTTAACACGTCCTCCAGTGTCAGCGGCTCAAAGTACAGCTTGTCCGACGTGTCATAATCAGTCGAGACCGTCTCCGGATTGCAGTTCACAATGATCGTCTCAAAGCCTAATCTCTTCAGTGCAAGTGCCGCATGCACACAGCAATAATCAAACTCAATCCCCTGTCCGATCCGGTTCGGACCACCCCCCAGAATCATCACCTTCGGCTTGTCTGTACGAACCGGATTCTGATCCTGTGCATTATACGTGGAATAATAATAGGCACTATCCTTTGTCCCGCTTACATGGACACCCTCCCATGCCTCTTCCAGACCAAGAGCGATTCTCCGCTCCCTTACCTCTGTTTCCGTCACGTCCAGCAGCTGACTCAGATACTTATCTGAGAATCCATCCCGCTTTGCCTGAAGCAGCGCCTCATCCGGAGGCAGGGTTCCCCTCAAAGCAAACAGTGCCTCTTCCTCCTCCACCAGCTCCTTCATCTGTTCCAGGAAATAATGCTTAATCTTCGTGATCTCAAAAATCTCATCCGGTGTTGCCCCTTTTCTCAAAGCCTCATAGATCACAAAATACCGCTCACTGGTCGGTGTGATCAGCATTTTCAATAGCTCCTCTTTGGATCTGGTATCAAAATCCTTTGCATGGCCAAGACCATACCGTCCGGTTTCCAGACTTCGTATCGCTTTCTGGAATGCCTCCTTGAAGTTCTTACCGATACTCATGACCTCACCAACTGCACGCATCTGTGTCCCAAGCCGGTCCTCCACACCCTTGAATTTTTCAAAGGCCCAGCGGGCAAACTTGATCACCACATAGTCACCATCCGGCACATACCGATCCAGCGTGCCGTACTTTCCACACGGAATGTCCTTCAGCGTTAACCCGGTCGCCAGCATTGCCGATACAAGAGCGATCGGAAAACCGGTTGCCTTTGAGGCAAGGGCAGAGGAACGGGAGGTTCTTGGGTTGATCTCAATTACGATATCCCGGTCTGTCTTCGGATCATGTGCCCACTGCACATTGGTTCCACCGATGACCTGAATGGACTCCACAATTCTGTAAGACTTCTCCTGAAGACGCTTCTGCACCTCCTCTGAGATGGTCAGCATCGGAGCAGAGCAGAACGAGTCTCCGGTGTGTACGCCAAGTGGATCTATATTCTCAATAAAGCATACGGTGATCATATTGTTATCCGCATCCCTTACGACCTCCAATTCCAGCTCTTCCCAGCCTAAGATCGACTCCTCCACCAGCACCTGTCCCACGAGACTTGCCTGCAATCCTCTTGCACAGACCGTCTTCAACTCCTCTACATTATACACCAGACCACCGCCGGCACCGCCCATCGTATAGGCCGGACGAAGTACTACCGGATATCCCAGCTCATCTGCTATGGCAAGCGCCT
>JAFVCQ010000212.1 GCA_017479085.1 Lachnospiraceae bacterium | reverse complement strand
TGTTGAATTAAAATCATTTGCCATTTTCTTTTCCCTCCTATGACTCTATTATAGTTTGCATTTTCTTTGTTACTTTTATAAGGTTTTTATTGAGCAGAATCTGAATGGCCAGCACAACAATCCGGCACAAAAAGATCGTTCCCTTTCCCTTTAGTTCTCCCTCCAGACAGGACTGTGTAAAATCCGGTTCTATTGTGAGGTGTGTCTGATACAGCGGATATAGCAATGCCAGTCCCCCAAAGATCTCTCCGGTCACAGCGGGATCCTCCAGCCCGAACCGGATGTATCCCTCAAAAAGCTTTGGCTTCAGAATTCGAAGTACATCTCTGATATAACGCATTCCATCTTTCTTTGCCGCCTCAAACCGCTTGGACTGAAGGACTCTGGACAAATCTGTCTTCATCTTTGAAATTCTTGACACTTTTTCCGTGATCCGGTGTATGCTGTCCTTTGCGGAATCCATCTTACGCCTCAGCCTTCCCCACAGTGATAAAGCATGCTTCTTCTGTCCATTTGACGAATCCATTCTGTGTATATCCGGTTTCTTCTGTTCTCTGCTGTCAAGCCGATCCGGTTTCGAATCGTCTGTCACAGTCTGTTCCTTACCATTGGACAAACCCTGCTGCCGATGTTCCGGCTGTGTCTGCTCCTCACCATCGGATATATCCGGTTCCTGACGCACCTCCGGCTGTGTCCGCTCCTCACCATCAGGTAAGTCCGATTCCTGACGTACCTCCGGCTGTGTCCGCTCCCTGTCATTGGATATGCTCTTATCCTGCAATGATTGTGGCTCATCGTCCCAATCCTCGTCTGCGGTCTCGTCATCGGTTGAAAAAAACTTTCTTCCAATCCAAGACAGCTTCTGTTCCGTGTTCGTCATGACTACACCTCCGAGCAGTCTGACTACATACTCTACCCGGTTATCCTTCACGGTTGCCTGCACCTTGAGCAGCAGCGGGACGAACCTTACAACCGCCTCTGCATGTAACGCTCCGTGATAGGTTCCCTCCACACGGTAGCAGATGGGAACAAACAGGAGCAGACCAAGCAAAAGCAGGAGCAGACCAAACAATGCAAGCAGCACAATTCCTATTCCCTTCCATATTGCCAGTATCATTTTTCTCTCTCCTTGAAAAACTCCTTTACCGGAATGCTGCTGTCCTGTACACCAACATCCTCCACAATCTGTTTCACCAGTTCAAACGCCGTCTGTCTGCTGTGTGCAAGTCCCACTACAATCAATTCCTGCTGCAGCTTCCTGTATGCCGGCTGCAACAGCTCCGGATACCAATATATCTCCAAAATTCCCTCAGCTCCCATCGGCAGTGTGATCAAAAACAGGGCGAGCCTGGGAGAATTCCTTCGTATCTTTTTCTTCGCAGATGCAATCTTTCTCTTAGACCAGCCATCGCTGTACAAATTTTTACAAAACCGGATCTCCATTCCCTCACCTGCTTTCCAACGCTACTGAACCTCCATCAGTTCCTCCAACAGTCTGGCACACGCCATCAGCTCACTGGTATTGCCGCAATGCTCCAGACTATAAGTGATATAATCCTGAACCTCCTGCCGTGAATTAAACAAAACCGGCATGTTGGAAAACATAGCTGCCATAACTGCCCGGTTTACTTCCTTTGGATGCTGCTTAAAAAAACCGGTCAGCAGCTGTACCAGCTCGTCCCGCTTCTTCGCAATATAAGCTGAATCCGCTGCCTGTATTCCCGCTTCCTCCTGATCCAGATCGATAAACAGACTGTTAGACAACAGCTTGGAAATCCGGGACAGAGCTTCATAGACAGGTTCCAACTGCAAGTCCTTGATCTGCTCCTTGTATTGTGCCCTGACATCCTGCAGTACACTCTCATATTGAAGAAGATCCTCTCCCAGATGCTCCTGCAGTCCCTCAATCTGTTCAAAGCCCTCATTCACCACCTCCGGAATGTCCGATTCCGACAGGAAAGAAGCATGAAGTCCCTTCAGCATCGAAAGACAGGTCTTTCCTCCCGCTGCCCCGCTCGTTTCATACGGCAGAGCCAGCAAAACCGCATACAATGAATTAACGATCTCCATAATCATCAGATGATCACTGACCAGCTCCGTCAACCGGCCGGTAGTGACAGCAAACTGCTCCATGAGTCCGGAATAAGCCGGCAAATCCAATCCCTTCGGATCCGCCTGCTCCATCATACGAATGACCTCCCGAATCTCCGGACAAGTCTCCTCATAACCTTCCGGCAATTCCAACAGCGCAGAGGATTTCAGCATCGTGACAAAGTCATCCACCGCAGACTGATCCGAACCGTGATAGATATTCAGTGTAGCAGTCAGATAATCAAAGAAACGGTTCTTCGTCATACGAATCGGGAGCTGCCCGGTCACCATCTGAATCTTGCTGTTGACCACCATCTTATCATCCTCCCGGAACAGATAGCGAAGCACTTTATCAGCCAAATCCTGTGTATCCACCGGAAAAACCTCCCCCGTAATACCATACTCGATTCGGTTGAACACATACTCATAAATCTGAAGTGCATCGGTATAAGCAGTGAGTACAAGCATCTGCTTTGTCATATCCTGACGGATTGCGTGCAACTGTTTCACGGCTTCTTCATCTGCCTGTCGTTCTTCCTGCAGTAACGTCCGGAAGATCAGCGTATGCAGCTTATCCAGCACCAGATATTCCTCCTGTGTGCCATTCTCCTCTATCACTTCGCGCATCGTATAATAATTGAGAACCAGATGGATCAGGCTGTATTCATATGCCGTATTGATATATTCTGCCGCATAGGCCGGTAAATTCTGCTCCGGTCTCCTATGCTTCATGATATCTTTTATCCTCTTTTTATCTTCGATCTTCATGTTTTTGTTTATCCTTTTCTCTTATTTCTTATGTTCATGAGTGAATAAATGATTCTGGCAGTACTCGTAATTGCCATTGCAGCGGGAGCAGTAACGGAATTCCAGGCTTGGATCATCCTCCTCTGTCTGTCCGCAAATGGCACACTTATGTCTGGTGAGAATCTGAGTCTGACGAACCTGCCGCTTATAGTGCCTGCTTCTCTTTTTATGGGAAGATCCCATCCTTGTCTTACTCCGACTCGAAAAGTAGAACAGAATAAAATTAAGAACCGACATTACCACCGTCACCATACCCGTGTAATATCCCATCAAACCATATTGCAGAACAGAGAAGATCAGATATGCAATATCCAGATAACCCAGCCATTTTACCCTCACCGGAATGATAAAAGACAAAAGCACCTGCATGTCCGGAAACATAAATGCATATGCCAAAAACATACTCATACAAAGATAATAGGTGGTAGCACCATACAGTCCATACTCGTAATAGACCTCCAACAGTCCGGCCTGCCCTGCCAGCTTCATGACCAGATAGGTGAGCATCATACCCAGATCTGTAAATAAGATACCGGATACTATATACACCGTATAGCGAAAATCTCCCCATGTGTGTTCCAGTGTCCTTCCAACCGAAAAATAAAACATCAGAGTAATGATGAGCAGAATGCTCGCCCCTCCCGGAGGCATGATGACCCATGTAATCAGCCGGTAGACTTGTCCCTGCATAACCTTGGCCGGATTCATGGCAATCAACTCCAAAGCTTCCGGATTCAGAATCTCAATGATATAACCAATTATAAAACCTGCTATCAAGATAACGGTCAGATTCGGAATCGCATATTTTCCATATTTTCGTTCTAATTTTGTCATAAAGTCCATATTCTATCATCCTCGTTTTCTATATTTGCGGGTGTAGCTTTGCACACCCGCATTCATTTTATCAGCCATTGTCCTGCAGCGCCCCTGTATTCTCATTCCGACGCTCCATTGGCATTTTCAGAATCAATCCGACCGGAAGCTCTAATTCCATCAGAGTTGGATTCCACCTTGCAAGTGTCTGAAAATCCACCCCAAATGCTTCCAAAATCCGGGAAAGATCATCTCCCTCATTGACCACATAGGTTTTCTCCGGCCTCGCAGCCATTGTGGGAATACAGATCTCATCTCCTATTTGAAGATTATAGACATTTATGTAGGGATTTAACCGCATAATGTCAAACAACCTCACATCATATTTTCTCGCAAGCTTATACAGGGTATCCCCCTGCTCGACTACATGTATATACCCTCTGCACTGTACCGGAGTTCTTCTCTCGTCATCTTCCGATCTCATACCTTGCATCTCCATCTTATCCTATCCCAAAGCACTTTTTATTATTGTATTCCCATGTCTGTAAAATGTTACATGTATTCTCTTCGAATCACTGCGGAAGAGCAATCACAAATTGATCTCCCTCAAAAGCATCCTCATAGTACTCCCTGTAACATAATTGATAGGCATCCTTTTGCGGTACCATATATAAAATAGAACCGGTTACGCTCTCCCCCTTCTTCAGTGTGAACACATCCTCCATAAATTCCGGCTGATCCAGTTCCGATCTGCCGTAACCGAGAATCACCTCCTCTGCCTCGTTGCCCTCATAGTCCAGCGTAAAATCCGTAACACTCATCGATAAATCCTGTTCATATGTATTCTCAATGGTTAGTGTAACAATCAGATAAGTCTGCCCGGATACTGCCTGATACAAGCCATCTGCAAAGGAACAGGTATCCTGCCGCCTGGTCTCATCCACTGTCAGTTTGAAAAAGGCAGTGCTGACGGTTTCTCCCTCTGTCCCCTCCACCGTACCTCCATAGCTTCTTCCATCCTCTGATATCTTTGAACCATTCTCATCGGTTCCGGAAGCACAACCTGCCATCCAAATACAGCAGACCAGCAGAATCAGTCCGATCAACATCCGATTCGCATTCCATTGTCTTGTCTCTCTCATTCCTGCCTCTCCATCTTCTCGTCCCGTAAATACTGAATCATCCCCGGCCCCAGCTCCTGCGTCGGTCTGGCGATAAAGCCATGCTTCTCATAAAACGACTCCCTGCCCTTTGCACACATCAGACACAGCATCATCTGTGAACCGTTCTTCCGTATATGTTCCACATATGCCATCAGGGTTTCTAAGACCATAGAACCAATCTTCTGTTTCTGATATTCCGGAACAACGATGAGATCCTGAACATAACATATGACCGCTCCGTCTCCCACAATGCGTCCCATACCTACCAGCCACTCACCATCATAGGCTCCCACCACATACAGACTATGATCCAGAGCCTGAGCTGCCTGATCCTGCAGCAGCGGGCGCCATCCAACCTGTTCCCGGATCCTTAGATACTCTGATACTGTAATTTTATTTTCCTTCAATGCTATCATGTTATAATCTGACCGGCACAGCCCTCTGTTGTAGATACTGCTTCAGTTCCACAATCTCCAGCTCCTTATAATGAAATAAAGACGCTGCCAGCGCTGCATCCGCTTTCCCTTCTGTTAATGCGTCATAAAAATGCTCCTTCGTACCGGCTCCGCCAGAGGCAATAACCGGAATGGATACACATTCACTAACGGCCCGGGTGAGTTCAATGTCATACCCTGCTTTCGTTCCGTCACAGTCCATACTGGTCAGAAGAATCTCACCAGCCCCCATCTGTTCTGCTCTCTTTGCCCACTCGACTGCATCCAGTCCCACATCGATCCTGCCACCATTCTTATATACATTCCAGCCTGAGTCGTCTGCCCGTCTCTTTGCATCGATGGCTACCACAACACACTGGCTTCCAAATTTGTCTGCTGCCTCATGAATCAATGCCGGATTGTCAATGGCTGCCGAATTCACCGATATATTGTCTGCCCCTTCCCGCAGAATCAACTTAAAATCCTCTACTGTACGAATTCCACCACCTACCGTAAACGGGATAAATACCGTTTCTGCCACGCGTCTGACCATGTCGATCACAATATTTCTCGCATCAGAGGAGGCTGTAATGTCCAAAAATACCAGTTCATCTGCTCCTGCCCTGTCATAAGCCTTCGCTACCTCCACCGGATCTCCTGCATCTCTCAGATTCACAAAATTAACACCCTTTACCACTCGCCCGCCGGTCACATCCAGACAGGGAATTATTCTCTTCGTATGCATTCTAACAATCCTCCTTTACAGGCGATTCCAGAGAAATAAAATTCTCAAGGATCTTCAAACCGGCTGCGCTGCTCTTTTCCGGATGGAACTGGCATGCAAACAGATTATCTTTCTCCACACTGGCATGAATCTCTGTTCCATAACAGGTCGTTGCCGCCACTTCCTCCTCCCGCTCTGCTTTGAGATAATAAGAATGGACAAAATATACATACATTCCCTGCTCCAACCCCTGAAACAGTCTTGCCCCTTCCCGGATCTTCAGGGAATTCCAACCCATGTGCGGAATCTTGAGACCCTCCTGCTCCGGAATCCGTCTGATACTGCCCTTTAGCAGACCCAGACCCGCAACTCCGGGTGATTCCTCACTACTCTCATATAACAACTGTAAGCCAAGACAGATTCCAAGAAACGGGATCCCGCGTTCCACCACGTCGCAGATCACCTGATCCAGTTTATATTCCTTCAATCGTCTCATTGCATCTCCAAAGCTTCCCACGCCGGGCAGGATTACCCTGTCACATGTCAGAATCTCCTCTCTGTCCCTTGTCAGAGAGGCCTGCTGTCCCAGATACGTCACTGCCTTCTCCACACTCTTTGTATTTCCTGCATCATAATCCAATATTGCTATCATTGTTTCCCTTCCTGTTCCAGTCTTCCCGCTGTGTTTGCTGCAATCTCTATTCGTTGCCCTCCGGCACATCCTTCGCCTGTGCAATGTAGTCATTGACCACCTCTACATATTGATAATTCTCCATTGCATTGATCTCCAAAGCCTGTTCGATACTGATTCCATAGCGTTCAAGCAGAGCCTGTCTGATCTGCTCAAAGGCGTAATCCAGATCCTCGGCAATTCCAAGCTGCTGTGCCTCCTCGTAATGCTCATAATATTTATCCACACCGCGCAGAAGGGAATCCAACGCTTTCTCCGCACGCCCCAACTCCAGATTATTCTCATAGGCCTCGTATAACCGCTCTACATACATCACGGTATAGATCCGGTTCTTCAGCTCCTCATCCTTGTCCTTTACCTCGACACCGACAATCTCATCATAGGCATTCTTGTATTTCCGGTTTGCAAAATAATGGGTTGCATTCTCAATCGCCTGTGTATAATTAAAATTATAGGTTGCCAGATAAAATAAAATCGTCCCACCTAAAAACAAAGAGAATATAAATGCAACCGCTACCTTGTTAAGCGGCTTCTCCGGCTCTGCATTCGCCCGTTCTTCCTCTCTTTTTTGGGCTTTCTTTTGTGCGCGAAGCTTCTTTTTGTCCTCTGATGCCTGCTTCTTCGCACTATTCTTCTGCTGCTTCTCCTGTTTTGCCTGTTCCGCTTTTTCTTTCTTTGCCTGCTTTGCCGCCTCTTTTTTTGCTTTCTTCGCTGCCTTCTTAGCCTCATTGGCAGCCAGCTCCTCCTCAGAGAGAATATCATCCTCCTCCGGATCTCCAAAGAAGATCTGAGTCAGAGTCCTTTTCTTCTTTTCCGGTTTCTCTTCGAATGAGTCCAAGTCGGTCATCTGTTCCAAGCTCTCTTCTGTGTTTACAGAAGCATCCGCCTTCCCGGATTCCACGCTTTCATTAACTGCCCCGCTATCCCCTTCCGTGTTCAGGGAACCTTCCATATCCAACATGGAAAACAAATCTTCTAAATCATTATTCTCCTGTTCTGTCATTTCCTCCGGAAAATCCGACTGTTCGTCTGCCTTTTCCTCCTGTACCTTCCCGAAATCAGCAAAACCGTCCATGTCATCCAGTCCGCCACCGATCTGCATATCCAAATCCTGTATCAACGAATCGACTTCACTCTCTTTGTGATCTGCGGAGTCCATTCCCGTTTCCGGCTGCTGTTCTGCTATTTCCACCACCGGCTGCTTTGCTGCCGCTTCCTCATCCTCCTCTGCCAACAGACCGTCCAAAAAACTGTCTGCATCAAAGGAATCTTCATTCAGGTTCGCCTCTTCTGTGGATATTGGCTCCTCATATGCTGCCGGCTCTGCCAACTCTTTTAAGACCTCTGCATTGTCGGATGGCAATGCTTTCTCTTGTACCTGTTCTGCTTCCCCGGTCGAAGTCCCTTTCTCTTCCTCATCAAAAAAACCATCAATCTGAAGATCTCCTTCAAACTCCTTCAGCAGATCATCCAGACTATCCGTTTCCTCCAATCCATCCAGTTTGGTCATATCCAGATCATTAAAATCAATATCCGAAAAATCCAGATCCCCCATGTCCATATCTGCAAACTGATCCAACTGGTCCAATTCATCCATCTGCTCCTCAGAGAACAGAAGATCCTTCTCATCTGTAAGCGAATTCGCATCCCTCTCCAGATCCATATTAAACAGATCTTCCCTTGTGTTTTCCTGAGCCTGCTGCCGCTTCCTCTTCTCTTCCTGTATCTGACTATCCAGCTCATCTTCAATCTTATGATCAATCTCTTTATCCAGAGAAAATTCATTCAAGAGACTATCCAGATAATTCTCATCCATAAACACACCTCTTTTTCTTTATATAAACAAACACAATCATTGTAACATACCTTTTCCAATTTCACAAGAACATCCACAAAAGGGACTTGCTTTTTGAAGATATTTATTATATAGTATTAGTGTTTAAAAGACAGAAGGAGGGTATTAACCGTGAAATCTACCTTATACGTTGAATATCAGGAAAAGCAGTTAACGGAAAAGGACATCGTCGCAAAAGCCAAAAAGCTCTGGACAGACAGCGGCAAGAAGGTGTCAGAACTCACTTCTCTTCAGGTTTACATCAAACCGGAGGAGAACAAGGTGTATTGTGTATATAATGACGACATCAAGAATGAGTTTTTCTTGGATTAATTGATTTTCACTTATTCACCGACATGAAAAAGGACTGTCCTATGACAGTCCTTTTTCTATATTATGTACAGTTCTTATCCATCTATCAATGTGAATGTGGTGTCCGGCTAACCGGTCAATACAGCCTTGACAAGTGAAACATACGCTTATATAATGCGGGGTTTACTAGGCTTCCTCTTGTCTCTCCTCAAGTCCCTGAACCAGATTATCAATACAGGCTACCAGATTAATAATCTCCGGCTTGGAAATCTGCGCATCTGCTCCCAATCGTTCTCCCTTGCGCTTCATATCCTCATTGATCAGGGATGAGAATACAATAATCGGAAGATGCTTCAAAGCTTCATCGCTCCGAATCAACCGAACCAGTCTGTGTCCGTCCATCTGTGGCATCTCAATATCCGTAATCACACATCTCACTCCATACTCAATACCATTGTTCTTCTTAAGCTCCTGTAAGCGATCCCACGCTTCCTGACCGTTGGAATAAATATGTAAATTCGTATAACCCGCCTGCAATAACGCATCTTTTACGAGTTTCTGCAGCATCGGAGAATCCTCTGCAACAATGATCGGAATCTCGTTCCGCTCCCTCTCTCCTAACTCCTTAAGCTCTGACATCTTCAGACTGGTATCCGGACAAATCTCTTCTACAATACGTTCAAAATCCAGTACAATGATCAAAGACTCCAGCTTCTTGATAATTCCGGTTGCAATACCGGCACCCGGTGCATTCACTGTGGCATCCGGCTTCACAATATCCTCCCATGATACACGATGGATTCCCAAGACCTGATCCACATCAAAAGCAATATTCAGATTATTAAAATTCGTAACGATCAGCATATTATTCTTGCGGTCAGCACTCTCCGGAAACCCAAGTGCCTTTCCCAGATTGATGACCGTAATGATCGTCTCTCTCGGCATAAAAATCCCCTCAATACAGGGATGTGAATTCGGAATAGGGGTGATACCCGTCATTGGCAGAATCTCGCGCACCTTGGCAACATTAATTCCATAATGATTCCCTGCGATCGTAAATTCCAGTACCTCCAACTCGTTTGTGCCACTTTCCAGTAAAATATTCGTATCCATATCAAGATAACCCCCTTATTATAAAATTTTTATTGTATGATTCGTTCCGTTATACTGAATCAAAAGCTCTATCGACTCCGGTTGCGTGATTCCCTCCGGTATCTGAAATACCAGAACCGCCTCCTGCTGTTCTCCGGATGACAGACTCGTCTCTAATGTACCCAGATCCTGCGGAAGGATCGTCAGCATTGCACCTGCAGAGCCGGTTCCATACCGAACACTGTAATCCACCTGCTGATCCAGCAAAGAGACGGAAACCTCACCATCTGATACATTCCTGATTCCAAACTGTAAGACAAGGAACTGATACCCGTCAGACGTCTGTAAATCCACATCCCCGTCCTCCGGATACTGTGTTGTCAACAGATAATCTGTACCGGTAATCGTAACACCGGATAATCCAAGTATCGAGGCCAGATCCGTATCACTGCTGATCGTGTCCTGTGTATGTTCCGTCTCCTGTTCCGTCTGCTCCTGCTTCGACGGTTCCTTCTGCGTGCTATTCCCGGCGCTTCCGGTATCCGTCTGCGTGTCAGCCGGCTCCGTCTGGTCTGATGAATCACCCGTCATCTCAGCCACCTGCTTATCGCCTTCCACAATACGATCCACATAATTCAGATCGTACTTCAACAGCATCTCAGCCGCATACTCTGCAACCAGCGCTGTCTCCTCATCCGTCAGCTCCGTCACCTTCTCACAGCCCATCAGAAAGACACTGCCAAGAAAGAACAATGCAACGGAAAAAAATCTCTTCGACATACTTGCTCCCCTATTTCTAAAAATTTGTGCTGATACTATTCTACCATGAAATTTCTGTTTCTTCAACAATTTTCATCACGGTTATGCTGCATGGCCCGTTCCAGTTCAAAATAGAACACAACTCCATTCTCCTCATTGTAAGCCCCGTATTCCCTGCCATGCTGTTTCATGGTAGCCGCCACAATAGACAAACCAATTCCGCTTCCCCCGTATTCTCTGGTTCTCGCCTTGTCCACCTTATAGAATTTGATCCAGATTTTCTCAAGCTCGTCCTCCTGAATCGGTTTTCCTTCATTGAACACACATACCCTTAACAGCTTGTCCTTTTCTTCCATGCGGATGATGACATTGCCTCCCTCTGGTGTATAGTGAATGGCATTGGTCAGATAATTCGTGTAAACCTCCTCCATCATGAATTCATCTCCCCATACATACACGGGGTCTTCAAAATCAAAATGCAGGTGAATATGCCCCTGTTGTAACAGAATCTCAGAGGATGCATTGATATTTTTCATCAGTTCTACAATATCAAACCGCTCAAAATTCAACTTATTGGTTCCAAATTCCAATTCATTCAAGGCAAGCAGCTTCTTCACCATCGCATTCATCCTGTCTGCCTCATCCATGATCACTTCACAATAAAAATCCCGACTCTCCGCATCATCTGACACATTCTCCTTCAAGCCCTCTGCATAACCCTGAATCAGCGCAATCGGAGTCTTCAGCTCATGGGATACATGAGACAGAAATTCTTTCCGCATCTCGTCAATCTGGGTCTTTTCTTCAATGTCCTTCTTCAATTCTGCATTTGCACTTTTTAATTCCGAGATAGTCGCCTCCAGCTCCTCCGACATAGAATTGATGCTGTTGCCCAACTCACCAATCTCATCCTTTTTCTTGCTCTGCACCTTCGCCTCAAAATCCAACTGGGACATTCTTTTTGCAACCGTCGCCATCTCCCGAATCGGCTTGACATATGAGCTGCTGACAAAAAACATGGCAACACAGCCAATCACAATTGCCAACATTCCCACATAGGAATATAATTTCATTGTAGCACTGATACTTTCATTAAAGCGGTTTACGGATGACCGCAATGTAATCAGACTCCCATCATCTAACACTCCCGCCAGATCATAAAAGCTTATATCCATTTTCACATCGTAATTCTGACTGAAAGTGTAATACCCTTTATCCTCTTCCTCCCCTTCTTCCCCATCCTCGTTCTTGCCCTTGAGCAGACTGGCAATCGCCAGCATACTTTCGGACATCTTGCTCTGCTCATTCGTCGTACAATATATCGTGCCGTTCGTTGCATAGATAAAGATGTTGATTTCACTCTTCGCTGCGATTCCTGTCAATTCTTCCTTGATCTCATCCTCTGTCAATCCCTGTGCGGAAAAGAGTGTATTGATCGCATCATATACATTCTCCATCCGTCGTTCCAATGTACTTCGGAAAAATGTCTTGATGCTTAACTGCGTAACTGCCAGCGAGCCAAAGATCGTAAGTGTCATTAATATCATCAGCAGCATTGTCATCTTAAGTTGTAGTGAATACTTAAATCGTCGGATCATATTATTCCTCATCTATATTGAACTTATAGCCCATACCCCATATTGTCTTGATATAATTACCACAGGGACCTAATTTGCTCCTCAGCTTCTTAACATGAGTATCGATCGTTCTGGCATCTCCAAAATAATCATAGTTCCACACATTGTTGAGAATCTTCTCTCTGGACAGTGCCACGCCCTGATTCACCACAAAATAATTCAACAGCTCAAATTCCTTAAAACTGAGTTCCACATTCTTACCCTGAACCTTGACCGTGTGCGCTGCAATATCCAGCTCAATCTCTCCCGCTGTCAACACTTCCTCCTGTGTGGTGCCACTGGTTCGCCGCAGAATCGCCTCCACTCTCGCAACCAGAATTTTCGGACTAAACGGTTTGGAAATATACTCATCAACTCCCAGCTCAAATCCCAGAAGCTCATCTCTCTCATCCGACTTGGCGGTCAGCATAATGATCGGTACCTCGGAAAATTGTCGAATCTCTTTACATGCCTGCCATCCATCCATCTTTGGCATCATTACATCGAGTATGATCAGGGCAATGTCCTTATGCTCAATAAAGGTATCGACAGCCTCCTCTCCATTGGCCGCCTCTAACACCATATAGTCCTTCCGTACCAGAAAATCCTTCACGAGTTTCCGCATACGGCTCTCATCATCCACCACCAAAATCTTAATCTGACTCATACATGTTCCTCCTATTATTCCTCCGTATCGACCGGAGCTGCAATCTGCTATGAAAAAAGAGACAGATTCCCCTCTCTGTCTCCTATATTAGA
>JAFVCQ010000023.1 GCA_017479085.1 Lachnospiraceae bacterium | reverse complement strand
CGCGGGATGGCGAACAGATTTACGAGGGTCCGATCGCGTCCCTGAAGCGGTTTAAGGATGATGTAAAAGAAGTAAAGAATGGTTTCGAATGTGGTCTGGTCATTGAAAACTTCAATGACTTGCAGGAGGATGATCAGATTGAGGCATACGAAATGGTGGAGGTTCCGAGATAGACATGAGACAGACAAGTATCAAGAATACACGTATTAACGGTGAGGTGCAGAAGGAATTATCCCGTATTATCAGCAGGGAGATTAAAGATCCGAGAATTCATGCCATGACCTCGGTTACGCAGGTTGTGGTGACACCGGATCTGAAGGAGTGCAAGGCCTACATCTCTGTGTTGGGAGATGAGCAGGCACAGACAGATACGCTGGAAGGACTGAAGAGTGCCTCCGGATATATCAGGAGGGAGCTTGCCCGAAGTATTAATCTGAGAAATACACCTGAAATTACATTTTATATGGATCAGTCGATTGAATATGCAATCAATATGTCAAAGAAAATAGATGATGTGATGCGCAGGCAGGGCAGCGGGGAAGAAAGTATAGAAGAATAAAGGAGCACAATGAACGATTTTATAAAAGAGATAGAAAAAGCAGAGGAAATTGTTGTATTAGGGCATATGCGGCCGGATGGCGATTGCGTTGGTTCCTGTCTTGGAGTATACAATTATGTCTTGGATAATTACCCGGATAAACGGATCGATATCTATCTGGATGATTTTAAACAGGATTTTATGTTTCTGCGTGGCGCAGACCGAATCCTGCATGAGAAACAGGATAAGACATATGATCTGTGTATCTCCTTAGACAGTGGAGACCTGCAGCGACATGGAGAATTTGTATCGTATTTTCATTCGGCCGGGAGAACGGTGTGCGTGGATCATCATGTCAGTAATGTGGGATATGGGGATGTCTGTTTTCTGAAGACAGAATGTAGTGCAACCGCAGAAGCTCTGTTTACTCTGTTTGAGGCAGAGCGAATCGGAACAGAATGTGCGGAATGTCTGTATCTTGGAATTGTTCATGATACCGGAGTGTTCAAATATAGCAATACGACAAGACAGACGATGGAGATTACAGGACAGCTTATCGATAAGGGAGTGAGAAGTGGATTCATTATTGATGGAACCTTCTATAAAAAAACCTTTCGCCAGAATAAGATGCTGGCGAAAGCGCTGGATGCTGCTTTTTTGATGTTTGATGGAAGGGTCATTATTTCCTGTCTGACGAAGGATGTGTTTGATGAGAACCATGCGACGAATCTGGATACGGATGGTGTGGTTGAGGCATTGCGCATCACGGATGGCGTAGAATGTGCGCTTTGGATGTATGAGTATCCGAAGCCGGGAACGTTCAAATGCTCCCTGAGGTCAAATGAACAGGTGAATGTGAATTTGATCGCCTGTGCGTTGGGCGGAGGCGGTCATGTCAGGGCAGCCGGCTGTGAGGTGGAAGGAGATAAGGACACGATTATGTTAAAGATAACGGAGATGATCAGGGAACAACTGGCAATTTAACACAGTATCGGTGGAGTTTTACAAAACGGGAGAGGATAAGATGTATCATGGTGTGATAAATGTGTATAAGGAGTCCGGTTTTACTTCGTTTGATGTGGTGGCAAAGCTAAGAGGAATACTAAGGCAGAAAAAGATTGGTCATACGGGTACGCTGGATCCGGAGGCAGAGGGGGTGTTAGTCGTCTGTCTTGGAAAGGCAACCAGGCTGTGTGAGGTGTTGACGGATAAGGATAAAAGCTATGAGGCAACCCTGCTGCTTGGAAAAAGAACCGATACGGAGGACAGCACCGGAACCGTATTGTCACAGCAGGAGGTGTCTGTATCGGAACAGGAGGTGCGGGAAGCGATTTTGTCTTTTGTAGGCGGATATGATCAGATTCCCCCTATGTATTCGGCTATTAAGGTGCATGGAAAAAAGCTATATGAGCTTGCCAGAGCGGGGATTGAAGTGGAGAGAGCTCCGAGACACGTAATGATCCATGCGATTGAGATTGAGTCGATGGAGCTTCCGTATGTGAGGTTTCGAATTTCCTGTGGAAAAGGAACATATATCCGTAGTTTGTGTCGGGATATCGGAGACCGGCTGGGGTGTGGCGGTATTATGGACAAACTGGTTCGGGATAGTGTGAATGCGACCGAAACCGGCAGAATCTTTACGAAGGAGGATGCACTGACCCTTCAGCAGATTGAAGAGCTTGAAAGGGCGGGCAGCCTCGAAAAATATATTCTGCCGATCGATTCCCTGTTTCCGAAACTGGAACGCAGATATGTGACGACAGCCGGACATAAAAAATTATACAATGGCAATCTGTTAAAGGCGGGAGATTTTGCAGGTGACAGGAGCAGGCAGGGAGAAGACGATTCCATGATTTGCGCAGACGGTACAGAATGTCTTGTATATGATGAGAAAGGAACATTTACTGCAATTTACAGATATCATGCATCCATAAGAGCATGGAAGGCAGCAAAGATGTTTTTATAGGAATACAATATGATTTATATAAGCGGAGAAGAAACAAAACAATTTCATACAGTACAAACAGCGATTGCGTTAGGCAAATTCGACGGAATCCATTTGGGGCATCAGATGTTGATCGAAGGCCTGTTAAAAGAGAAACAAAAGGGAAGAAAGGCATTGGTATTTACATTTGGTTCCTCTCCAAATGAGGTTCTGCATGGCGGTGCAAAGAAGAATATCTATACTACGGAGGAAAAGGTATATTATTTTTCCAGATTTGGGATTGATATTTTATTGGAATGTCCGTTTACGAAGGAGTTTGCTTCGCTTGCACCGGAGGCGTTTGTTTTGGATTGTCTGGTAAGAAAGCTGGGCGTGCGGTCTGTTTATGTAGGTCAGGATTTTCATTTTGGCAGAGGAAGACAGGGCAATGTTGCACTGCTTGAGGCTATGGGACAGCATTATCATTTTGAAGTTCATGCACTGAATAAGAAAACCCTGCATGGCAAGGTGATCAGTTCGACTACCATACGGGATATGCTGGAAACGCATTTTCATGTGGCCAATGAGATGCTGGGAAATCCTTATTTTATATATGGCCCGGTCGTTCATGGAAAACATCTGGGGCACACCATCGGTTATCCGACGATCAATCAGGTGATTTCAAAGCAGAAGCTGCTGCCTGTGTTTGGAGTATATGCCAGCCGGGTGGAGATTGATGGTGTCTATTACCGGGGGATCAGCAATCTTGGGACGAAACCAACCATTGAGGGAAACCATCAGGTTGGTCTGGAAACGCACATTCTGGATTATCAGGACGATCTGTATGGAAGGGATCTGAGAACAGAGCTGCTGTATTTTATCCGGCCGGAAGAAAGGTTTTCGGGAGTGGATGCGCTGAAGAAGCAGATACAGACGGATATCAAGCTTATGCTGGAGCAGGAGACGGTGTAATTTTTTGACAAATAATAAAAAAATGGCTTGTGATATCAGGTATGCTGTGCTATAATACCTTTCGGTAAAAAAATACACAGTGATGGATTTTCGAGAGGGTGCAGATTCAGGAACAGGAACGCAGGGAATGAATTTGTTTTCGGAATGTTGAAGTTGCTGGAAGTAAGAACCAGGAGGTAAATTATGAGCGTTATTTCAATGAAACAGTTACTTGAGGCAGGTGTACATTTTGGACACCAGACAAGAAGATGGAACCCGAAGATGGCAGAGTATATCTATACCGAGCGCAATGGAATCTACATCATTGACTTACAGAAGTCAGTTGGCAAAGTAGATGAGGCTTACGAGGCAATTAAGAAATGTGCTGCGGAAGGTGGTAAGATTTTATTTGTGGGAACCAAGAAGCAGGCACAGGATTCGGTTAAGTCTGAGGCAGAGCGTTGTGGAATGTTCTATGTGAACGAGAGATGGTTAGGTGGTATGCTCACGAACTGGAAGACGATTGCGACCCGTATTGATACCTTGAAGAAGTATGAGCAGATGGAAGAAGAGGGAATCTTCGATGTACTTCCTAAGAAAGAGGTTATCAAGATCCGCAAGGAGATGGATAAGCTTCAGAAGAATCTGGGTGGAATCAAGGAGATGGGTGGCGCACCGGATATGATCTTCGTTGTAGACCCGCGGAAGGAGAGAATCTGTATTCAGGAGGCACATTCTCTGGGTATTCCTTTGGTTGGTATCGCTGATACGAACTGTGATCCGGAGGAATTAGATTATGTTATTCCGGGTAACGATGATGCGATTCGTGCGGTTAAGCTGATCGTTGCAAAGATGGCAGATGCAGTCATTGAAGCGAATCAGGGTGTAGATGCTGAGGTATCAGAGGAGTTTGAGGCTGTGGAAGAAGCTGTTGCGGAAGCTGCAGAATAACGGAAAGTGCAGATAGACATAGTGAGAGCCTTAGCCTGACAGGCTGAGGCTTTTCTTAAGAAGATAGAGAAAATGGAGGAATTATAAGAATGGCTATTACAGCAAGTATGGTAAAGGAATTAAGAGAGCAGACTGGTGCCGGTATGATGGACTGTAAGAAGGCACTTACCGAGACAGATGGTGACTTTGATAAAGCGATTGAGTTTTTACGTGAGAAGGGACTTGCAACTGCCCAGAAGAAGGCAGGAAGAATCGCAGCAGAGGGTATTGTGGCAACTACGATTAAGAATAATGATAAGACGGCTGCCATTGTGGAGGTGAATGCGGAGACTGATTTCGTTGCAAAGAATGAAGTATTCCAGAACTATGTAAAGGAAGTAGTGGAGCAGGCAGCGGATACAACCGCAACGGATATTGAGGCATTTAAGGCAGAGAAGTGGGCCTTAGATCCTTCTGTCACCGTAGCGGATAAGCTGGCGGCCATGATTGCTAAGATCGGCGAGAATATGAACATCAGAAGATTTGAGAAGATTGAATCAGAAGATGGCATTGTGGTTTCTTATATCCATGCAGGTGGTAAGATTGGTGTCTTAGTAGAGGCAAAGACAGACAGCAATTCAGATGCAGTGAAGGAAGCTCTGAAGAATGTGGCTATGCAGATTGCTGCCCTTAATCCGAAGTATATTACAACGGATGAGGTGCCGGAGGATTATAAGGAGCATGAGAAGGAGATTCTGATCGCACAGGCTAAGAATGATCCGAAGAATGAGGGCAAGCCGGAGAATATCATTGAGAAGATGATTGCAGGACGTCTGAACAAAGAGTTAAAAGAGGTTTGTCTGTTAGAGCAGGAGTATGTAAAGGCAGAGAACAAAGAAACCGTTGCAAAGTATTTGGAGAGTGTTTCCAAAGAGGCAGGCACATCTGTCACATTAAAGAAATTCGTTCGTTTTGAGACAGGGGAAGGTCTTGAGAAGAAGAACGAGGACTTCGCAGCAGAGGTAGCTGCCCAGATGGCAGGCAACTAAGTATAATTATATAAGTGATTTTATAAAACAGGGTGGCTGCACGATAGGACAGTTGCCCTGTTTTATTTCTGATGGCAACGAGCCAGGCTGAT
>JAFVCQ010000211.1 GCA_017479085.1 Lachnospiraceae bacterium | reverse complement strand
GGCCTCCGGCGATGAACCGAGAGCCACTTTTCTGTTTCAGTCTTTTTTGTATGAAAATAATGTTATTCGTCATGGGAAAAAGTGGGATTTTTCACATGAAATAGGTCCTGTATTTTAATTATCCGACTTGCGAAAATAATATGACCATGATAGAATGAAATTAAGTAAGATTTTTCGCTTGAGCCGGTATGTTTTGCTTTCGTGCTAACTGAACTAAGCGGGAAGTGGGCGATACTGATCCTGCATGCGCTTGCATCGGGTCCAATGCGGTTTAATCAGATACAAAAAGAGATCGACATTACCCAGGCAACGCTTGCCGCACATCTGAAGAATCTGGAGAGCGAAGGACTGCTTACCAGAACGGTCTATCCGGAGGTGCCGCTCAGGGTAGAGTATGAGCTGACAGATATCGGACGTGAATTTGAACCGGTGCTCGACAGCATTGAAGTCTGGGGGAATAAGTATATCGGTTATCTCAAAGAGAGGAACCGGCAGGATCATACGCGGTAATGACAATATTGGTAACTGTTCAGGTCTGATGGAATAGTTACCAATATTCAATATAAAAACACAAACAGGAGGTAACAGGAAATGAGCAAAGTAAATGACTTTCTTACAGAGACGGGAGTATTCTTCCTCGCAACAATGGATGGTGACCAGCCGAAAGTGCGTCCGCTCGGAGCACATATGGAAATGGATGGGAAGATCATCTTCGGAGTCGGCGATTTCAAGGATGTGTATAAACAGCTTGTGGTGAATCCGAAGACAGAGATTGTGGCTGCAAAGCAGGACGGACACTGGCTGCGTTATACCGGAAGGGCTGTATTCGAGGACGATCCGAAATATGCCGAAGCTGCACTGGAGGCCTCTCCCAACTTAAGGAGCATATACAATGATGAGACAGGGAATAAGCTGATGATGTTCCATCTCGAGGATGCTGTGGCAGTGGATATCGCTGTCATGGGAGAAGGGGTGAATCTGCTGGAAGAAACGGAAGCCTGAAGAATGTGCCTGTCGGAATAGACGGGCAATTTTATTCAAAATCTCATCCTGACCGATTGATTTAGTTGGAATTTATTCTAATTTGAGGTATAATGATGTACTATAATACAGGGAAAATGAAGAGGACAAGAAGGTTACAATCAAACAGGTTGTAACCTTTTTTGGTTACCGGGAACAGAACGTTATCACAATCGAATAACAGTTACCAATTATGGTTTAACCGTCCCGCTTTTACTGGCGTATATTTGAATTGTAGAAACCCTGACATGTGAAGTTCGATTGGTTATATCTGCAATGCAAAATACCCTCATAAATGTTGATTTTAAGGTCGGATTTGCAACATAGGAGGAAAAGAGGTATAATAGGAGGGATTACATACGGAGAGGGTTGGAATATGAAGCGATTATTTGTAAGTGATTTGGATGGCACATTACTAAATAAAAGTGCAAAACTGAGTGAACGGACGGTGGAACTGCTGAACAAGGCAATCGGACAGGGAATGTCTTTTACGGTTTCCACGGCGCGGACTCCGGCTACAGCTTTGAAGATTCTGGAAGGACTGGAGCTGCGGCTGCCTGTCATGCTGATGAATGGAGTAGTGGTATATGATCCGGTAAAGGAGTGTTATCTCAAAAAATCGGTGATGGATGAGATGGTCATCATGGTGCTGTTGGGTATGATCAAGCTCAGGGGGTTGAGTTGTTTTCTATATGGATTGGAGAAAAATGAGTTTTTTGCATATTATGATAGTGTGGATTCTACATCGCTCAATTATTTCCGGAATGAGTGTGTTATGAGGTACGATAAGCGGTTTACAGAAGTGGAGGATCTGAGTCTGGTGGCTGGCAGCCAGATTCTGTATTGTATGCTGAGGGAACCGAAGGAACGATTGGAGGTGCTTTACAGGGAGTTATCCGTGGTGAAGGGTGTGAAAGCCGAATTTTATAGGGATGTTAACAGCGAGGAATATTATATGCTGGAGATTTACAGTGATCAGGCATCCAAGAAGGAGGCACTTTTGTTTGTGCGGCAGTGGGGGGGATATGATTTTGTGACCGGCTTTGGAGATAATTTGAATGATATACCGCTGATGGAAGCAAGCGATTCTTTTTTTGCTGTATCCAATGCACATCCGGATATTCAGAATATGGCAGACGGTGTCATATTGTCGAACGAGGAAGACGGAGTGGCAAGGTTTATTGAGCAGTTGATGCAGAATGGAGATGTGGAGTAGATATGGAGCATATAACAGTTAAGGACATTGTGGAAATGACAGGCGGAGTGCTCATGTGCGGGGACGAGAATACACCGGTAACGGATATGTGGACGAATTCCAGAGAAATGAAGGAAGGGGATCTGTTTGTGCCGGTGATCGGAGAACGGGTTGATGGACATCGGTTTATCGAGTCTGCACTGGAAAAAGCGGCGGCTACCCTCACATCGAGGCACAATGATGTGGTAGTGTCAGAAAAGCCGTATATACGTGTGGATAATACCGTGGTTGCAATGCAGCGTATCGGTGCCGGCATACGGAAACGTCTGCTGGATATTCCGGTCATTGCAGTAACCGGAAGTGTGGGCAAGACGACTACGAGGGAGATGATTACGCTGGCACTTTCCAGTGCAAGGAGAACGTTTCATACCGAGCGGAATCTCAATTCCCAGATCGGTGTACCGATCACATTGTCCAGAATGAGCAGGGAGGATGAGATCGCTGTCTTGGAGCTGGGAATCAGTGAAGACGGACAGATGGATATCCTGTCGGAAATGGTCAGGCCGGATATGGCGGTGGTTACAACCATTGGTGTGGCTCATATAGAATATATGAAGACGCAGGAGAACATCCGCAAACAAAAGCTCAGCATCGTTCATTCCATGAAGGAGGGGGGAACCCTGTTTTTGAATGGAGATGATGCACTGTTGAGGGGAGCGGTGGAGGCGGAACAGCTTACGTGCAGAACGCTCTTTTATGGAACAGAGGATTGGTGTGATTATTATGCAAGGGATATCGCATATCAGGATACTTATACCACTTTTATCTGCGTACATGGGAAAGAGGAAGTACCGGTTCGCCTGAAAGCGCTTGGCAGACACAACGTAGGCAACTGTGTGGCCGCACTTGCGGTGGCCAGTGAGAATGGAATTCCAATGGAGGTTGCTGCCAGAGAATTTGCAGCCTTTGAAGGGCAGAGACAGCGTATCATCCGTTCTGAGAACCGGTTTACGATCATCGACGACACCTACAATGCAAGTCCGGATTCCATGAAAGCGAGCATAGATGTACTCTGTGATATGCCATGTACCGGACACAGGGTTGCAGTGTTGGGAGATATGTTTGAGCTGGGGGAAAACGAGGTCAGATATCACAGGGAGATAGGTCAGTTTTTGTTGAACAAACCGATTGATGCGCTTGTCGTACTGGGAGAGCTGTCCCAGAATATTAAGACGGTACTGGAAGAACAGGACAGCAGGATCAAGGTATACTCCTTTGCAGATAAGGAAGAGACCGCACTGTGTCTGATGGCCATGCTGAAACCGGAGGATATTGTGTTGTTAAAGGCTTCCAATGGGATGCACTTAAATGAGATTGTGAATATTCTGATGACGTAGTAAAATGATGATATACATTCTGTGTTTCACATAAAGCAATTCAATATCCGGCGTACCGGATGATCACAGGTTTGACTTGGAGAGAAGAATGGGATCGGAAGAACGCCGGCAGGGAAAGAGAGGAGGAGATCTATGTCTAAGAAACAAAAAGACGAAGAGACGGTCATTGATCTGGACAGCAGGAAACAGGCTGCGCTTGCAGGGAAGGTGGTTTTGCTGGTCTTATGTGTGGCTGTGGCAGGAATGGCTTTGATGGGGAGTATGTATTCCCTGAAGGAGAATGAATATGCTGTTATTACGATGTTTGGTACCCCTTCCGTTGTCGAGGAACCCGGCATCCATTTGAAGCTGCCATTGATTCAGAAGTTGAACATTGTTCCCAAGACGATCAATGGCTTTATGATTGGATCGGACGAGGAGACGGGGGAGTATACGCCATCGGAATCCTTTATGATCACAAGAGATTACAATTTTGTCAATGTGGATTTTTATGTGGAATACCGCGTAACGGAGCCGACCAAATATCTGTACGCATCGGAAAATCCCGTGGATATTCTGAAAAACCTGACCCAGAGTTATATTCGTGATACGATTGGTCTCTATGATGTGGACAGTGTGATCACTACCGGTAAGAGTGAGATTCAGGCGGCGATTAAGGAAAAGATCATATCGCGGCTGGATGCGGAGGATATCGGAATCCAACTGGTCAACATCACGATTCAGGATGCAGAGCCTCCGACTGCGGATGTGATCAATGCATTTAAGAATGTAGAGAATGCAAAGCAGGGCAAGGAGACATCCATCAACAAGGCAAACCAGAAACGGAATGAGGACATTCCGGCGGCGAGAGCAGCGGCAGATGAGACCCTTAAGACAGCGCAGGCTACCGCAGAGGAGCGGGTCAATGAGGCGAAGGGACAGGTTGCGCGTCTGAATGAGCTGTACAATGAGTATAAGAAATACCCGCTGATCACAAAACAGAGAATGTTTTATGAGGTAATGGAACAGATACTTCCGGATATGAAGGTCATTATTGAAAAGAGTGATGGCACAACACAGACTTTGCTGCCGATTGATTCCTTCACAGACCCGGATGCGCAGACGCAGAATGAAGACCCGAAAACTGATACCTCAGATACAGACAAGGAACAGCAGCCTGTGGACGGTGAGTAGTCGGTGACACAGTAGGCAGCGCTAAGTTGTAGTCGGTGAAGAAGCCGACGGTAGAGTAGTAAGCAACGGTAAATCTGTGGACAGAGCAGACACTGGAATAGTAAATATAATAGGAGGAATATGGATGAAGAATAGAACAAAGGCCATCTGGCTGGGTGTGATCCTTCTGGCACTTGTCATTGTGTGGAATTCTTCCATGGTGGTGACGTATCCGAATGAATTTACGGTGATCAAGCAGTTTGGAAAGATCGTAGGGATACGCAAGGAGGCGGGACTGAGCGTCAAGGTTCCATTTATCCAGAAGGCTGAAAAGATTGAGAATGAGGTGCTTCTCTATGATCTGGCGGTCAGTGATGTTATGACGAAGGATAAGAAATCCATGATCGCAGACTGTTTTGTGCTGTGGCGGATCAGCGATCCGCAGAAATATACGCAAACTCTCAGCGCGCAGAAGAGCAATGCAGAGTTTAGAATTGATACGATTGTGTATAATAGTCTGAAAAATGTGATCAGCAGTCTGAGTCAGGAGGAAGTGATCAGTGGAAGAGATGGAGAACTGGCACAGACCATAAAGGATAATATTGGCACCACATTAGAACAGTATGGCATTACGCTGCTGGCAGTCGAGACCAAATCCCTTGATTTGCCGGATGAGAATAAGGAGGCAGTCTATGAGCGTATGATCTCAGAACGGAATAATATTGCTGCCACCTACAAGGCAGAGGGTGAGGAGGAAGCAAAGGAAATCTCGAATAAGACCAAAGCTGAGATCATAGTTATGCAGTCTGAGGCGGATGCCGAGGCAGAGGAAACAGTGGCAAAGGGAGAGGCCGAGTACATGCGGATTTTGAGTGAGGCTTACAATAATCAGGAGAAAGCAGATTTTTACCTGTTCCTGCGCTCACTGGATGCGGCCAAGGCAACCATGACAGGCAATAATAAGACACTGATCATTGATGAGTCTTCTCCGATTGCAGATATTTTTTACCAAAATTAAAGCTGGTGGATATGGCATGTGTACTTGACAGATTTTATCAATAATGCTAGAATGAACACCAACAGAGATTACTATTTTTGGTAAAAATACATTAAGACATCTAAGAGAAGGAGAGACGCTTATGAAATTTGTATGTAATGTTTGTGGCGATGTGTATGAAGGAGATCAGGCTCCGGAGGCATGTCCGGTATGTAAGGCACCGGCTGAGAAGTTTTCCAAGATGGATGGTGAGCTTACTTGGGCAGCAGAGCATGTAGTGGGAATTGCTCAGGGAGTACGTGAGGATATTCTCAATGATTTAAGAGCGAATTTTCAGGGTGAGTGCTCTGAGGTTGGTATGTACCTTGCAATGGCAAGAGTAGCTTACCGAGAAGGCTATCCGGAGATCGGAGCTTACTGGGAGAAGGCAGCTTGGGAAGAAGCAGAGCATGCTGCGAAGTTTGCAGAGCTGTTAGGTGAGGTTGTGACCGACTCTACCAAGAAAAATCTGGAGATGAGAGTAGAGGCTGAGAACGGTGCAACTGCCGGTAAGACGGATCTTGCCAAGCGTGCAAAGGAACTCAATCTGGATGCAATCCATGACACCGTGCATGAGATGGCAAGAGATGAGGCCAGACATGGCAAGGCATTTGCAGGACTGCTTAAGAGATATTTCGGATAGGATGAGAACTGCATAGAATAAGGGTTTAGAGAGGAATGAGTATAGGTGCTTGTTCCTCTTTTTTTGTGAAAAATACCTTTGTCATGTCGTATGTGTCATGTCTGTGTCATATCCATTTATAACAAACGAACTTGTCCGCTTGTGACATAACACTCACTTTTTTACATATGCTCGGAATGCTTCATACATAAGCGGGTGAAGAAATGTAAATGAAAGATAGGGAGGCTCCAGTTTACTGATATGAACGGATGCTTTGCCTAATGTGATACAGAGGTTTTCGTACTTATCTGAAATGACGGTATTATCACTTGTTACAGGTGGTTTTCCCAACTCCATACGCATGAGTAATCTGCACGAATATAACAGGTTATTATAGCTCTTCGCATAGTAGTCTATATGGGGCATGTCCGTATAGTAATTGTATAATCCTTCCTCATCACCTCCGCCCATAGTCCCTGCCTCGATACAAGCTACATTTGGACAGAGAAAAACGGTATGTGAGAAACGCTGACCGTTTTTCAATGTGCAGTAGTAAGGCTCGACCATGCCGGACATATAGAGGGGCATCCAGTTATGGATTGCGTCAAGCATTTCGTCTGTACTGCGTTCTATGTTATGTATGATCTCGATACGGATTTCACGTCTGACGCACTCGGACATAAGACTGAGCCATTTCAGACGGAAATCCATATCTTTCACCATCCAGTCCGTATTTTGATCCGAATAAAGCAGCAGCTCTTTGGCATCACTTTCAATTGCTGCAATAAGAAAACGGATCACAGCATTTTGAAGTCCGGTCGTTCCCATATAAAATGTTTTCGTATCATTTTTTACTTCAAGCGTGGCAATGCTCTCATACGATGGCAGAGGTATGTCAGGTATGGTGGTAAATGTATCCATACCTTGTAAAAGCTTCCCGATTGAGGACTGGTCATCTCTCTTAAAATCGCAGAGCCATTTTTCAAAATGAATTAACAGAATATCTTCGTCTGTTACCGCATTTTGGGGTGCATTTATAATGCGGATCAATTCATCTGTTTTATTCAGCTCCACAATTCGGTCTACCAGAGTTCTGCATATGAGCATGACGACGCCGGAGGAAGATTTCGGAGTGCGGTGACCTCTTCGGAATTTACTGATTAGAGAGCAATCCGTATTGACCATCCGTGCAAGCCTTGCATTGGTAACTTCAGCAAGTTCCATAGCCTCACCAAGTCTTTCTGCAAAGGCGGAAAATGTTGCCGGAGAGTTTTTTTCCGGTTTGGATGTGACAGGCGTGTCTGCATACAACCATGTATGTAGATGCTCCGTGATGTTGGTTTCGTCTGCGGATATGCCTTCCTGTGCAAGCAGTTCATAGATAATGTCGGTCTGTTCCTGCTCTTTTGCGTACTGTATCAGTCCGTTTACAAGATGGCAGACAGCCTTGCCGTCTTTTTTCGGCACTCGGATTCCATTGCGGTATCGGCCGATTGTGGTCGGACTCGTGGACGCATATTCTGATATGACATTGTTCCTGACATTAAATGAATTAAGCAGTCTGTTGATTCTGTCGTGAAACATAAGACGATTTCCTCCTACTGTGTTTACTCTGAAACTCCAAGAAGTCGAGCCCGAAGGGCGATGACTGATTGGCTAAGTTTCTGGTATACGTAGTGTACTTAGAGAATTCAAGCCCAAAGGGCGCAGAATGAACTTAGTACACCACCGTTTGCTTAGATTATACATATCGTAGTGTTTGTTTGCAAGTACGTTATGCTGTGTTGGAAATGCCCTGATGCATGGAAAGCGATTGGTTTTCGTAAAAATTTGACAAAAAATTGACAAGGACAATTTGATGGTGACCGTAGATTCTCACAGATATATCTGATAAAATATATAGTACAAAGAAGATTGAAAGGAATTAGAAAGGAGAATATGTTATGAGAACAGTGAAAAAAATAATCACATGGATACTGATACTTGGCTTACTGGTTACATCAGCCGACTTCGGTAATATTTCCGTGCAGGCGGCCAGTGGAAAAGTATCCACATCAAAGTACACGATTTCCAAAAAACCGGGTACCTATACGGATTCTGTGAGTATTACCATCAAGGCAAAGAAAGGCTATAAGGTGTACTATACCACAGGTTCCAAACTATCTGTCAAACATATTATTAAGAGTGGGAAAAGTAAAAAGTTGAAATTTACAAAAACTACTACATTGAAGCTGTATGCAGTTAAAAAAAGTACGAGTATCACAAAGAAAATACTGTCTCAAAAGAAAGTGCTAAAAAAGGCGGTATCTTATAAATATAAGATTACCAGGAAAGATACCACATCCACTGACAATTCCAATACGACACAGACGGACAATCCGGGAACAACACCAGAGAATGACTCAAGCAGTGGTGGAGATACCTCTGATAATTCTACGGATAACAGTACGGCCACACCATCTGATTCGAATACGACGGAACAGGATACTTCAGGTGACGTAGATCATGCGGAATCTGATGGAACTTCGTCAAGCGACAGTGGTACGTCCGATGAAACCCCGTACTATACACGTATTGATAATTCGAATCAGGGAATAGAGGAAGATGATTGGGTTTACGCTGATCCTGCTGATTGGATGCTTAGTACCAGCTATCAACTGCCTGAAACATCCGTGACCACAGAGGGTGATTATGGAGAGTATGACAGCGCACAGTCAATATTCCCTTCAGATTGTTGGGAAGCGAAAGAGATTACTAAGACAGTAGGAACAGATGATTCATTCACCATCGGAACGGAGGATGGCATAAGCAATTGCGAGATAGAGATTCCGGCAGACGCTTTTGATGATGAGACAACCGTTACCTATAAATAGAATACGGATGGTGTTATTAGTCTGTCTGTTGACGGGCAGGATGGGGACGTGATACTTCATAAGCCAATAACGATTACATTTGATATTGGATACATTAGCAGCTTTTCTAATGATTACGATTGTGTACGGGGTGTGTATTATCCTAAGGATGAGAATGGCAATATAACAGGTGAGATCTATTATACACCTGACAGGCTGCTGTTAAAGGAAAATAAGGTGTCCTTTGACAGCTACCATTTTAGTGATTACAGTGCTGTGAAATTAAGCCATAACGAAAGCTATCTCAAAGCAGCACATGTGCGCTCGATTGAAAAATTCTCTTACGAGAGCGGTGCCCAGTCAGAGTATCTGCAGGCAGGCGTGGATGAGCTTGTCAAGGAAATGATGACAAAGATGGAACTTGATCCTGAGACCTTCGGACCGGTTGTGGGTGCTGCCATACAGAACAGTGGTAATCTGTATAATCTTACACGGTCACTTGCAGAAGGAAAGAAGGATTCTGCAATTACTGCGATTACGGACATCACCCTTAACTGCCTTGTGGAAAATGCTGATAAGCTGCCGGGACTTAAGTATATCTCTGCAGCAGCGGGTTCTCTGCCTGCTGTCTATGACGGTATTCAGTCCGGGGATTATAATGCTGCAAGGGAGGTTGTATTACAAGCTGTCTCAAATGCGACTGCACTTAAGCAGTTTGGAGATCTGTGCATATCCATTACGGAGTCGGCAGCCAATGTATGGACGGATAACAACCTTGAGGATGCATATCGTCTGCTGATAGGGGAGAAACCGAAAAGCTTACTCTTTCAGCGGGAATATAACTCTGATAAATATAAGGATGATATTGATAAGCTTTTCACTGATCTGGGTGGACCGCTGAATGCATATATTACGGTAAAGACACGTGAGTACTGCAATTCAAAGGGAATTTCGGTTACAGAGCTTAATAAATATCCGGAAGAAAAGAAAATGGTCGAGACACTGCTTCTCAAAAAGCTTAGAGTAGAATTCGAGGCACGATATAAAAGGGATATGGAGATCAAGGCAGCGGATAATGCCAATATGGCGACTATTCAGATTTTTGCCAATACAGGTCTTCTTACGCGCGGAGTCTATGGCTATTCCGATGATATAACGGCTGAAGATCCTGTTGACCGCGTGAACAGACTTTTCCAGATACGTGATTACATTGAGAGAATGATGAAGAATGAGAATCTGGATCCGGAGGCGGTATTCGGTTCGGATTCAGGTCTGTTCGGTAACAATCAGCAACTTAGAAATGCCAATACGGATAAGCATTATGCGGAGCTTATTAAAATATGGCTTGATAAAAGTAATTCCGTTGAAGGACGTCAGGCAGTCAATGCCTATATCATGGAGCACTATATGGTCTATGTGCTCAATAAAGAGAATCTGGTCATTGAGATGGGCGGAAAGTTCCAGTTCAAGCTCAGGGATATGAATAAGAGAGAGATACCGGCTGCCGGGATCAGATGGACATCAAGCGATCCTTCCTCTGTCAGTGTTGACAGCAGCGGAATGTTAACTGCGATATGGCCGACGAGTGAAGATGTAACAGTTGAGGCAGTCTATCAGGGTAAGACATATACGTGCCTTGTTTCTGTAAAAGATACGGTACAGCTCAATCCGGGATGGCTCTATCTCACTCCCGGAAGCTCAGGAAGATTCACACTGGAAGGTATTACAACAGTGGACGGCGTACCTGTATGGAAATCTGCTGATGAGAGCGTTGCTACGGTTTCGCAGAGTGGTACGGTGACAGCAGTTTCAGACGAGGAGAATGCCTATACAGAAATTTCGGTAACATTTAAAAATGCACAGGGACGAGAGAGATCTTTATATGCCAATGTATATATACGCGACCAGAGAGAGATCAGCCAGAGCAGTCTTTCCCTTACGGTAGGTGGAATGTCAACGCTTTATATACAGGATGGCGATGGAACTAAGATAAGCGGTGTAGAATGGGAGAGCATGGATCCGAATGTTGCAACAGTGGATAAGTCCACAGGTCTTGTGACAGCTAAGGCGGCAGGAAACGCAGAGATTGCCGGTATAGCATCAGACGGCAAGGGATTTACATGTGAAGTGACTGTTTCAGATGCGGGTTCGGGCTCATCCGGCTCAGGTTCATTTAATCCTGTGGGAACATTTAGCGGATCATATTGGAGAAAGAGTGACGGAAAAACGTTCCCTGCTCGAACTACAGTTGCAAGATCAAGCAAATCCAGTGAGGGATATGCGAATACCAGTCCGTTTTATGATGTAGAAATTTGGATTCAGGATTCATCAGGAACTTGGGTTGGATGGAAGGGAGATACGGTGCAGATTAGTGAAACCACAGGTAAAGTAACATATGCGGTGGAGGCAATTCTTATTGCCCTTACATTCAGTGACAATGGCAACAGTTTGTTGTATACGAATTCAATGGGAACATTCAGAGTAACAGGAAGTAAATAACAACAGATATGCAGGCCTACTATCATGAAATAGTAGGTCTGTTTCTTTTATCGTGCCTGTTCAATTTTAAAAAAAGAATGGACATATGGGTACAAATCTGTATGCTGTTGTGGTATAGTATTTTGGAAGACTTATACAAATAGAATTTGAGGAGACGAACGATGCTAATAGATTTTAATGAAGAAAAAGAAATATAAACACTGGAAGTGAGGATCTGATACTCTATACGGTGGTACAAGAATTGTGATCAAGGGAGGTACGCAATGAATAAGGGACGTTTGGAAGCATTTACGGATGCAATCGTGGCGATTGCAGCAACCATTATGGTATTGGAGTTACATACACCGGTCAGCAATGACTGGCAGGGGATAGTGGGAGAATGGCCTACATTCTTTGCTTATGTCATCAGCTTTTTGATGATCTATGTGGTATGGTATTCCCACCACAATCTGTTCGGCAAAGCGGAAAACATTACGCCGAGGACCTATCTGCTCAATGGACTGTGGAGCTTTTTTCTGACACTGGTGCCATTCTCAACAGGATGGGTGGGCAGTTCACCGGATGCGGTGATGCCGGAATTTTTTTACGCGCTGAACCTTCTTCTTTGGAGTGTTGCAGTTCATCTCCTTGACAGGCAGATTCTAAGGGAAAATCCGGATGCCACGAGGGACAGCT
>JAFVCQ010000210.1 GCA_017479085.1 Lachnospiraceae bacterium | reverse complement strand
ATATTTACCATGATCAGATATAAGATACTCGAGAGATAATACCACACTATAAGCAATTTCATCCTTTTTCAACTTCCTCTCTCCCATCCTTCAAGCTGTCCTGCCTAATTCTTATCTGTCAAATGAGATTCCAAGAAACTTTTTCATTCTCTCATATTCCATTACCATTGTATGATAGCCATGATGATAAAACGCATGCAGCTTTTCCCAGTCCATTTCCGTTCTGCCCGGACAGGGCAGGGTTGGCCGGATCACAAAGATCTTGCCTTTGTCCTCCAGACGCTCGATCGTTTCCATCGTTTTATTATAATAATATGGTCTGTAATAGATACTTTTCACCAGATTGGGATACTTTTTGAAAAAGGCAATATACATTCTGGCACTTTCACTTGGGAACTTTTTGCGGTAACCGCGCGGTCTTGTCAGCACCAGTACATTCTTCTTATGCCCTGTCTGCAATGCATGCCGGAGCGGTACGGAATCCGCAAGCCCTCCATCCAGATAAGGCACTCCGTCAATCATCACCATCGGTGAGAACAATGGGAGGCTGGCGGATGCGCGACAGATCTGGCAGAGACGTTCCATATTATCTTTTTCTGACAAATATTCTGCCTTTCCGGTATAGACATTCGTCACCACCATCTCACATTCCATTCCCTGATTGAGATAGGCTTCAAAATCATATGGAAAGGTTTCCTTCGGAAAGGTCTCAAACAGTTTATCCATATCATAAAAGCTGCGCTGCTTGAATGCCTGTCGAACAGAATTTTTGTACCGGTCTTCCTTTTTCTTTGGTGCAAAACAATTAAAGCTTCTTCCCTTCTGTTGGGATACATAGCTCAGAGCATTGCAGGCTCCCGCTGATACCCCAACTACATATGGAAACAAAAAATCTTTTTCCAACAGATAATCCAATACTCCGGCTGTAAACACTCCCCTGGAGGAACCTCCCTCCAAGATCAATCCCGCTTTCCTTTTCTGTAATTCTTCCTGTATCATTCTCTATCTCCTTATATATGGTATGGTTGATTGTTGTTTATGTAAGTAGTTACGTTATTCTTCTTTCGAAGTATCTGCACTATATCCTTCCTCATTTTCCTGCCCGCTATACACCTCTTCCGTACTCTCGGCACTATGCATCTTATCCGGTTGTTCTGCATTATGTTCCCGGTCAGAGCTTGTGATATCACCACCGTCTGCCTCTACATGAACGTCCTTGTGTCTCGAAGCTTCTGCTGTCTCCCGGTCTGAAATCATGTCAGCATGTTCCTCCACCCCATCTGTCTTGCTTCGATGATGTGCAGTCCTGTGAAGCTCTTTTTTACTCTTATGAAGCTTGGATGGCTGTACGTTTGATTTCAGGATCACTCCGTCCCCGTCCAACATCGCCCGGTCAATGTTCAGATAATCCTCTGTATGTACCGGCAAGCCCTTTTTCATCAGCTTGCTCTCACACATCGTACTGACCAGTGCATAGATGCAGGCAAAACATGGGGCACCTAAAATCATCCCCACGATTCCAAAGAATCCGCCTCCAATCAATATCGCAAACAGAATCCACATACTGGATATCTTCAGTCTGTCACCCAGAATAACCGGTCCGATAATATTTCCATCAACCTGTTGTAACACAACAATGAAGATCGCAAAAACCAGTCCGGTTCCTGCATCCTGCATTAACAAAATCAGCACGCTGGGAATTGCTCCGATAAATGGCCCAAAATACGGAATCACGTTTGTGGCACCCACAATAATACTGATCAGTACCGGATATTCGAAACCAGCAGCCATCATAAACAGATAACACAGCATTCCGATGATAAAGGAATCGATCAGCTTTCCATTGACAAATCCACCAAAAACCTGATCTGCATATCGCACACCCCGCAAAATACGATTGGCATTTGCGCGGCTAAACATACTAAAGGTCAGCTTCTTAGCCACCGAAATCAAAATCTCTTTTTCCAGCATAACATAGACGGAAATAATGATTGCAAGAATCACATTCAGAATTGCCTTTAGACCCACTACAATTCCGGATGTGATACTTGCAACAATCTTATCCATATTCGGAAGGATATCCTCATTCAGATAAGTAATCGCCTGCAAATATAGCTTGTCCCATCCCGCCAGCATATACCGGCTGATCTCCATATGCTCCTTGTCCAGCGAACGCATCCACTGCTCCACACTGTTGTAAAAATTCGGAGCCTCCTTCACGATATTCCCGAGAGACAGATACACCTGCGGAATCACCAGATACAAACCGCCAATTACCAACAGTAAAAACAGAACCATTGTAAATAAAATACCCATTCCCCTTGAAAATCCCTGCCGCTTTTTATCCTTGTCCTCTCCCTTAAAGAGAAATCCTGCCAGTGGAGTAAACAGATACCGCTCATAAAAATTCAGAATTGGATTCAGCAGATATGCAAGCAGAATTCCCATAATAATCGGCCCCATCGTTCCGCTTACCACGGTCTTAAAATCATCCAGCTTGGTTTCATGTTCTAAAAAATGCCAAAAGGATATAGACAGGATGAGAACGACCAATGCAATACATCCTATTTTTAAATATTTTTGTTCAATCCTCCATTTCAACTTCTCTTCCTCCTGTACCTCAGATAAAACAAAGTATGCAGAGCCCCACACTGCGAATCCATTCTTCACAATGTGAGGCTCTTCGTCCATTATTGTTCTTTTGTCACTTCGACTACGGACTTTGCAAGTCCTGCAAGCCCCTGAATCTCGGATGGAATAATAATCTTGGTGGCTTTGCCATCCGCTGCTTTGCCAAATGCCTCCAGGCTCTTCAGCTGAATGACCTCACCGGACGGTGCTGCCTCATTCAGCAGACGAATACCATCTGCATTCGCCTGTTGAATTGCCAGAATAGCCTGTGCCTGACCCTCTGCCTCTCGAATGGTAGCCTCTTTCTTTGCCTCTGCACGAAGGATAGCCGACTGCTTCTCTGCCTCTGCCTCCAGGATAACCGACTCCTTATGACCCTCTGAGATCAGGACTGCGGATTTCTTCTCACCCTCAGCCTTCAGGATCTGTTCCCGTCTCTCGCGCTCCGCCTTCATCTGCTTTTCCATGGCATCCCGAATAGCAGCCGGTGGAATGATATTCTTAAGCTCTACACGGTTTACCTTGATTCCCCACGGATCGGTGGCCTCATCCAGCGTTGCGCGCATTTTGGTGTTAATGGTCTCTCTGGAAGTCAATGTCTGATCCAGTTCCAGATCACCAATGATATTACGAAGCGTTGTCGCTGTCAGGTTCTCAATCGCCATGATCGGATTCTCTACACCATAGCAAAACAGCTTTGGATCCGTAATCTGAAAAAACACAACTGTATCAATCTGCATCGTAACATTATCCTTCGTGATGACCGGCTGTGGCGGAAAGTCCACAACCTGTTCCTTCAAGGTCACCCTCTTTGCAACCTTGTCAATGATCGGTGTCTTCAGATGAAAACCAACTGACCACGTGCCCGTATAGGCTCCTAAACGCTCAATGACATACGCATGCGCCTGTGGCACAATCCGAATACTGCTGAGCACTACAATTACCACAATGAACATTAAAAATACTAAAAAAGCAAGACCTGGTCCCATAACAAACTCCTTTCCATTACCATACTACAATGTCTCCACTATTAACTTAACCCCTTGAATATCCACGATCCGAACCGTCTCTCCCTCAGCAATGACCACGGAATCCTCACTTGCTCTCGCCGTCCATTCCATACCATTCACTCTTGCCTGACCGGTTCCTTCTATGTTATTGATTCCGGATATCACAACTGCATTCTGTCCAATCAGAGCCTCCGCATTGGTCTTTTCTGTCTTGGCATCCAGATACTTCAATGCAATCGGTCTTGTTACCATCAACAACACAACCGAAACGACGATAAAACAGAGGATCTGTATGATCAGATTCGCTCCCACCAGACCCGCAATCGCCGCAACAAAAGCTCCTCCGGCAAACCAGATTGTTGTCAACCCTAAGGACACAATCTCCATCACGATAAAAATCGCAGCCAACAACAGCCAACATAGAATCTCCATAGTGTTCACACCTCCCTTTTCCCAACTGCCGGATCACTATTTGCCATCGTAGATCAACAGGGAATCGACATCATAAGATGCCAATTTTTCCCTGCCCTTCAAACCGGCAAGCTCCATCAAAAACTGAACCTTCACCACTTCACCCCCCAAACTCTCTACCATCTTGATAATCGCCTCAATGGTTCCTCCTGTTGCGATCAGATCATCCACGATCACCACCTTATCTCCCGGCTTAATTGCATCCTTATGCATCTCAACCACCGCAGTTCCATATTCCAACGCATACTCTATCTCAATGGTCTCACACGGCAGCTTTCCCTTTTTCCGGACAGGAATGAATCCCTTTCCCAATGCGTAAGCAACCGGCATGCCAAAAATAAATCCTCTGGATTCCGGTCCCAGCACAAGATCAAACTCTACCTCCTTCAGACTTTCGATCATTCCATCAATCGATTGCTTCAGTCCCTTGGGATCCTGAATTACCGAGGTGATATCCCGAAAAATGATCCCTTTCTCCGGAAAATCCGGTATACTTCTCACATACTGGTCAATTCCATATCTGTCCTGCATGATACATCCTCCCTCTCGTCGGTATATAATATCTATCCTTTGTTATACAATGTCATTTAGTTAAGGATTAGCCAGTGAATAGCTACCGGATATGGTAGCGGCCGGCCTAACTAAATGACATTGCTTTGTTATATTGATATTTTCTATCTTTCTTAGCATAACACATATTGTTTTTCCTTGCAAGAAATCCATATAACAACTTTTGGAAAAGATTTGGGGTTGGCTGCTATTGGTGCATAAAGGTCTTGATTTTTGTCAAAAAATCTACTATGCTAGACTGGAATATGGACGGGTTGTCCAAATATAAGAGTGAGAGGTATAGAACATGAGTGCAAATGAAATGAAACCGATCAAAGAAGGCAAAGTCCGCGAGATTTATGACAACGGGGACAGTCTTATTATGGTCGCAACTGACCGCATCAGTTGCTTTGATGTCATTCTAAAAAATCAGATTCATAAAAAGGGAGCCGTACTGACACAGATGTCCAAATTCTGGTTTGACCTGACTTCTGATATTCTTCCAAACCATATGCTGTCCGCTGATGTAAAGGACATGCCGGAATTCTTCCGGCAGCCGCAATTTGATGGGAACAGTATGATGTGCAAAAAACTCACGATGCTGCCCGTAGAATGTATCGTTCGCGGCTATATCACCGGAAGCGGCTGGGCAAGCTATCAGAAAAACGGAACCGTATGCGGTATCACTCTGCCGAAGGGACTGAACGAATCGGACAAGCTGCCGGAACCAATCTACACTCCTTCCACCAAGGCCGAGATTGGAGATCATGATGAAAATATATCGTTTGAACAGAGCGTAGCGCTTTTGGAAAAACAATTTCCAGGCAAGGGACAGGAATATGGTGAACAATTAAGAGATTACACCATCGCATTATATAAAAAATGTGCAGACTACGCATTAGAACGCGGTATTATCATCGCAGACACCAAGTTTGAATTCGGTCTGGATGAGACAGGCAAGATCGTGTTGGGAGATGAGATGCTGACCCCTGACAGTTCCCGTTTCTGGCCGGCGGAAGGATATGAGGCCGGACACGGACAGCCATCCTTTGATAAGCAGTTTGCCAGAGACTGGCTCAAACAGAACGAGGGCAATCATGACTGGGAGCTTCCGGAAGACATTGCACAGAAAACGATCGACAAATATCTGGAAGCATACGAGATGCTCACCGGTAAGACATTAGATGAGGCATAAATACTATCCATTTGTTTCAGTAGTTCAAAAGGGGGCAAAGAGATCCATACTCTTAGCCCCCTATTTTGATGTGCAGATTCATTTAAAATCCATATTGCTTCTGTCAGTCCTTATACCATATATCAAAATCTACATCTGTATCAATCCCCGCAATCCTTCCGGTGCTCCCCTGCTGCCACATATAATAATCGCCTTCATACGTTGTCCTGTCCGTATAGTGTGCAAGCCACACCGGATGATGATTCTCATTCGTCCAAACGTTTTCCAGAAAATTCTTGCTGCTGTAAATACAGGCTTCGTATCCATAAGATTGTACCTCTTCACAGAAGCTTTCAAAGCAGGTATTGATGTCATGCAGGTTCATGTTATATTTCTCAAAGCCACTAAAGTCTTCCCAGTCATATGCAATCGGAAAATCCAGCTTCTCTCCATCCAGGATTCCCATCATATAAGCTACGTTGGACTTCACTTCTTCGACACTGCTCTCCTCTGCATGCCAATAGATGCCAACCTGCAAGCCTGCCGCCTTTGCACCCCGGATATTGGTTCGGTAATACTTATCCTCATATTGACTTCCATCATCATAACCGCCAATCCGGATGATCACAAAATCGCATCCGGCCTCCTTCACCTTCGCAAAATCAATATTCTCCTGCCATCTTGAAACATCAATTCCAAGAACGGTATTATCATTTTTGTAATTTGCCGAAAAAGTTTCAAAGTCCTCCTTTGATCGCGGCGACGACGGAGTGAACTCTGTCACCACATTTACAGTCATCGTATCCCGTGTCGCATGCCCTGCCTCATCTGTAACGGTCAATGTAACGAAATATGTCCCCGGCACAGACGTATCCACCTCACCTTCTACCGTAAGCTCCGGTGCCCGGTCAATGTCATCCGCATATCCAACATAATTATGTACATCGAAGACGTTTCCCTGTTTCAGTTCCACATTCTTCGTAAAAGTAAGGAAAACCGGTGCTGTGGTATCGTCCTTTGCAGTCAATTCCTCCGTAGCAGTCTCTGTGATCTCCTCCGTACTGATTTCTGATGTATGTTCCGTTGTCTGTTCTGTACTCACTGTTGTTCCCTCCGTCGTCCTCTCTGATGTTGTCTTAACCGCCAACTCCGTCGTCAACTCTGTCGTTGTTGCTTCTGTTGGTTCTTCCCTGTCACCTTCCAACACAAGCTTAACGCCCTTGATACATCCTGCCAGAACAATCATTATTAAAACAAATAATATGATATTTTTTAATAATTCCTTATCTTTCACCGCATCCCCCTTTTTATTACATTGATACCTAATTATAGCATATTTTTATGTAACAACAATAGGATGCTGTCAATCTTTTTATTTCTTTTCTATCACCGCTATCTTATTGGACATATTCCGGATCGGTCCAATCTTTCCCATTACCTTATAAATCGGATAGATCTCTTCCATTGTCTCTACCAGGCTTCTGTCCTCTATATATCGAAAGGACGGAACCAGATCACATAAATCTGCGCCGGATCTTGTACCCCATGTGAACTTCGCACCGCTTGCCTCTATCGATTTTTCTTTCACTGATTTTGCTATCATCGGGGACATAATT
>JAFVCQ010000209.1 GCA_017479085.1 Lachnospiraceae bacterium | reverse complement strand
CTTAATTTTTCCTTAGAAAATATATATTCTGAAGTGGAAGTTACATCCTCTCTCATATTCTTATGTACTGCCCCATTCCTCTGTGTACCTGCCTGTTCATATGCCCATGCAGCCGTCTGTATAGTGGATTCCTTTTGCAGCAATGCGACAAAATGCCCCTCTCCCTTGATCCGGTGCGGCCATAACCGTCTGCATTTTGCAAGCTCCGGATTGCCGGTTGTGCCCCATTCCGGATGTCCTCTGTCAAATCCATCGAACAATGGCAGTTCCACCAGATGAAGGGAGGTATCCAGTGACAGCAGATATTCGATCGACTGCTCATTCTCCTCCTTCGAGAAGGTGCAGGTGGAATAGATCAACATGCCGCCCGGTTTCAACATGGTCACTGCTTCCCTTAAAATGGAACGCTGTAATCCCACAAACAGATCCACTCCGTTCTGTTCCCATGCCTTCACCATATTGTTCTGCTTCCGGAACATTCCCTCACCGGAGCATGGAGCATCGATCAGGATCTTGTCAAAGAATGCCGGAAAGCGCTTTGCGAGTACATTCGGAGGTTCGCTTGTCACAAGGGAATTCCCCACACCGAAGACCTCTATATTTTTGAGAAGGGCCTTTGCTCTGGAATTGCTGATATCATTGGATACCAGAAGTCCGGTTCCGTGAAGCTTTGCTGCCAGCTCGGTGGATTTCCCGCCCGGAGCGGCGCAAAGATCCAGTACCATATCCCCCTCCTCTATCGGCAGAAGACTTGCTGTTGTCATGGCAGAAGGCTCCTGAATATAATAAAGGCCTGCAAAATAAAATGGATGTTTTGCAGGCTTTTCCTGTTTGTCGTAATAGAAGCCATTCGGACACCAGTCCACCGGTCTCAGGGCATAGGGGCATATCTTCCGAAATTCCTCCACCGAAATCTTTGCGGTATTTACCCGAAGTCCCTGATATGGCTCCTGTTCCAAGGAGGCAAGGTATTCGGTATAACCTGCCTCCAGCATCTCTTTCATTTTTTTCTCAAATGTGATTGGTAATTCCATTGCGTTATCCTACACAAGACTCTGTGCCTTGTAACCCTCCGATATAATATCAAGCTGCTTTGAAAAGCGCTCGAGACGTTCCAGATCACCGGTCTCATACACCTTCAGAAATTCATCCTGAATCTTGACGACTTCACGCTTGTTAGCCACCTTAAATAGATTCTGGATATTGATCAGGATATCCGAAACCAGCATGGCCTTGATCTGGAAGATGTTCTGTGCATCCATAATCTCATCCCGGACAGACCCCATCTCCTCATCCAGTGTGATAATGGCATCGGAGGCTTTCAGAAGCTTTTGCTTCAAGTGCTCCGGCATATTCCCCTTATACTTGTATTGCAGGGAATGTTCAATGGTTGCCCAGAAATTCATAGCCAGTGTCCGAATCTGAATCTCTGCCTGAATCCGCTTTGTTCCATCCAGTGTATACACATCATAATAAATGATCATATGATAGCTGCGGTATCCACTGGTCTTCATATTATTGATGTAGTCCTTCTCCTTTATCACTTCCATATCCGTGCGGTTATGTATGATCTCCACGACCTTCTCAATGTCTTCCACAAACTGACACATGATCCGGATTCCAGCCATATCGGATATCCGGTCATCAATCTCCTCAATGGCAATGTTCTTCTTCTGCATCTTATCTAAAATACTGGAGATCTTCTTCACTCTGCCAGTCACCTGCTCAATCGGTGAATATAATCCGGCATTTCGGTATTCTTCGATTATGTGGTTGAATTTTACCACAAGCTCATCCACCGCCAACCGGTAAGGGTCAAGAATCTCCCGCCATAGTTGTATCTCCATATTGTAGTCACCCACCCTTTTTCATATTATTCTGATTACACACAATTATCTGTATTGTAGCATACCTGTCATCAAAAAGAAAGCATTACTGTTCATCTATTTTTCGCAAAAAGGGATAAGAGTTGACACTTTCCTCATTCCCATCCCGATTCTGCACATAGATTCCAAAATGCAGATGAACCGGAAATTTTCCCTTTGTCCCCTCCTCCCCTTCTCCCGTATTTCCCATAAACCCCAGAAGCTCTCCGGCCTGGATGGTTCTTCCGGCTGTAATACCGGCTGCATAGGAGTCCAAATGGGCATAATAATAGTATATGTCATGTTCGGATGTGATTCCGATCCGATAGCCTCCAAGATATAACCAGCCCACGTTGGTGATCACACCGTCTGTGGCACTCACAACGGGAATCTCTCCGGCTCTGTTGTCACAATCCATGATGTCACAGCCTTCATGTCCGCCGCTGTTTCTTGCTGCGCCATAGGTATCGGTGTAATCGATTCCACTCCTGTAAACCAGCGGAATCGGAAAACACTTCATATCCTCCGTGATGTTTGCGGCATAGGTCTCCCGTATATGGGCTGCTTCATCCCAATTGCCGGCCTGTTTTAACAACCAGAACCGAAGTCCGTTCAAAAACAATCCTCCGACAAACAGAATACCGGACCAGACCGCGTATCGCTTCAACGAAACCCTCATAAAAACACCTCCACATATAACAATATATGTGGAGGATACCGTCACAATGAACCTGCAATCCTTCGAATGATACGATTTGCACTCTCATAGATTCGAATCGGCTCCACAGATGTATGGTAGATTCCGTCTTGATATAGAATGCGTCCGGCAATCATTGTCATTCTGACATTGTCGATACTGCCACTGTATATCAGGTTATCAGGCACATGATTAAGGGGCTGCATGTTTGGCTTTTGCAGATCGATCTGAATCAGATCGGCCTGTCTGCCCGGTGCAATACCGTCACAGAACGGAAGACCTAACAGATGCGCACCGTTCACGGTTGCCATTTTCAGTATGTCCCACGGTGCAACCGCTGCCGCATCCTGATATCGGATCTTCTGTAATGTGGCAGTCAGGTACATCTCCTTAAAAAAATTCAGACTGTTGTTGCTTGCCGGCCCGTCGGTTCCAATCGCCACACCGATGCCCTGCTCCAGATATTCCCTGATTGGCGCAATTCCACTCGCAAGCTTTAGATTGGAGGCTGGATTGGTCACAACATAGATTCCCTTTTCCTTCAGAATCCTGCGATCCTCCGCTGTGGTGTACACCAGATGATGCCCTGCTCCGCCGAATTCAAATAATCCAAGACTGTCCATGAACTGTACGGGTGTCATTCCATGTCGGTTCATGCAGTCCTTCACCTCTTTTTCGGTCTCGCTGTTATGCATATAGACCGGAGCCTGATACTGTCTGCTAAGCTTTGCGATCTCTTCCAGCAGCGCTTTACAGCAGCTATATTCCGAATGAAAACCAAGCCGGTAATCCACTAACGGATGGGATTCATGAAATCGCTCGTAATCCCGGCACAATGTATCCACCGCCTCTGTCACCGGTTCCTCAAGTCCGAATACCGTTCCGGAAAGAACTACCCGAAACCCCAGATCCTTGCAAGCCTGCGCAATCTGTTCCGGGTAAAAATACATTTCAAAGCTGGTGGTAATGCCGCTTTGCAGGTATTCGAGAATGGCTAACTGCATCAGAATATAAACATCCTCTTCCCGGAGCTTTGCTTCGGCGGGAAAGATCTTCTGATTCAACCATTCCTGTAACGGCAGATCGTCCGCAAAGGAGCGTAAAAAGGTCATCGGCCCATGTGCATGGCAGTTTTTGAAACCGGGAAGAAGCAGATTCTTCTCACAGTCAATCTGTTGGTCAAACCCTTCTGTAGTATACCCGTCCGTTCCCTTGACAATCACCTGTTCAATCGTATCTTCCCTGATCCAGACCTCTCCCTCCACAATCTCCTTCTGAGTCATAGTGAGAAGTCTTGCATTATATAACCGGATCCGCATGACCATCACCACCTTACATTCTTGCAATTACATGTTTTACCAGTGCCTGAAATCTCGGTGCCACCGCATCCGCAG
>JAFVCQ010000208.1 GCA_017479085.1 Lachnospiraceae bacterium | reverse complement strand
TTTGGCTATGGGAGTTCCCTGTCTGGTAATGATCTTGGTGATCGTGGCATCCTTTAGAGATACAATATCCCCGGCAGTATCCGGTTGTGTCTGTTCCTTCGGAGGCATTCCTTCTTCTAAATGTACTGTTAGCACAGTTCCCTTCAGCTCACAACTGATCCATGAGATTTCATCAAAATCCTTCCGCAGAGCTGCTTCCAATTCCGAGCAGTCCACCCTGGATTTGAGGGTGCCGAGTGATATATATTGTTCTTCAATCTGTCGAAGAAGCGTTTCCGCCACCAGTGTATCCTCTCCCACCACCTTTATCTCCCAGACATACATCGATAAGACATAAAGTGTGATCAGAAAGAGCAGAAAACCAACCAAAAACGCAGCCCTGCGCTTGTGCTTTCTGAAAAAAAACGGAAGCCCGCATTTGTCCAACAGCTTTAACTTCATATTCGTTTTTTGCAGATAGGGCTTCATTTTCATCAGATTTTTGCGTCCGGTATAAAAAATGAAGCCCTGACTGGTGCTTTCCACATCCCAGAGAATAATATCATTTTTAATGATCAGATTCATGAAACGCTCCGGCGCAAATCCATAAACCTCCGCCTTTACATATCCAAACACATAACGCAATATTTTTAACAGCATAATTCTCCATTCGATTGAAAACTTATTGACTTGATGTGACCCACTACTTTCATGTCACTTCCTGAAAAATATTGTATATGTAAACTGCAGCCACAGAGCCGGAGTGATACTCTTTTGCAGGTAATGATGATCTCTTCCGGGGTATAAAGAAGGATTCCCTTATAATTTTCAATCAAGGCTTCCCTGTTTCCGGAAAGCCGGAGCAAAACATCATCATATAAGACATCTGCCGGTATTTCCAAATGATACACCTACCCATGATTTCTCTATTCAGTATATGTCGAAAGCATTTCCGGTATGCATAAAAGAAAAAGTCCCTATCCAAAAAGAATAGGAACTTGAATTCATTCTACTATAAAACTATTTGAATTTTCTTTTTCTAGCTGCTTCAGACTTCTTCTTGCGTCTTACGCTAGGCTTCTCGTAATGCTCTCTCTTACGAATCTCCTGCTGAATACCAGCCTTCGCACAGTTTCGCTTGAAACGACGAAGAGCGCTATCCAAAGTCTCGTTCTCTTTTACAATAACATTAGACATACTCTCTCACCCGACCTCCCTTCAGTTGCATATTGTGTTGCCATACAACCTTGGGTTATTGAAACACAAATACGATTATAACATAAAATTCCAATTCGTCAAGACCTGCATGGAAAATTTCTGTTTTCTACCCCAAATGATTACTGCATACTCTGTAACACACCTGCGAGAGATGCACCAAAAATGAGTATAAAAATGAAATACAGAACAAGCGCCACTCCGGCAATGATAAGCTGTGCCTGTGCCCAACGCTTCTTTGCTATGTACTCACCGTTACCAAATGCCCATATAAACAACATAATAATGTTCACACATGGGATACAAGTTAAAAGCAGAGTTACCACCCATTGTCCAAGAGTCATTTCATTATCCATTCTTTCTTCCTCCTTATTCTAAAACGTCCTCTCATTCCGGTATTGTTCCCCTGAAGAAACAAACCTGTCTAACCGTATCATAAATATTCGCAGATGTCAATCTTTTTCAATTTGTACATGAATGCTTCGTATCCTAACGGTTACTGTTCATGGTTTTATCTTTGACCGGTAAACATGGAACTGTCCGGTCAGCCGCTGAACAGCATCCTTAAATATGCAAACAGATTGAACTCATAATATTCCATAGGTGCATGCGACGGAAAAATATGACTCATACGATAACCATACAAGACCAGAAGGCTTAGCACGATAATACCAAGAAATACATTCTGTCCATAGCATCTGCACCGTAGGATATAGCGGCATAGCACATAATATATCAAAAATCCACCAATCAGAAAAATAACACAATTGAGCTGCCATGCTGCCTTCCAATTCAGCGTAAGGAGTGCAATTCCGGCTCTGGTCAGACCACATCCGGGACAGGGAAAGCCGGTCAGCAACACCATAGGACATGCCTGTCCAAACAGGAAATGTGTTCCCAGACAGTATATAACGGCGGCAAGGATCCCTTTATAAAGATTGGAAATATCCCGTTTCAGTATGGCAAGACCGCTTTCGTGCTGTTTCATGCTTGTTCCATCCTTTAACATTCTGTTTGCAAGAAAAGAAATGTAAATCAATGGGATTATGCGAGCTGTCCCGATGCCACTTCCCTTGCTTTTGCAATTGCGTCGGCTATACCGTTCGGATTCTTTCCGCCTGCCTGTGCCATATTCGGACGTCCGCCGCCACCACCGCCAACCAGTGGTGCAATCTCCCTGATCAAATTGCCTGCATGTGCCCCTTTCTTAACTGCCGCATCCGTAGCCATTGCGATCAGATTGACCTTTTCACCATTCGCAGAGGCAATGACCACAATTCCCTCATTAACTTTGCCCTTCAACTGATCTCCTAAGTCACGCAGACCATTCATATCAACACCTTCCACTGCTGTGGCGATGATATGGAACTCTCCAACTGTGACCATGTCCGAGGTGACATCGCCCAGTGCTTCATTCGCTAATCTGGCTTTCAGCGATTCGTTTTCAGAAGACAGTTCCCTGAGCTGTTCCAGTGTATGAGTCAGTCTATCCAATAACTGATCCGGTTTCGTTTTCAGTAAGCCGGAAGCTTCTTCCACCTTCTGCTCAAGTCCTCTATAATACCGGAATACCCCTTCACCTGTCAGCGCTTCTATTCGTCTGACACCGGAAGCGATACCGGATTCCGAAACAATCTTGAAGGTAGTGATCGCACTGGTATTGTTCACATGGGTACCACCGCAGAGCTCAATGGAGAAATCAGACATATTGACTACACGCACCACATCGCCGTATTTTTCTCCAAACAATGCCATCGCACCGGTCTTCTTTGCCTCTTCAATTGGCATCTCCGCAATCTCAACCGGCAATGCGTTGGCAATCTCCCGATTGACAATCTCCTCTACTTTGGCAATCTCCTCTCCGGTCATTGGTGAGAAATGAGAAAAATCAAAGCGCAGACGATCAGGGGTTACCAGAGAACCCTTCTGTTCCACATGATTGCCCAATACGATCTTTAAGGCCTTCTGCAGCAGGTGAGTCGCACTGTGATTCTTACAGGTAGCGGTTCGGCTGACCGTATCAATCTGGAGATGAACCGTATCGCCCTTTTTGAACATTCCCTTTGTCACCGTTCCAATATGCCCATATTTACCACCCTTCAGCTTGATGGTATCCTTTACTGCAAATTCAGCCGTATCGGTCGTAATCACACCGGTATCGCCCTGCTGGCCACCCATCGTGGCATAGAACGGTGTCTGCTCTACAAACAGGGTCGCCTCATCTCCCTCTGCAATGGCTTCCACGATAGAGTCCGTTGTCAGTACGGTGATTGTGGAATCATAGTGATCGTTATCATACCCCACAAACTCCGTGGTAACCGATGGATCGATCTCGTCGTAGACGGTTGCATCTGCTCCCATATAATTAGTCTCCTTGCGGGCAGTACGCGCTTTCACGCGCTGTTCCTCCATACAGACCTGAAATCCGTTCTCGTCGATACCAAGGCCTTTTTCCTCTAAAATCTCCTTTGTGAGATCCACCGGAAAACCATAGGTATCATACAGTTTAAAGGCATCTGCTCCGGATAATGTATGCTCACCGTTTTTCACAAGCGCATCTTCCATTTCCACAAGAATAGCCAGTCCCTGATCGATGGTCTTATTGAATTGATTCTCTTCCTGTGTCAGAACCCGGAAAATAAATTCTTTCTTTTCCTCAAGCTCCGGATATCCGTCCTTTGACTCCCCGATCACCGTCTCACTGAGTCGGGCAAGGAATACACCGTCAATCCCCAACAGACGTCCGTGTCTTGCAGCTCGACGGATTAGACGTCGAAGGACATAACCCCTTCCCTCATTGGAAGGCATGATACCGTCTGAGATCATAAAGGTGGCAGAACGGATATGATCCGTGATCAGACGAATCGACACATCCTTCTTCTGATCTGTGTGATACGCGGTACCTGCAAATTCACATACCTTATTGCGAAGAGCCTCAATGGTGTCCACATCAAAGATAGAATCCACATCCTGTACAACGGAAGCCAGACGCTCTAAGCCCATGCCGGTGTCGATATTCTTATTCTCCAGTTCGGTATAATTGCCATGTCCATCCCCTTCAAACTGGGTAAAGACGTTATTCCAGATCTCCATATACCGGTCGCAGTCGCAGCCGACCGTACAATCCGGTTTGCCACAGCCATACTTCTCTCCGCGGTCATAGTAGATTTCGGAACATGGTCCACACGGACCGGAGCCATGCTCCCAGAAATTATCCTCTTTGCCAAACCGGTAAATCCGTTCCTTCGGAATCCCGATCATGTTATTCCACAGGTCAAACGCCTCATCATCCTCCAGATAAACAGATGGATAAAGACGCCTCGGATCCATCTCCAGTACCTCTGTCAGAAACTCCCACGACCATGCAATTGCTTCCTTCTTAAAATAGTCACCAAACGAAAAATTACCAAGCATCTCAAAAAAGGTACCATGACGTGCAGTCTTACCGACATTCTCAATATCACCGGTACGGATACACTTCTGACATGTCGTCACTCTCCTGCTCGGTGGAATCTCCTGCCCCGTAAAATATGGCTTCAGCGGAGCCATACCGGCATTGATCAGCAACAATGAATTATCGTTATGCGGAACCAGTGAAAAGCTGTTCATCTTAAGATGTCCCTTGCTCTCAAAGAATTCCAGATACATTCTTCTCAGTTCATTTAAACCGTATTTTTTCACAACCCTGTCCTCACTTACATGCTATTCTTTTATATGGCCAAGTTCATCCGATATCCTGCGATTCGATAGACCCGGCCTCTTTTTCAAGTTTATTCTTTTTGAATTTGATGCCGCACATAATACCGGCAAAGCCTACCAGTGCAAGAATAACAAATTTAAAAAGATAAGTTAATAATTCATTTACGAATAACATAATCATTCCTCCATTTCCTTAATGTCTGTTATCTAATTCTCTTGTAATATCTTCCCAAGTCACTCCGCGCTCTACCATCAATACCATACAATGATAGAGAAAATCGGATATCTCATATTTGATCTCCTCCGGATCCGGATTCTTCGCAGCGATCACAATCTCGGTACTCTCCTCGCCCACCTTTTTCAGGATCTTGTCAATTCCCTTGTCAAAGAGGTAATTGGTATAAGACCCTTCCTTCGGGTTCTTCTTGCGATCCAGAATGACATCATACACCTGATTGAATACCGTAAGCGGATTCGTATCATCATATTCCTTCTTCGCAAGTGGAGTAAAAAAGCAGGTTGGATTACCGGTATGACAGGCAACACCGATCTGTGAAACCCTGGCCAGGATGGTGTCCTTATCACAGTCCAGTGTGAGTTCCTTCACAAACTGAAAATGACCGCTTTCCTCGCCTTTCATCCAGAGCCTTTGTCTGCTCCTGGAATAATATGTCATTCTTCCGGTCTCCAATGTCTTATAGTAGGATTCCTTATTCATATATGCCATCATCAGTACTTCCTGTGTCTTGTAATCCTGCACGATACAGGGAATCAGACCGTTGGAATCCAATTTGAAGGTATCAAAATCGACAGCGCTCTCAAAGGTGTTCACTTCAATCTGCCGGTCGGAGAGCACGTTCTTTAATGCCATCATGTCCAGCCGCTCACTGCCACGATAAAGAATCGCCTGCACACCCGTAGCCACGATGATCGAGGCAATCTCTTCATAATCTGCTGTCTCCACGCTGAGCATGACCGGCACCGTCAGTCCTTCCATGACTGTTCTCACATGCTGTTCCATTCCTTTGTGAAAACCAAGCAGCCAGATTCCACCTGCCCCCATCTCTTCACACTGTTCTGCAAAGGCTGCCACATCCGCATCTGACAGATCAATGGCCACACCGATTTTTTCCCGGCCAAAACGTTCCGACATCTCCTTCACAAACTGAACGTCTGTACGTGCTGCGTGCTTCATGTACACCATACCGGCTCCGGCATAGAGCATTTTCTTCACATCCTCTAACCGCTTTACACCGCCACAGGCCATCACCGGTACCTCTGCTGCCCTTGCAATCTGCTTCAACTGTTCAATATCTATTTCCCTGCCCTCTTGCGATGCACTCCAGTCTATATATGCAATTTCATCGGCTCCGCCGTTGGAATAGGCAGTTGCATCTGTCACTGCATCCGTCTTGTCCAGTTCGGCTATTAATTTTACATAGCTCATGGTATCCTCCTTATAGTGTCCCCTTGGTGGAAAGCACTGCATCTCTCATTCTTGGGTCGATCTGGGTTGCCTCATCCAACGCTTTTGCAAATGCCTTAAAAGCGGCTTCAATGATATGATGGTTATTGCTTCCATCCAATTGCTTTAAATGAAGATTCATCCCTGCACTGTAAGACACCGCATAGAAAAATTCCTTCACCATCTCTGTATCAAAGTAGCCCACCTGATCCACGGTTAAATTCATATCATAGGAAAAATATGGTCTGCCGGAGAGATCCAGAGCACACAGCATCAACGTCTCATCCATCGGCAGAATTCTCTGCCCGTAACGCCTGAGCCCCTTCTTATCTCCAATTGCCTTCCGAATGGCCTCTCCCAAAACAATTCCCGTATCCTCGATCGTATGATGGGAATCTACATAAAGATCCCCTTTTGCCAATACTGTCAGATCAAAAAATCCATGTCTCGCAAAAGAGTTCAACATATGATCAAAAAACCCGATTCCTGTGTCAATCTTCGTCTGACCCGAACCATCGATATGGAATTCCAGCTTAATGTCTGTTTCATTGGTCTTTCTTTCGATGTATGCTTTCCTGTCTGCCATAACAATCTCCTTACACATTTGTACATAACTATCGATATTGTATCATACCCTTTTGCAAAATGCCATATATTGCCTAAAATAAATATGCACTATGCCTCCGGTTCGAAACGTACCTGAATGGAATTGGCATGCGCCGTCAACTGCTCACTGGTCGCAAAGTCGATGATGTCCTGATGAATTGGCTCTAACGCCTCCTTTGAATAATAAATAATGCTGGATTTCTTTACAAAATCGTCTACGCTGAGCGGAGAGAAGAACTTGGCTGTTCCATTGGTAGGAAGTACATGGTTTGGTCCTGCAAAATAATCGCCTAAAGGCTCCGAGCTGTATGCTCCGATAAAAATCGCTCCGGCATTGCGGATCTTCATCATCACCTCAAACGGATTCTTTGTCACGATCTCCAAGTGTTCACTGGCAATGTCATTAGCAGCTTCAATCGCCTCTTCCATATTCTCTGCAACCAGAATATAGCCGTAATGATCAATCGATTTGCGGATGATCTCCCCCCTGCTCAATTCGGCAATGAACCGGTCAGCCTGATCGGATACCTTTTGGGCAAGCTCCTCTGAAGTAGTGACAAGAATGGCAGAGGCAAGTTCATCATGTTCCGCCTGTGAAAGCAGGTCAGCCGCCACATATCTTGGATTCGCACTCTCATCTGCAAGCACCAGAATTTCCGAAGGGCCTGCAATGGAGTCAATGCTGACATATCCGTAGACCGCACGCTTTGCCAATGCTACGAAGATATTTCCGGGTCCCACGATCTTATCCACCTTCGGAATAGAGGCTGTTCCATATGCAAGGGCAGCGATCGCCTGTGCGCCGCCTGCCTTATAGATCTCATCCACACCGGCTTCCGTTGCCGCTACCAGAGTGGTGGCATACACCTTCCCCTCTGCATTACACGGAGTGGTCATAATGATACGCTGTACACCGGCAACTTTAGCAGGGACGATATTCATAAGTACAGAGGATGGATATACCGCCTTTCCACCCGGAACGTATACACCCACGGATTGAATCGGTGTCACCTTCTGACCTAACATGGTTCCCTCATCGGTGGTATCAAACCAACTGTACTGTTTCTGTTTTTCATGGTACGTCCGGATATTGACCAATGCTTTCCGAATCACCTCTAATAAATGTTCATCCACCTCTTTGTAGGCTTCTTCAATTTCTTCCTTCGTCACCCTGATATTCTGTTCGTTGATCTCTGCTTTATCGAATTGCTTCGTATATTCAAATAATGCATGGTTGCCGTTTGCCTTGATATTGTCCACAATCTTCTGTACGGTATCTGCATATTCTGTATAATTGTTGGGACTTCTCTTTAATAAGTCATCCAATAGATTTTTCTTTGTCTCACTGTTTAATTTTACGATTCTCATAACATGATTCCCTTCCATCTTTATTACGGATAGATCAGCTCTTTCAGGTCATTTACGATCTTCATGATCCGCTGCTGCTCCATCTTCAGACTGACCTTATTCACCACCATGCGGCAGGATAACGGGCAGATCTCCTCAAGGACTTCCAGTCCGTTTTCTTTTAAGGTTGTTCCTGTCTCTACGATATCCACGATCACA
>JAFVCQ010000207.1 GCA_017479085.1 Lachnospiraceae bacterium | reverse complement strand
GACTCTTCTCCAGAATGATCGGAAATGAAACCGGAAGCAACGCAAACGGAATCCCTGCAACAATTCCGATAATAATCGGATTCGTGACAATCCCCTTCAGCGTTTTTTTCACGATTGCTCTGCGGTTCCGCTCTCCCGCATTGGCACTTCGGATCAGTACGATCACCGAAAAAATATTAAACAGCGGAATCGAAGCCACGATCTTCATCGGAACCAGTCCGCTGCTTCCATAGATATTCTGTGCAAACGCAATTCCAAGGATCGCCGCACTCCCCCGAAAGCTTCCCTGTACAAAGCTTCCAATCTCGCTCTTATCCCTTATCAAAAGCTCCGCAAAGAGCCACGTTCCCCCAAAGAATACACAGGTCCCCAAAAAGCAGAACAATACAAATTTCAAATTGAAATCACTGGACAGATCCGCCGCCGCAATATCACGAAATACGAGTACCGGCAGCGCCACCTTAAATACCAGCTTGTCCGCCACAGATACAAATTCATCCGTCAGAAACCGAATCCGTTTCAGCCACCAGCCCAACAGCATAACAAGAAATACCGGCATTGTCGCATTCAGACTGTATAAAAAATTATTCATCGCTGTCCTCTTCCCTGTTCTTATCCTTCTGTCCAATAATAAAGAGGGCTGCTACCATCACGATGGACACAATCATACAGACAGCGATCAGCCATGGCTTTGAAGTATCACCCGTCATAACCATACCCAGCATACTATTCATCCCATTCTTATCCTTTCTTAAGCTTAGGAACTGTCGCAAAATAACTTGTACATTTTGCGACAGTTCCTTGCCGTATTGTTTACGGATGATAATCCTTTACAACATCCTTATCCGGAATCGGCCTGCTTGTCGAACCAACAAATTTGCGAACCTCCATCGCCGCCTTATTCACCGGTATATTGGTTCCTGCACCTGCCACACAGCCTCCCGGACACCCCATTCCCTCGATCAGGCATCCGTTTTTCTTTCCCGCCTTTGCAAGCATTAATATCTTGCGGCATTCATCCAATCCTTCTGCGTGCTCAATATTCACCTCTGTTCCCGGATAGTATTCATGGATGCAATCCTCAATTGCCTTTGCCACACCACCGGCTACCGCATAACCACGCCCGGCTCCGGTCGCATCGTCAACCGGCACTCCGGTTTCCATCTCTGCCACAACAATATTCTTTGCCGCAAACATGGCATCGAGTTCCTCAAACGTGATCACAAAATCCACATCACTGCGAACCGATTTGCGCATCGCCTCAAGCTTCTTTGCCGCACACGGTCCAATAAATACCACCGATGCATCCGGATGTTCTTTTTTGATCATTCTCGCCGTGGCAACCATCGGAGTCAGGGCATTAGAAATCTTATCAATCGTCTCTGGAAAATGTTTCTTGGAAAGCAGTGCCCACGACGGGCAGCAGGATGTCAACAGGAATGGTGTCTTCCCTGTCACAACCTCCTCTACATAGTGTTCCGCCTCTGTCATCGCTCCCATATCCGCCCCCATAGCGACCTCATATACCTCTGCAAAGCCCAATTTGATCAGAGCCGCCTTGATCTTATCCGGACCAGCTCCCGCGCCAAACTGTCCGACAAAGGCCGGTGCAATGGCAGCGATAATCTTCCGATTGGAGCGCATCGCCCGAATCAATTGAAAAATTTGGGATTTATCTGCAATCGCACCAAACGGACAATTCACCATACACATACCGCAGGACACACATTTTTTCTCATCAATCTTAGCCCGTCCCAACTCATCACTGACAATCGCATTCGCACCGCATGCATCCGCGCACGGACGTCGTTTGTGGGAAATTGCATCATACGGACAGTGCGCTTTGCACTTACCGCATTTGATACAAACCGACTTGTCAATCACCGAGAAGCCATTCTCCATACGGATTGCGCCAACCGGACACACCTCCTTACACGGATGTGCCACACACCCCTTACACTGATTGCTGACCTCATATACATTGTGCTCGCATGCATTACAGGCCGCCGGAATAACCTGCATCAACGGCGGCTCATAATACTTCTCATCAATATTGCTCTCCTCAATTCCCTGCGTCAAATGGACCGGCTTATCCTCCGGACGCAGAGACATCCCCATGGCCAGTCGGATCCGGTCCCTTGTAATGGCCCGTTCCCTGTAAATACTCTCACAGTACTGCGGGGTATCCCCCGGTGTAATCTTATAGGGAATCGCCTCAATATCGGCAATGATATTATCTGAATGATATGCCAGATTTGCGACCTATGTAAATACTTGTTTTCTAAGACGTTTTACATTCGTTACTAAGCTCCGCACCTTTTCCTCTCCTTATTCTATATAATTCAGACAGACTGCACGCTCTCCCATGCCGTTACAAACTGCAGCGTTTCATTCAAAAAATGCACGATCTGCAGTGATTCGATCAATGTTCATTGTGTGAAGCAGGTTAAATGCCGTCAAAAAGTCAGGCACAGTCCACACATTGACCTCCAGTCCGCTGTCATGCAGGCTCTCAATCTGATCCTGTGTCAGACTGCGATACATGGCCCCCAGACTGGCATGGTATGTCTTGCATGTCTGTATGGTATTGTTATCTACCGTATTACTCAAATATTCCAAGGCAATCACATCCCCGCCTTCCTGTTTCAGACTGCGGAGCGTCACCAGATTCGCTCTGAAAAAACTGATAAATTTCACGCGATCCTGCAAATCATAGGAGTGGACGGTTCGCAACAGCTTGATCAGCATGTCCCGTGAAAGGTTCTGTTTTAATTCAATGCAAAGCTCCTTATCCGGATACTGCTGTGCCAGCTTCAATACCTGATTCAGCGAGGGAATATATTCATTCGGATATTGTGCGATATTGGATCCTGCTATAATCTTATACCTTGTCGCCTGCGCAAGTGTTAATTGTGTTACCTTTACATCCATTCCGCAAAATGCCAGTAGTGATTCATTGTGCGATACTACAAATTCCCGATCCGTAGTCTGCCAGATATCAAACTCAACTGCATCAAACCGGCTCTGCAATGCCAGTCGGATGGCCGCCAGAGAATTCTCCGGGGCCTGATCGGAACATCCCCTGTGCGCAATAAATTTGCACCTGTCCTTTTTGATCTGTCCCACCTGAACCACAAAGGTATCCTTCTTATGCCCCGAATCGGAAGCCTGTGCTGTAATAACCGCAATTCCGCATCCAACCGGTAAAACCCTGCCATCCTGCAATACATATGCTATGCTTGAATTACTGGAACTCCATGTCACATTGGAATCCGTCGCTGTTTCCGGTAAAACCTTTGCCTTCAACCGGAATTCCTTTCCGCGCATGACAAAGCTTCCACCCGAGGACAGTGTGATATGATACGGTGAATCGGCCGACATCGAAAGCTTCACGGACTTCACATACGTCACTACATCAATCGACTTATAGACCTTTACATTCGTTCCATCCGTCGATGCCGCCGTGATCGTTACCGCTCCATTGGTAATCGCAGTGACCACTCCTTTATCATTGACGGTTGCGACCTCCGGATCACTGCTGCTCCATTTCAGAGTCTGATTCGAGGCATCTGCCGGAATCACCTCTGCCTTTAAGGTATAGCTTGAGCCAACATTTAACTCCGTAAGCTTCCGGGCATCCACGAAATTAATCCGCTGCACTTTGGTTCCTACGATCACTTTCAGCTTGACAGATAACTTAGAGCCATCCGTCGTCTTCACCTTGATCGTAGCGCTTCCCTTCTTTTTGCCCTTGATCACGCCCTTGGAATTGACAGAGACGATCTTCTTATTGCTTGAGGTCCATTTCAATTTTTTATTCTTCGCCTTCTTTGGTGTGATCTGCACCTTCAGGGAAACGGTTTCCCCTTTCTGAATCGTCATTGTATTCGCATACTTTTTTATCGAAATGCTTTTTACCTTTTTTGCCGCCTGAGCCTGCGATGGCAACAGGATACAGAATATCCATGTCAGCATGAATACCATACAGATTGTCCATTTCTTGCTTTTCATTCTGCCCTCTTTTCCTTTCCATTTCCGTTTCTTTCCCTATTATACCCCGATTCACAGGAATTTCAAGCGTTCTGAACCTATTTTTTAAGGATGAGCCATTAACCGGAAGCTCCGGTGTCTTCCAGACGTCTGTATGCTTTGTCCGACATCGCATATACCAAAACCACAAAGAGAAGGAGGGTGGCGAGGCTTACCAGTCCCTTGTGCCATAATCGGTTCTCTCCCGAAAAGGAAGTCACCCAGAATGCGATGCAAAACAGTATACTGAACAGATACCTGCCAAAAGAAAAGTAAAATCCGTTTTGAGAAAGCTCCTGCTTCCCGGACAACCAGACCGATAAAACAATCAAAAGGATCGCCAGACCAAGATAGGCCAATGCATACCCTATATAAGAAGACAGATGGGTAAAATGATACAGTCTGGTATGAGAGAACTGTATATCATATTGCATATAATCCTCCCACAATACCCCTTTATAGTATACGGGCGGATACGCAGGATCCGGAAGCCAGTGCAGGCTCAGATCATCCATCCCCCCCAGACTATCCGGTAACACAGACAGATAGTGACAGTTTCCGACCGCCTTCAGGAAAAAGAAACCATACAACTGTCTGATCCACTCCATTCCTGTTCCTCGATACCATAACAGAACAAGCGTATATATCTGCATTCCCACTGCGGCAGCCGTACCGGTAATTTGGGCTGTTCCATTCACAAATAACGTACTCCAGAAAGCAATTATCCCCTCTGCCAGAAAGAGATAACAGATGACTGTAAGCGCCATACCGAAAATCGCTTCCGGCAGCCATGGCAGCCGGATTCCCAGATCCGTCAGGTTCTGTATACAGCGCAGCGCAGCATAGCTGCTGTAACCCGCAACACACAGCACAATGGTCAGACAGTCCATTCCAATCCGGAACACAACACGTTCCCGTCGTTTGACCGGCAGAGTCTGTAGAAAGCTTCTCCCATATTCCTCCCGTTCCAACCGGAACAGCAACGCTTTTTGCAGGAACAATACGATGACCGTCCCCCACACCGTCTGCTTTAGCAGAGCACGTTCGACTCCTGCAGCCAATTCCTCCACATACCAACTGATCTCAAAGTCACTGTACGGTTCCACCTCCCCATAAGGATAAAAGTTACCCGTCGCCACACCACATACATAAAGACAGATGAGTGCTGCCAATGTAAACAAAAGATATCGCTTCCATTGCTGTTTCCACAAT
>JAFVCQ010000206.1 GCA_017479085.1 Lachnospiraceae bacterium | reverse complement strand
AGTCAAAGACCTTCACCAGCTCCTCCAACGTAAAGATTTCCTGATTATCCTCCGGACTCCAGCCAAGCAAAGCCACAAAATTCACAATCGCCTCCGTCAGAAAGCCCTGTTCCACCAGATCCTCATAAGACGAATGACCGCTTCGTTTTGACAGCTTCTCATGTGCCTCATTCGTAATGGTCGGGCAATGAATATAGGACGGAACCTCCCATCCAAAAGCCTGATACAAACGGTTGTACTTCGGAGAGGAGGACAGATATTCCTGTCCACGCACCACATGGGTAATTCCCATCAGATGATCATCCACAACATTTGCAAAATTATAAGTCGGATATCCGTCCGATTTGATCAGTATCATATCGTCGAGTTCTGCATTCGGAACGGTAATCGTTCCATAAAGCTCATCCTCAAAGCTGGTTTCTCCCTCTGTCGGAACATTCTGCCGAATCACATACGGAATGCAGGAAGCAAGATTCTCCTCCACCTCCTCTTTGCTCAGGTGCAGGCAGTGCTTGTCATATTTGCGAATCGTCTTTCCGTCCACTACTTCCTCTGTCAGGTTGTCCAGACGTTCCTTGTCACAGAAACAGTAATAGGCTTCTCCCTTCTCAATCAGCTTCTTTGCATATTCCAGATAGATTCCCTGCTCCTGACGCTCACTCTGGACATACGGTCCCACTCCGCCATCCCGGTCCGGACCCTCATCATGCAGCAGACCGGTTCCCTCCAACGTACGATATATGATATCAACCGCACCCTCTACATAACGTTCCTGATCGGTATCCTCTATTCTTAAAATAAAATCTCCATCTTCATGCTTTGCCACCAAATAAGCATATAACGCTGTCCGCAGATTCCCTACATGCATTCTTCCGGTGGGACTTGGCGCAAATCTTGTTCTTACTTTACTCATATTCCACCCCTGTTTTTCTGTCTTTTGAGAAATGACTGAGACGCTGCGTTAATTTTTCCCACAGCACTGCTTGTACTTCCGTCCGCTGCCGCAAGGACATGGATCATTTCTTCCAATCTGAGGAGGCTTCACCACCGTCTTGGACTTCTTCTGCAGCTTATAGAGCTCTTTTCTTCTCTCCTCTGTCAGAAGCGGATTCCACTCCTCTAATGTATATAACCATTCAGCCTCACAGTCCACCATATTCATATAGAGCTGCTCTAAGTCAATATCCAGAGTCACCTCTGTGTCCTCGTCCATCTCATCGATATTATTCGGTGTCTTGAGACTGTCATTGATCCCATCTAAAAAACCTGTGATCAGTTGAATGGTCGTGTCATACCGCTCTGCCAGCTCTTTTACCGTTCCACTCACAACCTCTGTCGGATTCGATAATAATTGCTTATAAATCCCCTGTTCTACTCCAAAATAATTCAGCCAGAACTGCTTTCCCTCCGGTGTTCTGTCATCGAGTCCATATGCATAATTACGCCAATCTGTTAATAAACTCATCTGTCTTACCATCCTTTTACCTAAATAATGAATTCATCTATTGTACATTTGCTATACAATAAGCTTGATTATAACAAACTGTATTATTTTTTTCAAGTGTGTATAATATCCGGAAGATTGGATATACTGAAACTATCACGTAAAACAAAGGATGCCACATAGTCGAATCAATGCGGTTTCCTTTGCAGAAGTGATACTTTATCCTCCCCTATTTGCGGAGCCGGAAAGACCGGTTCCGCTTTTTACCGTGTCTCCTCAAAGGACAGACCGATACTCACTCCTGCTGTTCTTTGTCCTCATTCTGTTCTTCCTGTGACTGTCCGCTTACCAGATTGGTAAACCACATAAAAACCCAGAGTACAACCGGCACCGCCAACGTAAGAAACAACATGCCCATAAAGTATTTACTTCCGGTAAAGGCACAGATCAATGTACCGATGATCAGACCCACGATCAGGAACACGGTCAACATTGCCACCACACGTCTCAGCTTATTCATTCCCGTTCTCCCCATGCAGCCTCTGCAAACGACTGCGCACCGTATCCTCATATCCGTTTCCGGTTGGATGATAAAAGTGTGCATCCTTAATGGCATCCGGAAGGTATTGCTGTTTTACATAATTGCCGGGATAATCATGCGGATACTGATACCCCACATGTCCAAGCTCTGCTGCACCGGCATAATGCGTATCTCTCAGATATGGCGGAACCACCCCTGTCTGCCGTGTCCGCACCATCTTCACGGCATCAAAGATTGCATTACATACTGCATTGGACTTTGGCGCTGTTGCTACATAAATAACTGCATTCGCCAAAATAATCTGCGCCTCCGGCATACCTACTCTCTCTACTGCCTGTGCACAGGCTACTGCAACCTGAATCGCCTGTGGATCTGCTATACCCACATCCTCACTTGCACAGATCATAACACGTCTTGCAATAAATGTCACACTCTCACCCGCCTGCAGCATCTTAGCCAGATAAAACACCGCTGCATCCGGGTCGGAACCGCGCATGCTCTTGATAAATGCAGAAATCGTGTCATAGTGGCTGTCCCCACTCTGATCATACCGGATCGATCTCCTTTGAATACACTCTTCCACCACCGGCAGGGTCAGGCGAATCCGTCCATCCTCCGACGGCTGCGTGGTCAATACTCCCAGCTCCACTGCATTCAATGCCCGTCTGGCATCTCCCTCACACATATCTGCCAGAAATTCCAGCGCATCTGCATCCATTACAGCGTGATACGCTCCCATCCCCTTTTCCACATCATAGATGGCGCGTTCGATAATGGTCTTTACCTCCTCCTTTGTAAGTGGTTCCAGTCGAAAGATATGCGAACGGGAAAGAAGGGCCTGATTCACTTCAAAATACGGATTCTCCGTCGTTGCTCCGATCAGAATAACGGTTCCATCCTCCACAAAAGGCAGCAGATAATCCTGCTGTGCTTTATTAAACCGGTGAATCTCATCAATAAACAGAATCGTCTTCTTCTGGTACATTCCATAATCATCTTTCGCCTTGCGGATCACCTCTTCCATATCCTTCTTACCCGCTGTGGTGGCATTCAAAGACGTCAAAACAGAACTGGTAGTATGCGCAATCACCATCGCAAGTGTTGTCTTACCGGTT
>JAFVCQ010000205.1 GCA_017479085.1 Lachnospiraceae bacterium | reverse complement strand
GTCACAGAGCCTGTCGTTTTCTCCGTTGCAGAAGCGGTAGGTTCTTTCTGTGTTGTGTTCTCAGTCTTGATTTCCGTCATATTCTGCTGCGTCGGGGTGGAAGCCTTCACCTCAGATGAAGTCTGAGTCCTCTGCTGCTCCGATGGTGAATCCTCTCCTGCTGTACTGCTGCCATCACTGCTTACCGTTCCCGCATAGGACCAGACCTTCGTCTTTGACAGGTCAAGATGCAGCGCAGGGCAGACCTCAAAATATCCAACATCCACTTCAATGCCATCCTCATAGGTGATTCCGGTCTCCCCGACATACATGGCACCATTCGCAAAGCCGCCCGACGACCGCAGCCACCACCAGCCCTTCGCCCCCTCAGCTCCCGTCTTATCCGACTCATAGGATCCTTCCTTCCCGCCAGCCGCTACATAAGCGGTATTCACACGTTCTCTGGCCGGATCATCTGCGCCCGGATCCGTCGCAAACCCATAGGCAGAGTTGGTCACGTCGCTATAAGAGAGCAGGAATACCTTATCCTTCGTGTCATTCCCCGCACTTGTGCTATACTTCGGGTTATTGGCATTCTTCACATCCGTTGTTAGGATCACTCCCTGTTCTGTCACGGAAAATGCCCGATTCAGGAAATTGCTTGACCGATAGTCTCTCGTGCTCGCATTGTTGCTATACCCATAGCCATTCAGCCAGCTTCGGATCGTGCTCTTCTCCCATGAGATGTTCACCCACTGATCATGATAGTATGCCACATCCAGATTCTTGTCTGCCACCAGAAAGGCATCATTCCCATTCACCGACAGGACTCTCCACTTAATTGCTTCCTTCCTGGTGCCCTTTGCATCCGACTGTGCATATCTTCCAAAATACACACAATCCCATGTCACAACCGCTCCACTTCTTCTCGGATTGCTAAGCGTGGCCGCCTGCACACTGCCAAGCTCTCCCTTCGCCGGTCCTGCCAGCATCGGAATCGTCAAAACCGCTGTCATCAGCACGGACACGATCCGTCTGCCTGTTTTTGCTTTCCATTTTTTCATATGGTTTGCCTCCTTCATTGTATTGCTCCTGCTACGTTACATCACTACCCCCTAGTTTATCAAAAATTCATAACTTTCTCAAGGTAATTTTTATAGAAGTTTAAAAAAACATACAAAAAAAGTGTGGAAAAGCACTTTTTTGTGTTTTGCACATAAACTAATCAAAAGCCCTTTCAGGTGACTCCTATGCAGACATTCAAGCAGCCTCTATCAAAGGAATCCGAACTATATTATCTGAAACGGAGCAGGACAGGGGACTTAGAGGCAAGAAATATATTGGTTGAGTATAATCTGAGACTGGTTGCCCATATTGTAAAAAAATATAATAATTTTGAACGGGACACCGACGATCTGATCTCCATCGGCACCATCGGCCTGATCAAAGCGATCAATACCTATGATATCGAAAAAGGAAACCGGCTGGTCACATATGCTTCCCGCTGTATCGAAAACGAGCTTCTGATGATGCTTCGACAGGAACGCAAATGTTCCAGAGAATGTTCCCTCTACGAGCCGATTGGAACCGACAAGGAGGGAAATGAGATCAGCTTCTTTGACATTGTAGAGTGCGAGGGTGTAGATATCACAGAACACATCGAGCTGGAGGAGGATATCCGGCAGCTCTACCTCGCTCTGTCCCAATGTCTGGACAAACGCGAGCTGCAGGTCATTACGCTCCGCTACGGCCTGTTCCGCCCCGTGCCTCTCACCCAGCGGGAGGTCGCCGCCAGACTGAACATCTCGCGCTCCTATGTATCCCGGATCGAGAAGAAAGCCCTACGCAGGCTGCGCAGATTCTTTGAGCATCCCACTTCGCAGGAGCGTCCCGACCGGTCGTGCCATGCCGAGATCCACTGTCAGTTGTTCCTTTGGATGCGGTGCACTCTCTGCCCGTTCCATTTTCTCATTCCAGATGGCACGAACCGTAAGCAATCGATTCGTTCCATCAAACAGCATGGCCTCGAGTTCATCCCCCTCACAGAATTTGTTGCGCTGTATAAAGTGAAGATACCCCTTCTCGTCCACCTGCTCCACCGTGCCGATATAGGTGTAATCCTTCACATATTCATTGTTGTCATATACCTGCGAATCCGTATCCGTCTTACCAAAATAAAATCCGGTGGTGAACTGACGGTAGGTGCATTTGCCAATCTCTTCACGGTAATAGGGCAGGTTCTCCCGATAGAGCTCAGGTGATTTCTCATAATCATCCAAAGCCTTGCGATAGGTACGCGTCACCGCAGCCACATACAGGGCTGTCTTCATCCTTCCCTCAATCTTAAAGCTGTCGATGCCGGCCTCCACCAGCTCCGGAATATGTTCGATCATACACAAATCCTTCGAATTGAATATATAAGTTCCCCTGTCATCCTCTTCCACAGGAAAATATTCCCCGGGACGCTTCTCCTCCACCACACTGTATTTCCAACGGCACGGATGGGTACAGGCCCCCTGATTGGCATCCCGGCCGGTCAGAAAATGACTGAGCAGACAGCGGCCGGAATATGAGATACACATCGCTCCGTGCACAAAGCTCTCAATCTCCATATCCTCCGGAATATGCTCCCGTATCTCCCGTATCTCCTTTAAGGAAAGCTCTCTGGCAGATACGACTCTGGAAGCGCCAAGCTCATACCAGAACCGATAGATCCCATAATTGGTGTTATTCGCCTGCGTACTGATATGAAGCTCCACCTCCGGAAGAATCTCCTGTGCCATCCTGAAAACCGCAGGATCCGAAATGATCAAAGCATCGATTCCTACCGGCTCCAATTGCTCAAAATAGCTGCGGATCGGTTTCAGATCTTCATTATGTGCAAAAATGTTCGCTGTGACATACAGTCTGACCCCTTTTTCATGGCAGTAAGCAACAGCCTCCCGCATCTCGTCCAACGTAAAATTATGCGCCTTCGCCCTCAATCCAAACTGTTCTCCGCCAATATATACTGCATCTGCGCCATAGTTGACCGCAACCCTCAAAACCTC
>JAFVCQ010000204.1 GCA_017479085.1 Lachnospiraceae bacterium | reverse complement strand
CAATCTGCCCGGCGCTGCATCTGAATCTGTCAAATTCGGATCTGTGGTCCTATGCGGGAACGGTAAGCAGTGATGGCAGTAGTACAGCAGGAGAGGATCCACCATCGGAGCAGCAGAGGACTCAGACTTCATCTGAGGAGAAGGCTTCCACCACGACGCAGCAGAATATGACGGAAATCAAGACAGAGAACACAACACAGAAAGAAACTACCGCTTCTGCAACGGAGAAAACGACAGGCTCTGTGACGGAGAAAGGAACCAGCGGTACGGTGACAGAGAAAACGACAGGCTCTGTGACGGAGACAGGAACCAGCGGTACGGTAACAGAGAAAACGACCGGTTCCGAAGCAGAGGCAGGAACCACCGGTATGGTGGCAGAGAAAACGACCGGCTCCGAAGCAGAGACAGGAACCACCGGTACGGTAACGGAGAAAGTGGAAGATCCAGCGACGGAGCGTACGGCAGAGACGGAAACGACCGATTCTACAACCGGTAGCTCAACGCAGCAGACAGATGGTGACGGTCAGACAGGGAATCCGACCGGGCAGGACGGTAAGAGCAAAGAGCAGACACAGGATTTACCGGCGGTGGGAAGCACACAGAAGGTGGGAAAAGGAGTTTATAAGGTGACAGCATCCTCGCAGAGTGCGAAAACGGTAACTTTTGTGAAACCAACCAGCAACAGTCTGGTGGCGGCTAAGGTTCCGGCAACGATTACCCTTGCAGGTGCTGTGTATCAGGTGACAGCAGTGGCTCCAAAGGCATTCAGGAAGAATACAAAACTCAAATCCGTTACGATTGGAAAGAACGTCAGATCCATTGGAAAAGAGGCATTTTACGGATGCACGAAGCTGAAACGGATCTCCATTCAGAGTACGGTATTGAAGACCGTTGGCAGGAATGCAATCCGGAAGATTCACAAAGAGGCTGTCATTAAGGTTCCGAAGGGAGCGTATAATCGCTATCAAAAGCTGTTTCAGAACAACACAGGCTTTAAAAAGACCATGAAGATCAAAAAGTAGATGGTTGACAGCACCGCCCGGGGGTGCTATTATGAGATTGATTATGAATAAGTAGAGGCGCATGTGCCAAGAGTAGCAGTCCGGACAGATAAGGCTGGCAGATCGATTGTGAAAGGGGTTCATGCCGAAGAGGAATATCTCCTTATAGATATTTTATCTGGATGTATAGTTAAGAGCTATATGTCTGTCACCGTTATGATGAAGCGGGAAGATATCGTTTTCAGGGTATCCGAACGAGACATCCGGTGGAGTGCTACGGAATGAAGAGATCGTATGACGCTTCGTTGGCACCTGCTGGCGAAGCGTTTTGTGCGTCATGGAGAGCAAGGAAGAATATATTTTGTAAAGGAGAAGTATTATGGCAATTTTTACAGGTTCAGCAGTTGCATTGGTGACTCCGTTTCAGGCAGATGGAGTAGTGGATTATGATCAGTTGAAGTCTCTGGTGGAGTATCATGTTGCCAACCGGACAGATGCAATCGTAATTTGTGGTACAACAGGTGAGGCATCCACAATGACAGAGGAAGAGCACATGGAAGTGATTCGGAAGTGCTGTGAATATGTAAACAAAAGGATTCCGGTCATTGCAGGTACCGGTTCGAATTGTACGGAAACGGCGGTTAAGCTTTCAAAGGAGGCTGAGGAAGCAGGGGCAGATGCATTGCTGGTTGTAACCCCATATTATAACAAGGCAACACAGAATGGCTTGATCCGGCATTATACGACGATTGCGGAGGCTGTGAGCCTTCCGATTATCATGTATAATGTACCGGGCAGAACCGGTTGTAACATCCAGCCGGCAACCGCAGCGAAGCTTGCGAAGGAGGTTAAGAATATCGTGGCGATTAAGGAGGCTTCGGGAAGTATTTCACAGGTTGCAAAGCTTGCACAGTTGGCAGATGGACAGATTGATATCTATTCGGGAAATGATGACCAGGTGGTTCCGCTGTTATCCTTAGGAGGCAAGGGTGTGATTTCCGTAACTGCGAATATCATTCCACAGGATACGCATGATATGGTTGCGAAGTTCTTAGAGGGAGATGTCGCAGGTGCACTGGCCTTACAGCTCAAAGGATTGGAATTGTGTGATGCCATGTTCTGTGAAGTGAATCCGATTCCGGTTAAGAAGGCGGTAGAGCTTGCAGGTCTGTGTAATGGCTATGTGAGAATGCCGATGACCGAGGCAGAGCCTGCCAGTGTAGAGAAGATACGCAAAGCAATGAGAGACTATGGTATTGAGCTGAAAGCCTGACGGTGGTAAGCGGACACATCCCGCATTCCGGGGTGTATAAGAAGGAGCATTTGCCGCTTGTAGTGCGGTATGGATAAGATACATTCGAGGAGGATGAAAAAATGATACGAATGATTATGCATGGCTGTAATGGTCATATGGGGCAGGTAATCACGGAGCTGGTGGCACAGGACAGCGAGGCAGAGATCGTTGCCGGAATTGATGTGACAGATAACAGGGAGAATGGTTATCCGGTCTTTGCGAATCTGTTTGACTGTGATGTGGAGGCAGATGTGATCATAGATTTTGCGGCTGCCGCTGCGGTGGATTCATTACTTGCATATAGCAGGGAGAGGGGGATACCGGTGGTACTTTGTACAACCGGACTGAGCGATGAGCAGATTGCAAGGGTTCACGACGCCAGCAGGGAGGTGGCAATCCTCAAATCGGCAAACATGTCACTGGGTGTCAATACCCTGATAAAGCTGCTCAAGGATGCAGCCAGAGTATTCGGGACAGCAGGATATGATATTGAGGTCGTAGAGAAACATCACAGATTGAAGGTCGATGCTCCAAGCGGAACGGCACTTGCTTTGGCCGATTCAGTGAATGAGGCATTGAACAATGAATATACATATGTATATGACAGAAGTCAGCGAAGGGAAAAGCGGCCGGATAAGGAGATTGGCATTTCGGCAGTCCGGGGTGGTACGATCGTGGGAGTGCATGATGTGATGTTTGCCGGAACGGATGAGGTGATCACATTTAATCACACAGCGTATTCCAAGGCTGTCTTTGCAAGGGGAGCCATTGAAGCTGGTAAATTCCTGGCGGGAAAACCGGCAGGAATGTATGATATGGCAGATGTGATTGATGCAAAATAAGACCTTAATGATTGCCGAAGGCGTTCTTTAGGAAGCATTTAGGTTAACTGTATATACCGCGGAGAAAGATTCTAATCGGCAGTTCAATGTCATTTAGTTAAGGATTAGCCCGTAAACATATACCATACCCGATAGCGTCCGGTTTAACTAAATGACATTGATCGGCAGTTCCTTAATGCCGTTTGCGGGTATAGCGGAATTCATATGTCCGAATCTCACAGTTGCGGATTCCAAACTGTGCATACTCTTCATTGCTCATATCGTAAAAGTAGGAGTGAACCAATCGTGCAATTCCGTTATGTGCCACAAGAAGATAGGTTTTTTCGTCCATGCAGATATCATCTAACAGATTATAGATTCGTTGTGCCATTTGCAGCATGGTCTCTCCGCCATCGAAGTGATCAATAAAATGTGTCTTTGCTTCCTGAAATTCGGCACCATTTCTGGCAGTGGATTCATACCGGCCAAAATTCTGTTCCTTCAGGCGGGGCTCTATCCGCATCGGAAGATGGGTGACCTCAGCGATATGACGGGCTGTCTCCGATGCTCTGATTAACGGTGAGCATAGGATTTCATCGATCGGAAGATTCTGTTCCAGAATTGTGTTTCCAAGTTCGATTGCCTGTTGATGTCCCAGATCAGTCAATGCAATGTCTGTGGCACCACAGATTTTCTTTTCTACATTCCATATGGTTTGTCCATGACGTGTAAAGTATAGGTGTTTCATTTGTAGTGTACTCCTTGTTCCATAGCTGTGTGGTTGTTGTATCCATGTTCTGTAATCATGGATGCTGTCGTGCCACCCTTAGTTCCATGCGGGTATTTGCAAATGGTCGGTTCGGATGGGCATGATCTTGTGTTTCTCCTATTATAACAGAATATACCTAATTTGTGAATGGGAATACGATTTCATACCTGGCAGCGTACCGGTCAATCACGAAACAGGAAAGAATTTTATTAAAAATTTGTGAATAATGAAAAATTATCTGTCCATCGTATCAAAATGTGGTATAATCACAAAGGTTATATATGTTGATTGCGGAGTAGCTGGAGGATAGAATGTTGAGAGATACAGATCCATCAAATGATCAGTCGGGACTTGCTTTTGCAGGAATTCGTAAAAAAAGAAAAAAATCAGTGCTATCTGTGAAGCAGTCAGGAACATTATCCGATTCGGCTTCGGATGTGATGCGGGCGGAGCAGATGATACATGATACAGAAGCAATACAGCCGGAAGCAAAGAAAAGACAAAAGATGACATCGGTTAAATCAAGAACAGACCAAGGAAAGAGGGATTCCGCTAAGCCGGAAGCGAAGAGGAAGAAGGATCCGGCTGATGGAAAGCCGGACACAAAGAAGGGTCAGAAGCAGGATACAGTCAAGGGGCATACAGACAAAAGCGCGAAGAAGGCAAAGCTTAGACCGGAGGTGGACAGTGCGAAGCTGGAGATGGATGAATCCGGCAGAAAGGTAGTCATTGATGTAAGGCATCTGTATAAGCTCTACAAGGTAGGTTCCACGAAGGTTCGTGCACTGAACGGGGTAGATTTCAAGGTGTACGAGGGAGAGTTCTGTGCGATTGTGGGTACCTCCGGATCGGGGAAATCCACTCTGCTCAATATGCTGGCAGGTCTGGAAAAGCCGACAAAAGGTGAGATCAACATTGCAGGTTATCACATTGAGAAAATGAATGAGAATAAGCTGGTTCGATTCCGACAGAGGAACGTGGGATTTATCTTTCAGTCCTTTAATCTGCTGGGAACGATGAATGCGATTGAGAATGTGGCATTACCACTTTCTTTCCGGGGTGTGCCCAAGGAGGTTCGACTGAAGAAAGCGAAAAAGATGCTCAAACTGGTTGGGCTGGAGAAACATGCCCTGCACCGGCCGAATCAGATGTCGGGTGGACAGCAGCAGCGTGTCGGTATGGCAAGGGCATTGGTGGTGAATCCGAAGATCATGTTCGCAGACGAGCCCACCGGTAATCTGGACTCTAGGACTTCGAAGGAAATGATGTCTCTGATGCGGCGCATAGTGAATGAGCAGAAGAAAACGCTGGTGATGGTTACACATGATGACAGTCTGGCAGCGATTGCAGACAGGGTGATCCGTATTGTGGATGGAAAGATTGTGAAGATCGAGGATAGAAGTACAAACAGAGTGGAGGATAATGAAGATGATAAGGTTGAGAGATAAAAAGAGCGCACTGGGAAAGAGAGTGCTGGCATTCCTGTTGTGTTCGTCCCTGCTGGTATCTCCGTTTGGCACAGGATCGGTGCGGGCGACGGAAACAGGTGAAACGACCGAGACAACGGAGACATCCCAGAATGGGAATAATACGGATAGTAATGGAAAATTAGGCAAGAACACCGATGTGGGAATCGAGGTTGCAAAATCCATTACCAGCGGTGCGGGAAAGAAAACGAAGATTTCTTTCAAATTAAAATCGCTCGACACACAGAATATCAAGTTAAAAAACGTATATCCTGTAATCGATTCAGCCTTTCCGTTCGAAACCAGTGGAGATGCGTATAAGGTGGTTAAAGCGGGCAGTAAGGAAGAAAAACAGGCAGTCTTATCCGCGTCCTTTTCCATGACTGCAAGGTCTGATATCTCCGACGGATATCACAGCGTAGATTTTATGGTTGAGTACACAAAGGTGGAGGAAGATGGTACGACAGCCAACTATTATGTAACTAAGACAATCAATGTCTATTTTGAGGAGGAGACAGACAAAAACGATAACAGTAACAATGATAGTGATGACGATGTGGATGATGATTCGGATTACTCCGGTGGCAGTTCCAGCTCCGGACGGGATCAGGAGGATGAGGAGGTAACGGCGCCGAAGCTGATCCTTACGGGAATGGAGACGGAACCGGAGCGCATTATGGCCGGAGATACCTTCAAGCTCAAGATCCATATTCAGAATACATCGAAGACGACACCGGTGTGCAATGGCAAATTCCTGATTGGGAACGAGGTCGGTAATTTCCTTCCGACGTCCGGTTCGAGTGCAGTATTTGTAGAGAAGATTCCGGCAGGTGAGACAGGGGATTTAGAGATTGAGATGAAGACCTCGGCAGACCTGCCGCAGAAGAACTATATTCTTGTGGTCAAGGGCGATTTTGACGATGGCAAGGGCAATAATTTTACATCCAGTGATAATTTGTCGCTCACTGTCTATCAGGAAGTGAAACTGGGTGTGTCGGATATTTCCATGAGCCCGGAGATCCTGGGGATTGACCGGGAAGGCAGTCTGATGTTCACGATCAACAATCAGGGCAGCGCAGGTGTATATAATGTTAAGGTAACGGTTAAGGATGATGCAGTGACGGGAGAGGAGAGCTATGTTGGCAATATAGCAGCGTCGTCCTCTGCATATGCGACCTTGAATGTGACGGGAGTGAAAGAGAATATTGATTCGGGAACGATCACGGTGGAGATCTCCTACGAGGACTCGGAGGGCAATGCCGGAAAGCTGGAGCAGAAGGTAACCTGTACGGTCAGTGCTAATGCGGATGATTATGATGAGTATGATGAATACGATGATGAGGATTTTGAGGATTATGAAAATTCTTCGTTGCCATGGTGGGCATATGTTCTGATCGCACTGGTTGTGGTTGCCGCAATTGTAGTGATTATTGTCATTCTTGTCAAACGGAAAAAGAAACGGAAAGAGGCGCTTCTGGCTGAGGATGATGATTGGGAGGATGATCTGGACGAAGAAGCAGACGAGGATCCGGACGAAGACCAGTATGGGGATTCAGAGGAAATACCAGACGATGTGTCGGAGATGGAAGCGGATGAGGATTCGCAGGATGATTCGGATATGGAGGAGCCCATATGATGAAGTCAGGATGTGCTCTGACAACCTGGCAGGATTGCGGGAGCAATCGTGTCGCTATCTATGATATGAGGAAGAGGAAAAATGAAGATTTCTGATATTTTGGGGATGAGCCTTTCAAATCTATGGCGGCGTAAGACACGAACCATATTGACGGTTCTGGGTGTGGTGATCGGTACCGCTTCGATCGTTGTCATGCTGTCATTGGGAATTGGTCTGCGGCAGTCTATGATGGAGCAGGCAAGTCAGGCCGGCGGACTGAAACAGATCATGGTGGAGTCGGACATGGACTATGGATCTTCGGATGAAAAACTGCTCGGTGATGATACGGTCAGTCTGTTTCAGGAGCTTGAACATGTGGAGAGCGTGGAACCGCAGATATCCTATTATATGCCGGTACAGGCCGGACGATATGAGGGGTCCTTTGATATTATCGGTGTAACACCGGAGGTGTTAGAACAGATTGAACTGGAGAAGGGATCTCTGCCACAGGCAGATCAGACGACGTTGAATCTGGTGATTGGCAATCAGGTCGTGGGTGATTTCTGGGAGATCAACTCAGGGGATTATCTGGATGAGTCACCGGATATTGATTTTATGACGCTGCCGCTTGTCGGTGGAATTGAGATTGATGAGGATATCCCGGAAACGGATGCTGAACAAAACAGCGATTCGGATTATTATGACAGCACCTTTAGCGACAGTGACCCGGATTTTGAGAGTGAGGATGATTTCGATTCAGATACTGATACAGAGCAGCCTTCAACACAGAATGCATTTGACAGTGATGATTTTCTTGGAGATTCTCTGTCTTATACCGCTTTCAGCTCAGATATGAAACGCGTGCGGCTCAAGGCGACCGGAATCACAGCGGGAGATGAGGGCGATTATACAGACTTCTCCTATTACTGTTATGCGGATTTGGAAGCACTCAAGACATTTCTCAAGCAGAACTATCCGGCCAACAGTGTGATTCCGGGACAGCCGACGGACCGGAGCGGCAAACCATTTCGGGATTTGAAATACACAATGATCACGATCAATGTGGATGAATCCTCCAATGTGGAGGAGGTATTACAGACGATTCAGGAGATGGGATATCGTGGGGAGGCCAACAAGGAATGGCTTGAAGAGCTGGAAAAGGAGTACATGATCATTGAAGCGGTTCTGGGTGGAATCGGAGCAGTTGCCATGCTCGTGGCGGCAATCAGTATTGCCAATACGATGACGATGTCTACCTATGAGCGGACGAAAGAGATTGGAGTCATGAAAGTGTTAGGCTGTACACTGGGCAACATCCGCTCTATGTTTTTGGCAGAGGCAGCCTTTATCGGACTGCTCGGGGGCATTGTGGGTGTTGGTTTTAGCTATGGATTGTCGGTCTTGGCCAATAATGTGATTGCACCCGCCATTATGGAGGAATATGATCTGGGTGCTCATATTTCTGTGATTCCATTGTGGCTGGTACTGGCTTCCATTGTGTTTTCTACCCTGATCGGAATGCTTGCGGGCTTCTTTCCGGCACAGAGAGCAACACGGTTGAGTCCTTTGGCGGCAATCCGCAATGATTAAAAAAGAACTCCCTTTGAGGGCAGCGTCCGTTCTAACGGACTGACATTACTCTCAAAGGGAGTTTCTTTTTGAAGAATTATGCATAAGTCATATGGTTTCTAAGTTCTATTGTAGAGAATTGGCTCTGGCCGCAAAATCAATCTGCTGTACGATTCCGGCAGAACCGGTGGATTCATGCAGATAGAATCCGGTCTGACGCACCACGGCCTGTGTTTCATTGGTATCAGCCGTCTTGTGGGAAAATTGCGTGTTCGCAGCACCGAGATAGATGGCGCCAATATCTGCCTGCTGCAGCTCCAGCAGTTTGTCATTGCCTGCGGCATCCTTGACCCAGATCTTCAATTTGGAATAGACGGAGTCATTCTCATCAATCCAGCCGTTCCCGTCCTCGTCGTAAGCAGCCAGTTCTTCAAAACCGTTGCCGGTGCGGGCTCCAAATAATTCACTTCCGTCATCGATCTGGCCATTCCCGTTGGCATCCAGAGCGAGGAATCCATTTCCCTTTGCAAGCTGGGAGATCTCATCCTTCCGACCGTCTCCGTCAAGATCGAAGAACCATGTCTGTTCACTGATCGTTTCCGGAGCCTGATCCAGTTGGATGACAAGAGGATCGGTCAGGATATAATCCGTCTCCTCCGAGAGCTGCTGCGCTTCCTGTATAAACGTGTGACTCATCTCCATGGAAATGTGAAAGTCAATGGATCGGCCGTCTGCCGTGACAACGGAGCCGGTTCCGTTGAAGGTCGTATTCTCCTGCTCCTGTAAGGTAGTGCTCTGTTGTGTCTGCCTGGTCCAGAAGGTTCCCGGCTGGCTGCTGGTGGTCAGATCAATGATGCGATCTGCCTCATGGTGCCCGATTCCCAAAAGCTGTTCCCGGATACGTTCCATGAATTGCTCCAGCTGGTCGATCAGCTCCTCATGGAACTTTTCGAATGCGGACTTGGCATCATAGATGGTCACCCCGCTGCCTGCCAGATTCGTATATAGCTCTGACGGTGTTCCGCTGTGTGGAAGCTGCGAAGGCATGTACACGTCATATTGACCGGCAGTCCGTCCGGAGCCTGTATGCCGGCTGTATTCCGAATACGAGGATAGAAAGCTCGCATTGGAGTAAGTGGTCATGCCGGTTCCGGCCTGTCTGGATATCGTTGTCTGCGATGTTGTTGTGGTACTTGTATAGACCCGATCCGAGTCCATACGAATTGTTCCTGATTCGATTTTCATGTTCTTCACCCTTTCAAAATGTAATTCAGTCTAACCATTTTGTATATTCCCTAACAGGTGTGATAAAGTGACAGAACCTCCATGTTCTCAAATACCAGTCCAACCGTTTTGTCTAACCAATGTATATTTCGGATAAAGATATGAAAAATTGTAGAGAGGATTGGAAAATCATTCCAAGCGGATATGCAGCATGGTCTTCACCTTCGAATCCGGTTTACATTTGGGAAAAAGCACAGTATAATAGCAATGTCAATTAGTTAAGCTGTTACTGACTAATCCGTAACTAAATGACATTGGTTTAGATAGAAAGGAAACAGAAGGAATGTATACGATAGTCAAAAAGGATGGAAGGGCGAAACGCGCCACGCTGAAGACGGTACATGGGACGATACAAACCCCGGTTTTTATGAATGTGGGAACCGCTGCGGTCATTAAGGGTGCCGTCGCCACGACGGATCTGTATGAGATTGGGACACAGGTGGAGTTGTCGAATACATATCATCTGCATGTGAGACCGGGAGATCATGTGATCCGGCAATTGGGTGGTCTGCATCGCTTCATGAATTGGGAGCGGCCGATTTTGACCGATTCCGGCGGATTTCAGGTGTTTTCTCTGGCAGGTCTGCGCAAGATCAGGGAGGAGGGGGTTTATTTTCAATCTCATATTGATGGGCACAAGATCTTTATGGGACCGGAGGAGAGTATGCAGATCCAGTCCAATCTGGCCTCCACGATTGCCATGGCGTTTGATGAGTGTGCGCCCAGCAAGGCATCCAGAGAGTATATCAGGGATTCGGTGGATCGAACCACCAGATGGCTGGAGCGCTGTAAGCGCGAGATGGACAGATTGAATACGTTGGAGGATACGATCAATCCCCATCAATTGTTATTTGGAATCAATCAGGGAGGAACCTATGAGGAGATTCGAATCGAGCATGCCAAGGTGATCTCGGACATGGAATTAGACGGATATGCGATCGGAGGATTGGCTGTGGGAGAATCCCATGCGGAGATGTACCGTATTCTGGAGGAAACGGTACCCTGTCTGCCGGAGGACAAGCCGACCTACCTGATGGGAGTGGGAACTCCGGCTAATATTTTAGAGGCGGTGGACAGGGGAGTGGACTTTTTTGATTGTGTGTATCCAAGCCGGAATGGCAGACACGGCCATGTCTATACCAATCAGGGGAAGCTTAATCTGTTGAATGCACAATATGAGCTGGATGACCGCCCAATCGCGCAGGAATGTGAATGTCCTGCCTGTCGCAGCTATTCCAGAGCCTATATCCGTCACCTGTTAAAAGCAAAAGAAATGTTAGGAATGCGTCTTTGTGTCTTGCATAATTTGTATTTTTATAATAATATGATGAGTGAGATCCGTCAGGCTATTGAAGAGGGACGGTATCAGGAATATAAGAAGATGCGTCTGGAGGGATTTTCCCGGATGGATCGGTGTAAAAAAGAAAAGGAGTAATTAGTATGATAGCAATGTTTTTGGAGCAGAATGTAAACAATCAGGCGGCTGGAGCGTCCACCGCTTTTATGGTAATCTATGTGGTCGCTTTGGTTGCGTTTTTCTATTTCATGTTCCTTCGTCCACAGAGGAAGGAACAGAAGAAGATAGATGAGATTCGCAATGGTGTACTGCCGGGAGATAATATTATGACTACCGGTGGATTCTATGGAGTGGTACTGGATGTGGTGGATGATACCGTTATCGTGGAGTTCGGCAATAATAAGAACTGCCGTATACCAATGCATAAGAATGCCATTGCGGAAGTGGAGCGGGACGAGGATAAGGAAGAACAGAAGGATGAGAAAGCCGGCAACGGTGGAGAAAGACGCAAGAAGGCAAAGTAGAAAAGACAATGGAATCTCTTTGGACGAATTCCCCGCAGCTTGCTGCGCGGCCGATTCGGGTTGATGCCCCGTAGCTCTGCTACGGGGCATGCTTCATTGTGTCCGATGTGCAGCATAGTCCTGAATGGCAGTCAGCAGCTTTTCGGGAATTCGCAGACTGCCTCGTCCGGTTCCGATGGAAATATCCGGTTTGATCACCCCGTGAAAATCCGAACCGCCCGAAACGAGAAGTCCCTTTTTCAAAGCCATGCTGCGCAGTTCCTGTGTCTGACCATCATCATAGGTGGAATAATAGCACTCCATTCCTTCCAATCCCAATGGAATCAGGGTGTCCAGCATGTTCTCCACCTGTGATCGGGAAAGCTGGTAGGAGTACGGATGAGCAAGGATTGCAACACCACCTGCCCGGTGGATCATCTCTAGTACATGCTCCGGTGTCACCTGTGGTTTTGGAAGATAGAAGGGACAGCCAATGCCGAGATACTTGTCGAATGCCTCCTTCTTATCCTGACAGACACCTTTTTCCACTAACAGTCTTGCAAAATGGGCTCTTGTGATCACGCTGTTTGGATTGCCATGCTGCAGCTCCTCAATGGTAAGGGGGATGCCGGCGTCTACAAAGTTCTGTACCATTTTGATGTTGCGCGCAAGACGTGCCTGTTCCAGCTGCTTCAGTTCGGATAAAAACAGGGGATCTCTGTGGTCTACCAGTAGTCCAACGATATGAATCTCCCGGTTCTGATAATAGCAGGAAAGCTCGGTACCCGGGATCACGGTAATGTCTTCAAAGGTTTTGGCGTGGGCTAGGGCCTGTTCTACTCCGTCCACTGTATCGTGGTCGGTCAGTGCAAAGTACCGAAGTCCGGCTTGCCTTGCCAGCTCCACTACTTCCTCCGGAGAAAAGGAACCATCGGAAGCGGAGGAATGTACATGTAAGTCAATATAGTTCATTGGTCTGTATCCTTTCATTATATGGTTGCAAACAATACGATCCATGCGATTGCCTGCTAGACTACCATACCATATGCCATTGAAAAAGAAAACCCCTGATATTCCCCCTGTACTGATTATTGCACAGAACCAATATTTTTACAATAAAAAAATTGCCAGATTATTTGTCAATGACAAATTAGGCAATTTGTAGAAATAAGTGATTTTTTCCTATATAATTAAAACATTACTTTCGCTATGATTATGAAGATGCATGAAGCACACAGCGGTATGCTATGGAAGAAGGATAGGCGTTTGTTGGTTCTTATACTGATTTCAACGGCGATGATCGTGGCAGGGATATTGTCGATCACACTGTTCTCGAATCGTATATCACAGAAAATCAAACGGTGTACGGCAGAGACGGAGGGATATGTTACGAAGGTGTATATTGAGAATTTCGACATGTCGCCGATGAGTACGAAATACATTGGGATTATATGTATAGTTATGGGATGCCTGTTTCTGGTGACCATGCTTCCGGGTATTCTGAAGAAGAAGTCACGGTCAGAGCCTGAACAGGAAGAATAGATTGTTATGATGCAATTACATGGAGTGCTATGAGCCTGTCACGATCACATTCGAACTCTCAACAATGCCTACATTGGATGATCTGGATCTGTACCGTGGTGTGTATGAATATCGGGATGAGGCTTCGGGAGAGGCATATGATGTATATTATATTCCGGACTTTGAGGAATTGAAGACGGGACGACTTTCCTTCAATACATATCATTTTTCAGAATATGAATTGAAGAAGCTGACACAGGATGAGGCGTACAAATATGCCGCTCACTTAAGAGCGGTGGAGAAATACACATTCAGCTCCGGGATTGAGAGTGCTTATGTGAATAAGGTAACGGAGAATCTTGTGGATAGTGTAGTGCAGACATTGGATCTTGATGATTCTGCCATGAGCGGCAAGCTGCAGTTTGCACTGAGCAATACCGGCAATATGTATACGATTTCCAAGGCGAATCGCAACGGAGACTCGGAAACGACGATCTCCACCATAACAGATGTGATCGTCAGAACCTTTGTGAAGGAAGCAGACAGTAAGATCCCCGGATTAAGCTATCTTGAAGCAACTGCCGGAACGATACCTAAGGTATGGGACGACATTGTTAACAAGGGTGATACGAATGCAGCGAGGCTTGCGGTTGCCGAGGCGATTGAGGCGATCTTCAAGAATAACAGAATGGATGCAGATAATGTATTTCATTCCTATATGTTCAAGACGCAGGCGGACAGGATTGCCAATACGAATGACAAATATGCTGAACTGGTATTGATATGGGATACGGCTGATTCAGATTACGCCGGAAGAAAGGCAGTGCTGCAATATATAGAGGAGCATTATATGAATGCCGAACTCAGCAGAGATAAGGTGGAGATTCCGATTCGACGCTCCTATAAGCTTGTGCTGTACGGTATGGATCGGGAAGAGATTACGAGCGGTGTGACCTACACATCCGGCAATGAGGAGATTGCGACTGTAGATTCTGATGGGCTGATCAAGGGCATTTCCATGGGAAGTACAACGGTAACGGCTGATTATGCGGGAAATACATATAATTGTATGGTGTCCGTGACAGAAGGGGATGTGGAGCCGCAGCAGGACATCAGTCTGTATATTCTGGGAACTACCAAATTGAATGCATACGGGCTGGCTGATTGGACGAAAACTACCGATATCAAATGGTATACCAACAGTTCGCTGGTTTCCATTGACGGGGAGGGTAATCTGACAGCGGGAGCAAACCCGGGAACAGGGAAGGTATATGCATACCTTAAGGGAGAAGACCGTCTGCTTGTATGGAATGTTGAGGTCAAGGATGTCACATTAAGTGTGTCAAATACACAACTGGATATTGAAGACTATACATACATCAGAATAGATGGCTGGAACCCCCGGATGAGCGAAGAGGGGATAGATTGGACGATAGATGAGGAAATGCTCCACATTACCGAAACAACACCTGCCAGTTGTTATGTCCGTGCGCAATGCATCGGGGTGACTACCGTCAAGGTATATATTCATCAGTTGGAGCGTGAACTTTCGCAGAAGATAAGAATCACGGGAACACCGAGGATCCAATATAAGAGGAACAGAATTGGTGATGTATATACGGTATTTTCTTTAGAACATGTCAAATCTGACGCCGGAGTGGTCTGGAGCGTGCAGCAGCCAGATGAGTATGTTGATTTCGAAGAAGATCCCAACGGTAACGGTATCATCGTCACCAAGACGGCCAAAGCATATTCGTCGTTATCTAGTGTCCAATTTGACGAACTTAATATTGTCGTAACAGTGTCCTATGGAGGCTTTACATATTATAGGACGATAACAAGCAATGATCTTTAAAGGGTTGTTTGACAGCAGGGTGTAACAGCAGGTTGGAACGCATGAAAAAGGAGGGAAGCAAGGTATGGAAAAGAGGATATTCCGGAATGGTAAGAGAGTATTGTCGCTGCTGCTGATCATGGTAGTGACTATGGTACCGATTGAGGCGAAGACGGCGAAGATTAAGAAGGGCTGAGTAATTCAATATTAGTAATAGCGAATTCCCGATACTGTCTTAGATGGATGGTATCGGGAATTTGCCTTGAAAATAACGATCGATACCCTTGAAAACTAAAGTGTTATCTGGTATTATTTCGTATATACAAGTAGATTATCGTTTGCTTATACAATATAAATAATAAGAATTTTACTAATCAAATTTCATAACGAAGCCGGGGTGATCGTATGGGAACTTATTTGAATCCGGGCAGTCAGAGATTTCTTGAGGCTGTCAATTCTGAAATATAT
>JAFVCQ010000203.1 GCA_017479085.1 Lachnospiraceae bacterium | reverse complement strand
GTGTTATGGAGGAAGCTGCTGCACCGGAGGTGGCAGAAGAAGAAGTTCCGGCTTCCTCTGTCACAACACTGGCGGAAGGGGGGAACGGAACTACATATAGCAGAGAACAGCTCGGAGATCCGGATTTTCTGTTAAGCCATATATTTGTTGTGGATGGCAACACCAATATGTCATCAGAAGAGTTAAAGCTTTCCAATCTGCTGGATGTGGATTTGTCGATTGACGGGTGGAATTTGGAGCAGACAGAACGGGAGAAGGAATATAAGATATTGATTTACCACACGCATGGGTCAGAGAGCTTTAAGGACAGCCGGGAGGGAAAAAAGGAAGATACGATTATTGGAGTGGGAAGCTATCTGACACAACTGCTGGAGGAGGAGTACGGAATATCGGTCTACCATGATGAGACCTATTATGATATCATCGACGGACAACTGGATCGGAGCAAAGCATATGAGAATGCATATAGCAGTGTGACAAAGATTCTGCAGGAGAATCCGTCGATCGAGGTGGTCATTGATCTGCATAGGGATGGAATTGATGAGAGGACTCATCTGGTGACGGAGATTAACGGAAAGCCCACTGCAAAGATTATGTTTTTAAATGGTGTCAGCCGTTCGAGCACAAATGGAGACATTGAATACCTGTACAACCCGAACAAGCTGATGAATCTGGCTTTCAGCTTTCAGATGTATCTGGCAGGAAAAGAAACCTATGACGATTATGTCAGAAAAATTTATGTGAGAAGTTACCGATATAATCTGCACCTGCTTCCGAGAACGACACTGATTGAAGCCGGAGCCCAGAACAATACATTGGAGGAAGAAAAAAATGCAATGGAGCCATTGGCTGCAATCCTCTATAATGTGTTGAGTAAAAAAGAATAATGTGGTATACTGGAAAACAGGTATGACCCCACCTGCACAACATGCATCAGCGACAGGCAGGCTCGTTGTTTGTGGGAATTAAGATAGAGAACAGGAGAACGAAAGAATGGCGCATATGGACCAAAGCAGGATTCGGAATTTCTGTATTATTGCACATATTGATCACGGAAAATCGACGCTGGCAGACCGGATTATTGAAAAGACCGGACTGTTGACCAGCAGGGAGATGCAGGCACAGGTTCTGGATAATATGGAGCTGGAGAGAGAACGTGGCATTACGATCAAGGCGCAGGCGGTTCGAATTGTATATCGGGCGGAGGATGGAGAAGAGTATATTTTCAACCTGATCGACACACCGGGACATGTAGATTTTAATTATGAGGTGTCGAGAAGTCTGGCAGCCTGTGAGGGAGCAGTTCTGGTCGTGGATGCCGCACAGGGAATCGAGGCTCAGACACTTGCCAATGTATATCTGGCGATTGATAATGATCTGGATGTCATGCCGGTCATCAATAAGATCGATCTTCCCAGTGCAGACCCGGACAGGGTGGTGAATGAGATTGAGGATGTGATCGGAATCGAGGCACAGGATGCACCCCGCATCTCGGCAAAGACCGGATTGAATGTGGAAGCGGTACTGGAACAGATCGTTGCAAAGATACCGGCGCCGTCCGGTGATGCAGATGGACCGCTTAAGGCTTTGATCTTTGACAGCAAATATGATGCGTATAAGGGAGTCATTATTTTCTGCCGGCTGTTTGACGGATCGGTCCGGAAGGGAAGCACGATCCATATGATGGCGACAGGGGCTACCGTTGAGGTGGTGGAGGTCGGAATCTTTGGGGCAGGACAATGTAGTCCACAGGAGGAGCTCTCCGCCGGAATGGTAGGGTATATCACAGCGAGTCTGAAGGATGTGAAGGACACCCGGGTAGGAGATACCGTGACAGATGCAAAGAATCCGTGCAGGGAGGCGCTTCCCGGATACAAGAAGGCGAATCCGATGGTGTATTGTGGTCTGTATCCGGCAGATGGGGCAAAGTATCCGGATCTTCGGGATGCGTTGGAGAAATTACAGCTCAACGATGCGGCATTGAGCTATGAGGCGGAGACGTCCATTGCATTAGGCTTTGGGTTTCGGTGCGGCTTCCTCGGATTGTTGCATTTAGAGATCATACAGGAGCGGTTGGAGCGGGAATATAATCTGGATCTGGTGACAACAGC
>JAFVCQ010000202.1 GCA_017479085.1 Lachnospiraceae bacterium | reverse complement strand
GAAATTCAACGAGATGGAAGACGGACTTAACGAGGCATACGACCAGATCAGAACAAAGAAGTACGAAGAGGGAGTGCTTGATGACGGATATATGGGTGTCAAGTCCTATGGAATATGTTTCTGCAAGAAGAGCTGTATTGTGGGAAGATATAATATATAATTTTAGTGATTATGAATGTCCTTCTTCTGTCAGCAGTATTTGTTAACATTCAACCTCCTGTCACTTTCTTGTAAGGTTTTTTTGCTACAATAGACGTATAAAAGAAAGTGCAGATGGAGGGATCGGTTATGGAAATCTTAAAAACAAGGCAGCTTATCAAAACCTATGGACAGGGTGAGATGCAGGTGCATGCGCTTGCAGGGGTCAATTTCTCTGTGGAGGAAGGGGAGTTTGTGTCGATTGTCGGAACGTCAGGCAGTGGCAAGTCAACGCTGCTGCATATGCTGGGAGGCTTGGATTCGCCGACCTCCGGCAAGGTTTATGTCGATGGGAAGGATATCTTTTCTCTGAAGGCGGACGAACTCACAATCTTTCGCAGACGTAAGATTGGGTTTGTGTTTCAGAATTACAATCTCGTGCCGGTGCTGAACGCATATGAGAATATCATCCTGCCAATCGAATTGGATGGGAATACCGTGGATGAGCACTATATTCGTGAAGTGATCGGGCTTTTGGGACTCGGAGAAAAGCTGAAGAATCTGCCCTCGCAGTTATCCGGCGGACAGCAGCAGAGGGTGGCGATCGCAAGGGCGCTTGCAGCGAAACCGGCGATCATTCTTGCGGATGAACCCACCGGGAATCTGGACAGCAAAACCTCTCAGGATGTTCTGTCCCTGCTCAAGGTGACCAGTGAACGCTTCGGGCAGACCATTGTGATGATCACGCATAATGAGGAGATCGCACAGCTTGCGGACCGGATGATTCGGATTGAGGATGGCAATATCCTGACCGGAGAGGAGGGACAGCCATGTTACAAGTAAATAACGGGAAGCTGATGAAGTATCTTACGATGCAGAATCTCAAGGCGCATAAGGTACGGAACCGGATCGCTGTGCTGGCCATTATCCTGACGACACTCCTTTTTACCAGCATATTTGCCATTCTGGCTTCGCTGAATGTCTCGTTTCAACAGGAGACGTTCCGTCAGGTGGGAGGATACTTTCACGCAGGAATCAAGCAGGTCTCGGAGGAGCAGGCGAAAGAGTTTGCGGCAGATCCTATGGTAAAAAGAGCGGGTATGCGGTATTTTTTGGGAATGGCGGAGGATGTGCCGTTTAACAAATGTCATGTTGAAATCAGTTACATGGATGCAGAGAATGCAGATAGTGCCTTCTGTGTGCCGGAACAGGGAACGCTGCCGGCAGAGGGAACAAAAGAAGTTGCGACAGATACAAGGATCTTACAATTGCTGGACATCACACCGCAGATCGGTGTAGAGGTGCCTTTTACCTATACATTGGGTGATGGGAGCGAGAGGACGGATACCTTTGTCCTGTGCGGCTGGTGGGAATATGATCCGGCGTCGAGTGCCAGTATGGTGATCGTATCCAAAAGCTATTGTGAGGAAGTACTTACAGGATATTCCATCACAGAGGATGATGCAACAGGGACATGGAATTTGGAAGTGATGTTTGATGATTCCTTTGACATAGAGGGAAAGATGGCAAAGCTGTTAGCCGGTCATGGATACCAGATGGAGGATCCGGCTGCGGAGAATTACCTGAATGTGGGCGTCAACTGGGCCTATACGAGCACCCAACTGTTACAGAACATAAGTGCAGAGGTGGTGGTCGGTGTTGCGGCCTTTCTGCTGCTGGTGATATTTACCGGATATCTGATCATATATAATATCTTCCGGATATCGGTGACGGATGATATCCGGTTTTATGGACTGCTCAAGACGATCGGGATGACGGAAAAGCAGATACAGAAAATGATCCGTATGCAGTCCGGAAGACTTTCCCTGATTGGGATTCCGATCGGGCTGGTGCTGGGCTTTCTGTTGGGCAATACGCTGGTTCCGATGATCATGAAGAATATGTCCTACCAGAATGCATCGATCTCTTTTCAGCCACTCCTGTTTGTTGCAGCCGCACTTTTTTCCTTTGTGACAGTCCGTATCTCTTGCAGGAAACCGGCTAAGATCGCAGCAAATGTATCGCCGGTCGAAGCGGTGAGATATACGGAGGCAGTGGTCGGGAATGGCAGAAAGCATCAGAAAGGTGATAAGCAGAGTGCACAGACAACCGTCTATACCGGAGGACAGGAGCAGGCAGGACAGAAGTACGCTTCCATCGTACTGCCTGCCGGCAGCAGTGGGCAGAACCGGCACATGCTTCATATGGCATTTGCCAATGTGGGACGAAGCTGGAATAAGACAATCCTGGTGGTGCTGTCACTGGTGTTGTCGGCACTGCTCTTTAATCTGACGCTGGCCTTTGCAAATGGATTTGATCTGGATAAATATACAAGCAGCTCCCGGACGGCAGACTATCTGGTGGCAAATGCAGACTATTTCCAGTATAAAGCGCTGTTTTCGGAGGAGATTAGTGTGACGGAGGATGTAATCCGTGAGCTGAATGAACAGCCGGGAATTACCGATACCGGCAGGGTTTACGGAATGGCGGATGAGCCAGTCGGATGGTTTACCCAGACGGCGCTGGATGCGTATTATCAGTCAAAGGGATATGAGGAGTACGATGAAGCTGGAATGGAGAGGGAACAGAATGCAGAGGGGCTTTATGAAGACAGGATCCAGTTATATGGCATGGAGGAATTTCCTTTGACACAGCTGACTGTTTTGGAGGGAGATGTAGAGCAGGTGAAGAATCCTTCCGGCAACTATATTATTCAGGTGCTCTCGGCAGATGACTATGGCAATCCGATAGAGGGGAGTGGTGCGTATCAGGTAGGTGATACGATCACGATCACCTATGGACAGCAAACGATCCTGTATGACAGCCGGACCGGTGAAGAGGTCGATCGGAACCGTATGGCAGAGGGTGAGATTCCGGAACAGTATATTGAGATGAAACCGGGAGAAAAATGGGATGTGACGTATACCGTGTGTGCGCAGGTAATCATTCCGACCAGCATGTCTTACCGGTATTATGGTTCGATGGAGTATATTTTGGGTGCGGATGCCTTTATCCGGGATACGAAGACCTCTGATGTTATGCTTTATATGATGAATGTAGCGGATGAACAGGAAGCGGGTATGGATGCATTCTTAGAGACCTATACAACAAAGACGAATCCTCTCTATAATTACGAATCCAAGAAGTCCTACCAGGATGAATTTGAATCCTTTCGCAGTATGTTTCTCATTGTGGGAAGTGCATTGGCTTTTATCGTAGGCTTGGTTGGAATCCTGAATTTCTTTAATGCGATCCTAACGGGAATTCAGACGAGGAGACGGGAATTTGCGGTGATGCAGTCGGTGGGCATGACCGGTGTACAGCTTAAGAGGATGTTGATTCTGGAAGGGGTTCTCTATACCGGAATGTCGATTGCGGCGGCCATTGTGTGCAATCTGGTCTTTGAACCGTTTCTGTTAAGCATCCTGCAAAGTGTGTTGTGGTTTTTCACGGGGAGAGTGACAATACTGCCACTGATTCTGTTGATACCGGTGTATATCCTGATCGGTGTGCTGGTGCCGGTTGTGCTATATCGGAGCATTGAGCGGTCTTCAGTTGTGGAGCGGCTTCGCGTGGTGGAATAGGCACGGAACCTCCATTCCGGATCTGAAGTGTGCGCCTTAGGGGAAACATCCGCTGCCTATCCTGAGATTGCGTGAGGTGAGATGATATGATCGATATTTTGATGATAGAAGATGACAAGGTGTTGGCCGAGGGTGTGCAGATGGCATTGGAGCAGGATGGATACCATGTGGAGCTTGCTGCCGGTCTGTCAGAGGGAATGCGCAGGCTTGCTGGGAAACCGTATCAGTTGTTGATCCTTGACCGCAGTCTGCCGGATGGAGATGGATTGGCTTTTTGCCGGAGACAGCGACAGACGCTTTCCATGCCCATTCTGTTTCTCACTGCACGGGATACAGAGGATGATGAGATTGCAGGTCTGGAGGCGGGGGCAGAGGATTATATCACAAAACCGTTCCGTATTGGTGTTCTGCGGGCGAGAGTGAAGGCTCTGCTTCGCCGAACTCCGGAGATGCAGCGGTATCATGCAGGAGAGCTGACATTTGATTTTGAAAAACGCCGCTATCTCAGGGATGGTGTGGATCTGGAATTAAGCCGTGCGGAACAGGAATTGCTCAGGATTCTGGTGTCGCATCCGGATCAGACGTATACGAGGGATTATCTGATCACACATATCTGGGACTTTGAGGACTCTGTGGATGAGAACACCCTGACCGTCACCGTGGCAAGGCTGCGGGGGAAGATTGGGGGGAAATGGATTCGAACGGTATATGGAATTGGATACCGGTGGACGGAGAATATGTGATGCATAGACCGTCTCAGTCGGAAGGAGCGCTATGGAACAGAAGGTGAGGGGAGGGCAAAAGGGTGTCAGTCTGGAATATCGTTATGGCAGGAATTGCAGCGGTTTGTATCCTGCTCATGATCGGCATGACGATCTATGTGAGTCATATATTGGATAAGCTGGGTGCAATGTTGGATTCTGCACTTGCGGGTCGATATGAGGAGGATCGATATGACGAGAGCCGGCTGTCCCGATTGGAGGGAAAGATGGCGCGTTTTCTGTCCCACAGCCTGCTGTCTGCAAAGAACATCCGAAAGAGTCAGCAGAACATTCAGCAGACCGTATCGGATCTAAGCCACCAGACAAAGACACCGATTGCCAATATTGTGTTATATACCGAGCTGCTGTCGGAGCGGTTGAACGGAACGGAGGAGCACAGGCTGGTGGAGCGAATCGTGACGCAGACGGATAAACTGGATTTTCTGGTACAGTCTCTGGTAAAGCTCTCCCGGCTGGAAAATGACATTGTAACCGTAAATCAATCGACGCAGCCTGTACAGCTTTTGCTGGAGGATGTGAGGGATGCATATGAAAAAACAGCGAGGGAGAAAGGGATCACACTTCTGGTCACGGATTCCGGTGCAGTTGCCTCCTATGACTATAAGTGGACAAAGGAGGCCATCGGGAATATGGTAGACAATGCTGTGAAATATACACCGTCTGGCGGACACATCCGGGTATCGGTGAAGGAATATGAGATGTTTGTCGCGATTGAGGTGAGGGATGACGGAATCGGAATTGAGAAATGGGAGCAGGCCCAT
>JAFVCQ010000201.1 GCA_017479085.1 Lachnospiraceae bacterium | reverse complement strand
GAGAGGAACCACCTCGGATCGTATTGTGAGCATGTTGAAGGAGGCCGGCGCAACGGAGGTGCATGTGCGTATTTCCTCCCCGCCGTTTTTGCATCCGTGTTATTTTGGAACGGATATCCCAAGCGAGGATCAACTGATCGCACACAATCATACCGTGGAGGAGATCTGCGATATACTTGGTGCGGATTCGCTTGGATATCTGCAGATGGAGCGGCTGAAGGAATTATCGGCAGGAAGACAGTACTGTGACGGTTGTTTTAGCGGGAATTATCCGATGGATCCACCCAAGGAGGATATTCGCGGTGAACATGATGAGACGGTGCGGAATAACAAACCAAAGAAAGAGACAGGAGGAAGAGTATGAAAGACAAATATGTGAGCCCTTTATCGGAGCGGTATGCCAGCAAGGAAATGCAGTACATTTTTTCCCCGGATATGAAGTTCAAGACATGGAGGAAGCTATGGATCGCATTAGCGGAGACAGAGTATGAGTTAGGGTTATCCGAGAATGGCAAGCCGGTCATAACGTTGGAACAGATTGAGGAGCTGAAGGCATTTCAGAATGATATTAACTATGATGTGGCCAAGAAGAGAGAGAAGTTGGTCCGCCATGATGTCATGAGTCATGTATATGCTTATGGAAAGCAGTGTCCGGCTGCAGCGGGAATCATTCATCTCGGTGCTACAAGCTGTTATGTGGGAGATAATACGGATGTCATTATCATGACCGAGGCTATGAAGCTGGTTCGCAAGAAGCTGTTGAATGTGATCAATGAGCTCTCCAAATTTGCAATGCAGTATAAGGATCTGCCAACCCTTGCCTTTACCCATTTCCAGCCGGCACAACCGACAACAGTTGGCAAGCGGGCAACCCTCTGGCTGGAGGAATTGATGTTAGATCTGTCGGATCTGGAATATATGATCAGTCAGCAGAAACTGTTAGGTTCGAAGGGAACCACGGGAACACAGGCAAGCTTCTTAGAACTGTTCAATGGAGATCATGAAACGATCCGTAAGATGGATGGCATGATTGCACAGAAGATGGGCTTTACGGAATGTTATCCGGTATCCGGACAGACTTACTCGCGCAAAGTAGATTCCAGAGTATTGAATGTACTGAGTGGAATCGCACAGAGTGCGCATAAGTTTTCCAATGATATCCGGCTGCTTCAGCATCTGAAGGAGATTGAAGAACCATTTGAGAAGAACCAGATCGGCTCCTCCGCAATGGCTTATAAGAGAAATCCGATGCGTTCCGAGCGGATTGCATCGTTAGCGAATTATGTGATGGTGGATGCCCTGAATCCGGCTATCACTGCTGCAACCCAGTGGTTTGAGAGAACCCTGGATGATTCCGCCAACAAGAGAATTTCCATTCCGGAGGCCTTTCTGGCGATTGACGGAATTCTGGATCTGTATCTGAATGTGGTAGACGGGCTGGTCGTTTACGACAAGGTCATCTTCCAGAGATTTATGAAAGAGATTCCGTTTATGGCCACGGAGAATATCATGATGGATGCGGTAAAGCGTGGCGGCAACCGTCAGGAGCTGCATGAGAAGATACGGGAACACTCTATGGCAGCGGGAATGGTTGTGAAGAAGGAGGGCAGGGAAAATGATCTGGTGGATCGTATTGCCAATGACCCTGCATTTGGTATGACAAAGGAGATGATTGAGGAGATTCTCAAACCAAAGAACTTTGTCGGACGTGCACCTCAGCAGACGGAGGAGTTTATCACCGAGATTGTAAAACCGGTATTAGATGCGAATCGGGATCTGCTTGGATTGACCGCAGAGATTAATGTATAATGCAAATAGAAAAGATCACAGATTACAGTCACATGGTGGGAACGCTGCCATGTGACATCTGCCTGTGCATAGGAATGGCACATTCTATATACAAATGCTTTCCTGCATTTTTCATACGATAGACACAATTTCTTTTAGAAAAAATCACATATTGTACATAATAAATAAATAGAATCATCATCGAGTGGAAAAGTCTGGTACAGTGTTCCGTGCGTCGTACTGTACAGGGACCGCACTCAGAACAATTGTGGAAGTGAGGAAGGATCATGATTGAAGTAAAAGACATCGTAAAGCATTACGGAAATCATACGGCTGTGGATCATCTGTCTTTTCGGGTGGAACAGGGACAGATTTATGGATTTCTGGGTCCGAATGGGGCAGGCAAATCCACAACAATGAATATCATCACAGGGTATCTGGCCTCCAATGAGGGGACGGTTATCATCAACGGACATGATATTTTAGAGGAACCGGAGGAGGCAAAGAAGTGTATCGGTTATCTGCCCGAACAACCGCCTTTATATATGGATATGACGGTAAAGGAATGCCTTTTGTTTGCCGCGGGTTTAAGAGCAGTGAAGAAGGATGAGAGACAGGAGATGATAGAACAGATCATGGGGAAGTTGGATCTGAAGGATGTGGAGAACCGCCTCGTGAAGAACCTGTCCAAGGGATATAAGCAGCGTGTGGGAATGGCACAGGCCCTGATGGGCAATCCGGAAATTCTAATTTTGGATGAGCCGACGGTTGGATTGGATCCGAAGCAGATCATTGAGATCCGAAGCCTGATCCGGGAGCTGGGTAAGGAGCATACCATTATACTGAGTTCCCACATTTTGTCAGAAGTCAGTGCGATCTGCGATCAGATTCTGATTATTTCTCATGGCAGACTGGCTGCCTGTGATACACCGGAGAATCTCAGCCGGAAGATGCAGGGGACGACCGCATTGGAGCTCAGCGTCCGGGATGAAGAGGGTAGGACGGAAAGCCTTCTGAAAGATCATTTTGCCGGACGGGTGACCGTGGAGGGAAGCCGCCAGAATGGAATATGGGATGGTGTGTTACAGGTAAAGGGGGATACGGATATAAGGGAGGAGCTCTTTTATCTGTTAGCGGAAGCAAGGTACCCATTGTTAAAGCTGAAGCAGGATAAATTATCGTTGGAGGATATCTTCCTTGAATTGACCGAAGAGGAATCGGAGCAGAAGGAAGAATGCGCTCCGGAAACGGATATGGAAGAAATGAATATGGAAAATGCAGAGCAAACGGACGGAAAGGAGGCAGAACATGAGAGCGGTGTATAAGAGAGAATTGGAAGGCTATTTTAAGTCGATGACCGGATATGTGTTTTTATTTTTTGTATTTCTGATCGTTGGAATTTACTACAAGGCATACAATCTGAACAGTGGATATCCGTCCATGAATGTGACATTGAACAGTGTCACGTTTTTGTTCCTGATCGCCATTCCGGTGCTGACCATGCGTGTGTTGTCGGAGGAACGAAGACAGAAGACGGATCAGCTTCTGTTGACGGCGCCGGTTTCCATTGAGAAGATCGTATGTGGCAAGTTCTTTGCCCTTGTGACGGTATTTTTGATACCGATGGCGGTGCTCTGTCTGTATCCGCTGATCATGGGACGGTTCGGTACCGTTTCTTATGTTCAGAATTATACGGCGATTCTGGGCTTTACACTGCTCGGAGCAGCGAACATTGCAGTTGGATTATTCATCTCCTCTCTGACAGAGAATCCGATCATTGCAGCAGTTCTGACTTTTTTGGTTATTTTCTTAAGTTATATCATGAGTGGCCTGGAGAGTTTTCTCCCGTCCTCCATGTCAGACGGAATTGTGATGAAGGTGATGGAGGCCTGCAATATAGATGGTCATTTTCAGTCCTTTATTACCGGGACGTTTGACCTGACAGCAATTGTGTATTTTCTCTCTGTGATGTTTGTATTTGTATTTCTGACGATACAGAATATCAAAAAGAGACGCTGGAGCTAGGAGGGATGGAGCATGCAGATTCGCAAAAAAGAAACGAAGCAAAAGGATAAGCGTGAGACGAAGAAAGGCAATGTCTGGAACAGTCGGATTTTTAGAAAAGGAAGCTATAACGCAGCATTTTCCGTGATTGTGATTGCGGTGGTTGTCGTTCTCAATCTGATCGTGGGACAGATTCCTGCGAAATATACGGAATTTGATATTACGACAGAGAAACTCTATACCATTGGGGACGAAACGAAAACGGTTTTGGACAGTCTGGACGAGGACATTACGATTTACTATATCGTCCAGATGGGCAATGAGGATACGAATCTGGAAAAGCTGTTAGAGCAGTATGAGGCGGCTTCGTACCGAATCAAGGTAGAGAAAAAGGATCCGGTGGAGAACCCTGCCTTTGTCAAACAGTATACAGAGGATTCGGTATCGGAAAACAGCATGATCGTGGTTGGCGGTAAAAGAAACAAACTGGTTGCTTATACCAGTTGTTATGAGACAGAATTTGACTATTCCACCTATCAGTCTAAGACGACAGGCTTTGACGGTGAGGGACAGCTCACAGGTGCCATTGCATATGTGATCTCCGACACCATGCCGGTGTTGTATTATGTGGAAGGGCATAATGAGATCAGTATTCCGGAAGCGCTGAGAGAGCGGATCGAGAAGGCGAATCTGGAACTACAGTCTCTCAATCTGCTGACAGCGGATACCATACCGGAAGATGCAGCGGCTTTGTTGTTGAATTCTCCGGAGAAGGATTATTCAGAGGCAGAGGCAGATAAGGTCATTGCATATCTGAAGAATGGTGGAAAGGCATTGATCCTGACGGACTATACCGGCAATACAATGGAACAGTATGACCGTATTCTGCAGGAATATGGAGTGCAAGTAACAGATGGAATTGTTGTAGAGACGGACAGCAATATGTATGTACAGCGGCCGTATTATCTGGTTCCTGAGATCGGAGCTGCTTCCGTCACCACCGGAATGACGGGAGGTTCGACTAATATATTGATCAGTGCCTGTCAGGGGTTCCGGACACAGGAGGAGATACGTGATACATTGGAGGTCAGTGCGGTCCTGTCACCATCAACGGACGCGTTTGTCAAGACCGATCCGCAGAATATGGCAACCTTCGACAAAGAACAGGAGGATGCAGCCGGACCGTTTATCGTGGGAGCTGTGATATCGGAGACGGTAAGCAGTGCCGGGGAAACTGCGACCGACGGTACAGAGGATGCATTGGAGGATTCCGCAGATGGGAATACAGATGAAGAACCGGATGGAGGGAAGACAACACAGATTGCATGCTTTGCGTCCTCTTCCATTATGGACGAATCATTTAATAGCATGGTGTCAGATGGCAATTATACCTTGTATATGAACAGCATCACATGGATGGTGGACACAGAGGATACCACTCTGGTATCGATTCCGGGTAAATCACTTGCAACACAGTATCTGACTGTTACGAGCGGACAGTCCGCCCTCTGTGCTTCCGTCTTATGTGTTCTGCTGCCATTTGCCTGTCTGATCATCGGTGGCATGATCTGTTACAGGAGAAAACACAGATAAGGAGAGCAATGTCATTTAGTTAAGGATTAGCCAGTGAACAGCTACCGGATATGGTATATGTTTCACAATGTAGGGCTATCTGCGGACGTCGGTCCTTAATGAGCAGCTCAGGCTGCGAATTTAGTACCGTTACGTCGGTAGCTAAGCGGATAGCTGAGACCTTAGCGAACAACGTGAGCTTAGTTCGAAGCTATGCAAAGCTAGCGTGCCCGAAATGTGAAACATATACCATATTCGGTAGCGTCCGGCTTAATTAAATGACATTAATAAGGAAAGAAGGTGTGTTATGAAAAAGAAAAAATGGATTCCGATGGCGGTCGTCATCGGACTTCTGATCCTGCTTATAGTGCTGTATACCGTGTTAAAGCATCATAATGAACAGGCTGCCGGTCAGGAGGAGCAGACGGACAGTATCCGGATATTGGACTGGAGTGCAGAGGATGTGACATCGGTTCGTCTCATGCTGGATGAGACAGAGGAAATATTTGTGCTGTCAGATGGACAATGGAAGCTGCAATCTGACAAAGACTTTGCAGTGAGCGAGAGCACGCTTCAGACGATGCTGCAAACCGTTACAGAGCTGTCGGCGGTCAGGGAAATCACAGAGCCGGATGATTTGGCAGGATATGGACTGGATGCACCGGTACAGACTTTGACAATACAGAATGAGAAGGGAGACACCTGTACAATCTGTTGGGGCAGCACCAATGACATAACCGGTGATGATTATCTGTATATCAAAGAGAAGCCGGATTCCGTATATACGGTTTCGGGCAGTGCACGGAGCAGTCTGCCCGAAACACTTGAAGACTGCAGGGAGTCCGGGGATGACACAGAATAGAGACGAATATGATTACGATTTTGTTCTTTGTCACTATACAGTAGGGGTAATATTTGTTAATTTTTTATGAATTTGTAAAAAAGACTAGGGAAGAGCGGAATTTTGTGGTATACTTTTGTAGGGATTACAAGATTTATAGGAATAGAGAGGGTGATTGCGTGAACAACCACGAAGAAAGAATTAATAATTATTCCCGGATTACAGATGAGATAAAGGGCTTATCAGAATTATGTCTTGCGAATCTTCGGATTGATACGGATCTCTTTGCGAAGTATGATGTCAAGAGAGGTCTTAGAGATATTAATGGTAAAGGTGTCTTAGCCGGTCTGACCGATGTTTCGAAAATCCAATCGTACATTGTAGAGGATAATGATATGATTCCCTGTGAAGGAAAGCTGTATTATCAGGGGATTGATGTGGAGGATATTGTAGCAGGTTTCATGAAGGAGAAGCGCTTTGGCTATGAAGAGACCGTGTACCTGCTTTTGTTTGGACAGCTTCCGTCGAAGGAGGAGCTGGCTAAGATCACAGATATTTTATCCAATTACAGAATGTCATTGCCGACGGATTTTGTAAGGGATATCATTCTGAAGGCTCCGAGTAAGGATATGATGAATACATTACAGAGAAGTATACTGACCTTATATGCATATGATGAGAAGGCGGATGATACTTCTATTCCTAATGTGTTAAGGCAGTGTCTGCAGCTCATTTCGGTGGTACCGCTGTTATCGGTATATGGATATCAGGCATACAGTCATTATCATGATGGCAACAGTCTCTATATACATACACCGCAGCCGGATTTGTCCACTGCAGAGAATCTGCTCTTCCTGCTGAGACCGGACAGCAAGTACACCGAACTGGAGGCCAGAATTCTGGATCTTGCGCTGGTATTACATGCAGAGCATGGCGGTGGTAACAACTCTACCTTTACGACACATGTTGTCACCTCTTCCGGAACAGACACCTATTCGTCTATGGCCGCATCACTGGGGTCGCTCAAGGGGCCGAAGCATGGCGGAGCCAATATCAAGGTGACCAGAATGTTTGCGGATATGAAGCAGCAGGTTAAGGATTGGGGAGATGAAGAGGAGATCAAGGATTACCTGAAGAAGCTCTTACACAAGCAGGTATTTGATCGGGCCGGTCTGATCTACGGTATGGGACATGCTGTATATTCCATTTCCGATCCGAGGGCAAAGGTGCTTAAGGGATTTGTGGAGAAGCTTTCCGTTGAGAAGGGAATGACCGAGGAGTATCGGTTATATGCCAATGTGGAGAAGCTGGCACCAGAAGTGATTGCAGAGGAGCGTAAGATTTACAAGGGTGTCAGTGCCAATGTGGATTTTTATTCCGGTTTTGTGTATGAGATGCTGGGACTTCCGGCAGAGTTATATACCCCGTTATTTGCAGTGGCAAGAATGGCCGGTTGGAGTGCACACCGGATTGAGGAATTGATCAATCAGGGCAAGATCATTCGTCCGGCATATAAAGCAGTAAGACATACACATGATTATGTTCCAATAGAAGAGAGAACGTGATGGTCCGATAACCCACACCAAATAGCCAGATGTCAGATTTTGTTCGCAACATAGGCCTGTTTTGTGTGGGTTATACTATTTATGATAGAAAGGAAGAATGATTATGAATAACAAGGTAATGAATCAGTTGAGCTATGGTCTTTTTGTATTGACCGCAAAGGACGGGGATAAGGACAATGGATGTATCATCAATACAACTTCTCAGGTTACGACCTCGCCGAATCGCATTGTTGTTGTAGTGAATAAGGACAATTATACACATGATATGATCCTCAAGACAAAGGAATTTAATGTGTCTATTCTGGATGAAAGTGCTACATTTGATACGTTTCAACAGTTTGGGTTTCAGAGTGGAAGGGATACGGACAAATTGGTTGAGATTGCTTTTGCAAGGGCAGAGAATGGTATCGCATATCTGACAAAGGAGTGTAATGGATATATTTCCGGAAAAGTGATCGACACCATAGATTTGGGAACGCATACAATGTTCATCGCGGATGTAACGGGTGGAGAGGTGTTATCGGATCGCGCATCGGCTACCTATGCATATTATCATGCCAACATCAAGCCATCTGCAAAGCCCGCAGAGAAAAAAGGGTATATTTGTACCATTTGTGGTTATATTTATGAGGGGGATTCCCTGCCGGCAGATTTTATATGTCCAATTTGCAAGCATGGAGTTGAAGATTTTAAGCCACTGTAAGAATGGCTGAGAGGAAATCAGGTGATTCAGTGTTTTAAAAAAGAGAGAAACCGATTTTAAAGGGAATATTTTTCATTGTTTTATTCTATGCGGTAGTGGAACATTTTGGTGCGGTAAAGCACATCATACTTATCTGTTATAAAGCAATTTCTCCGTTGATCTACGGAGCAGTGATTGCCTTTATGATTAACCTGATTGTCGTACGGCTGGAAAAACATATGACAAAGGGTATGTTTCAAAATCATGTGATAAAGAGAACCACATCCATTATCATTTCGGTGTTGATTCTGGCCGGGGTGATCACGATCGTGTGTTTTAATCTGATTCCGGGCATTGTAGAAAGTGTCAGACAGATCACGGCGAGAGCGCCAAAGGCATTGGATACCGCTCTTGCATTTTTGGAAACCCATCTGGGCATCTCGGAGGATATCGTGAATACCGTTCAGAATTTTAAGCTTGATGAGGATGTGATGGACAGTGTAGTTGCGCTGATTGAGAATCAATCCTTTATTGAGGCATTGAAGGCAAGTGGTAATATGGTGGGAAGTGCGGTTTCGGTTGTGACCAAGCTGTTTATTGGCCTGTTCTTTTCCTTCTATATTCTGGCGCAGAAGGAGGCGATTGGAGATTATCTCCACAGACTGATCAGGACGTATCTGCCGGAGCGGGTGGGCAGTGGGATGGAGTATATCGGCAAGATCGTATATGACACCTATGCCGGATTTATCTCCGGTCAATGTCTGGATGCTGCGATTCTGGGGTGTCTGTTGACCATTGCAATGGGGATCATGGGGTTGTCATATCCGATTCTGATCGGTGTCATTGTGGCGGTGACAGCGTTGATTCCGGTGGTCGGTGCTTTGTTTGGAGGAACGGTGGGTGTCGTACTTCTGATCATGGAGTCGCCGATCAAAGCGTTGACCTTTTTGATCCTGTTTCTGATCCTGCAGCAGATTGACAACCGTCTGATCTATCCGCATATTGTGGGGAATGCAATTGGAATCCCATCTATCCTGATCTTTGCTGCAATCGTGATCGGCGGAGAATTTGGCGGGGTACTGGGCATGTTTCTCGGGATCCCGTTTACCGCAGATCTGTATACACTGGTGGAACAGGATATGAAAAAAAGTGTGACACATCGGAAGCTTTCAGACAAACCGGTATAGGGTTGAGATATGGAACATCCGCATCTCATAGGAAAGGCTTCGGGCGGGGCAGAAGGGCCATATGGCGGTATGCTCGGTATATGAAAGCTTCCGGTGCCGTATGTCTTCTATGCCCTGCCATGCACCCTCAATGGCTCCCTCTGTTCCAAGACGTCTTTGCTCCAGACCAAGAAAAACCGCTTTGTTCGCACTGGCAAGCAGGGCATCATGGAAGTGGGGAATCCATATGCGATTTTCTTCTTTCAAACGGTCATAGAATACATGGGAGTTCCACTCCGTGTTCTGAAAAAGGGTATGTCTCAGATTGACTTCAAATACGTGATAGATATAGGAATACATGGCCTGTAACTGGCTGTGTACACCAAAGCACCATATGTAATCATAGGAGGCAGGAGCCAGAGGCACCTGCCTGTTTGGCTTCGAACCAATGCGGGACAGCGCAAATGCCTCAAAGCGTTCCGGAGTCAGGGTCTGCTGTTCCCCACGAACAAAATATTGCAATGCTTCGCAGAAATCCTGATAATCTGTGTCCTCAAGTCCGTTCAGGCTGGCAGTCACACATTCTATAACAGGGGATTGCTCCAGATGATAGGTGCGCAGTGCAGTCTCCATAGAGGCAGTCTGATTGTCGATCAGTGTGATTCTGGAAAAGTGGGGGCATAATCGTTCCAGATTCAGATCATTGCAGGCACCGGCACCGAGGACAGCCAGTGTCGGCAGCAGGTCGGACGGCTGCATGCCGGGGCAGAAGGAGAGGGGGAGAGAAATGGAATCCGTCTGTGCGATCAGATAGTCCGTTAATATGTTTCTATAATCTTTCCAGTCCTCAAATGCATCAGGCAGGATGAAATGGGACTTGATCTCGTCGTATAAGTTCATGAAATACTCCTTAGCAGTCTTTGTATATTAGTATAACGGAAAGGTGTCGGATTGCGCAACCGGAAAATATTCCGGCATTGCATTTTAACTGCGATTTTGATATAGTAAAAACAGTAGAAATGTGAGGGCTGTTTATGAAGATAAGGATGCGAATAAGAAACTTCATACTTTATCTGCTGGTGTTCGGATTTGTCGTAACCGGAAGTGGTATGGGACTGGAATCCGGACAGCAGGTGCTCTCTTTGAAGTCCTCCGGTGACAGCTCTATCAAGGCACAATCCCTGACCGCAGGAGATGATCTGCGCGATTTTGAGATCAGGGAAGATACCTCTACTATATTTCAGATCAAGGGATTACGGGGCAGCCGTCTGCAAGACAGTGGCGGGAAGGGTCTGTTTTTCCTTTGTGTGCTGGCAGCTCTGTCAGGCGTTTCCCGCTTCGCGAAGGAAACGTTACTTCTTCACAGTAAGCGGTATGTGTTCAGGGAGGAATACATTATCGCATTTATACAGGATATGGATGGAAGAAAGAGAATCTCATAACAGCGAATCCAGATTCGCATAGAGCAGGTTCGGTTTTGCAGGCAAAAATTGTCTGACAGATACGGGCTTTCTTTTGGTGCGCAATCTGTGATCGGATTCGAAAGACTACATTTTGTCCGGCGCAGCACGTGTCGGTTATTCGAAAAAAAGGAGTTATGAGATTATGGATATTTTATTATGGATTGTTATTATTGTCGGGGGAGGAACCGGTTTGCTTTCCTGTCTGTATATTATTGTGTCTTTATTGGGAATGATTATTTACAAGGTATACCGAAAGATCCGGTATCATGCATCCCTTTATGATTAAGGCAGGAGGTAAGAGAAGATGGATATTATGGTAATCATTATGGCGGTGATCGCAGTCGGTGCGGGAGTGTTTGGATTTGTTATGGAACACAAACCTGCTGAGAAGGAGGATCCAACAGATCATAAGCAAGAGTGAAACATTACTCTCCGGTTTGTGCCTCAAATGGACATGTGGGCCTGCCTGTTTGAGGTATGATATCAAAATGCTGAAAGGAGTCTGGACGTGTGTTCAGGCTCTTTTTAAAATTTTCTGACAATTTTAGCACTCGACTATTGACAGTGCTAACAATATGTGCTATCTTTAGATTAGTCAAAACATTTGACGGACTATGAAATGGAAAGGTGGGACTTATTATGAACGCAGAGAAATTTACAAAAAAATCATTAGAAGTAGTGGAAAATTGCGAGAAGCTTGCCTATGAATATAATAATCAGGAGATCGATCAGGAGCATATCTTATACAGCTTACTTACGGTAAGTGAGAGTCTGATCGCCAAGCTCATTGAGAAGATGGACATTGATTTGGAACATTTTTCGAGAGAGGCAGAGAAGCTGGTTGCGTATCGCCCGAAAGTGTCGGGTGGTAACCTGTTTACCAGTTCGGATTTTCAGAAAACGTTTGTGAATGCAGAAAAAGAAGCCAAACAGATGGGGGATTCCTATATTTCGGTTGAGCATATTTTTCTTGCCTTGTTGAAGCATCCCAACAGGGCATTGAAGGGGCTGTTCACGGATTACGGGATTACAACAGAGAGATTCCTGAAGGTATTAGCAGAGGTGCGGGGGAATCAGCGGGTGGAGAGTGATAATCCGGAAGCAGTCTATGACAGTCTTGAGAAGTATGGCTATGATTTGGTGAAAAGGGCAAGGGAGCAGAAACTGGATCCGGTGATCGGCAGAGATGCAGAGATACGGAACATCATCCGCATTTTGTCGAGAAAGACGAAGAACAATCCGGTTTTGATCGGTGAACCCGGAGTCGGCAAGACGGCGGCGGTGGAGGGTCTGGCACAACGGATCGTACAAGGAGATGTTCCGGAAGGTCTGAAGGATAAGCAGATCTTTGCACTGGATATGGGAGCACTGATCGCGGGTGCCAAGTACCGCGGAGAGTTTGAGGAACGATTGAAAGCAGTTCTGGATGAGGTCAAGCAATCCGATGGTGAGATCATTCTCTTTATCGATGAGCTGCATACGATTGTCGGTGCCGGCAAGACCGATGGAGCACTCGATGCAGGGAATATGTTAAAGCCGATGCTGGCCAGAGGAGAGCTTCACTGTATCGGTGCGACGACTCTGGATGAGTACCGCAAATATATTGAGACGGATGCCGCATTGGAACGCCGGTTCCAGCCGGTCATGGTGAATGAACCTACGGTAGAGGATACCATATCCATCTTACGGGGACTGAAGAATCGTTATGAGGTGTATCACGGTGTGAAGATCACGGATGGCGCTATTGTGGCGGCAGCAACGCTGTCGAACCGCTATATTTCTGACCGTTTCCTTCCGGATAAGGCAATCGATCTGGTGGATGAGGCCTGCGCTTTGATCAAGACAGAGTTGGATTCGATGCCGGTTGAACTGGACGAGATCAGAAGGCGTATGATGCAGTTGGAGATCGAGGAAGCGGCTCTTAAGAATGAGGAAGACCGGCTGAGCAGAGAACGTCTGGAAAAGCTGCAGGAGGAACTCAGGGAACTGCACGAGAAGTTTGCTTCCATGAAAGCAGACTGGGACAATGAGAAGATGGGGGTAGATAAGGTACGTGCGGTCAAGGAAGAGATTGAACAGGTGAATAATGAGATACAGATCGCGCAGCGCAATTACGACCTGAATAAGGCGGCAGAGCTGCAATATGGTAAATTGCCACAATTACAGAAACAGCTTACGGATCTGGAGGGCAGGGAGAGCAGCAAGGAAAAGAGTCTGGTACATGAGAACGTATCGGAGGAAGAGATCGCCGGTATTGTTTCCAAGTGGACGGGAATTCCGGTTTCGAAGCTGACAGAGAGTGAGCGCAATAAGACTCTGCATCTGGCAGATGCACTGCATAAGCGGGTGGTAGGGCAGAATGAGGCGGTAGAGCTGGTCTCGGATTCCATTATCCGTTCGAAGGCCGGTGTGAAGGATCCGACCAAACCGATTGGTTGTTTACTTTTCTTGGTACCTACCGGTGTAGGAAAAACCGAGCTTGCCAAGACACTGGCACAGGCATTGTTTGACAATGAGGCGAACATGGTGCGTATTGATATGAGTGAATATATGGAGAAACATTCCGTGGCAAGACTGATCGGAGCGCCTCCGGGATATGTGGGCTATGATGAAGGCGGCCAGTTGACAGAGGCAGTCCGCAGAAAACCGTATTCCGTAGTATTATTTGATGAGATTGAGAAGGCGCATCCGGATGTGTTCAATGTGCTTTTACAGGTATTGGATGATGGAAGGATTACCGATTCGAAGGGAAAGACGGTTGACTTTAAGAATACGATTCTGATCATGACTTCCAACATTGGTTCCGCTTCGCTGTTGGAAGGAATCGATGATAAGGGCGAGATCACGGAGGAGGCACAGAATCAGGTGCTGGAGGAATTGCGGCTTCATTTCCGGCCGGAGTTCTTAAATCGTCTGGACGAAACGATCCTGTTTAAGCCGTTGACGAAGGATAATATAGGAAGTATCATTGACCTTCTGGTAATGGATCTGAATGAACGACTGGCAGAAAAGGAGCTTTCTCTTGCCATTACCGATGAGGCAAAGACTTATATTATGGATCATGGGTATGATCCGGTCTACGGTGCCAGACCGCTAAAACGTTATCTGCAAAAGAATGTGGATACACTGGTGGCGAAGCTCATCCTGTCCGGCGAGGTCAGTATTCAGGATACGATCACGATCGATGTGGAAGATGGAAAGCTGATCGCAAGATAAGAAGAAAGTCCCTGTGTGGTTAGACGGACACAGGGACTTTTGAATTCTATATAGGGAAAATGGATTTGACAGGAGGACAGTATATGGGATAAGATGGGTTAGTAAAAATACACATGAAAGAGAAGGAAGATGGGGATGGACAATAAGAGAAAGCTGCCCTATATAGGTATGCGGATCGTCAAATCAGCGGTGGGAGTGTTTCTGTGTTTTGTAATCTATATTCTGCGGGGAGAACAGGGAATCCCCTTTTACTCTGCGCTTGCGGTACTCTGGTGTATCCAGAATTATACGAAGAATACATTTTCGAATGCATTTCAGAGAACAGTGGGAACGATAATTGGGGCATTGTATGGTCTGATCTTTTTGACGTGCAGTATGTATGTTGTGGATCTGCAGGGAACAATATGGCATTATGTGGTGCTGTCTGTCATGATTGTTCCGGTCATTCGAACAGCAGTATTCTTTCATAAAAAGAATGCAGCCTATTTTTCCTGTGTGGTGTTTTTAAGTATAGCAGTGAATCATGTCGGGGATGAGAATTCCTACTTATTCGTGTGGAATCGTACTTTGGACACGATGATAGGAATCCTGCTGGGGCTGATCATTAATTCCGTTCACATTCGAAGAACCAGAAGAACGGACACATTGTTTGTAGCAGATCTGGATAATGTATGGAAGGCTACCGGTGAGCAGTTGACGGCATATAGCCGGATATCCATCAAGAACCTTCTGGAAGATGGAATGAACCTTACTTTTATGACGTTCCATACACCGGCAGCTTATCTGGACCGGATGTCAGATGTGCATCCGTCGCTGCCCATTATTGCTATGGATGGTGCGGTGCTCTATGATGTCAATGAAAATGCATTCCGGAAATCATATATTATCTCGGCGGACAAGGCCTGTGGAATCGAAACCTTCTTTCGGGAACGGGGATTTCATGTGTTCAGCAATGTGATCATAGATGATGTGTTGATCATATATTATGAGGTATTGAAAAATGATGCGGAAAAGAAGATATATGAAGAGCTGCACAAATCACCCTATCGCAATTATCTGAACAGACCAAGACCGGAATCATATCCGGTTGTCTATTTTATGGTGATCGATGAGACGGAGAAAATACAATCCCTGTGTGATGCGCTGAGAGAAACGGGGGCATTTGACCGGTTTAAGATCCTGTGCTATGCTTCCGATGATTATCCGGGATATTCTTACATCAAACTCTATAACAAAAATGCCAGTGTAGAAAAGATGCTGTATTATCTGGAGGAAATGTCCGGTCTGGACCATACCGTAACCGTGGGAGATAATCAAAGCCGTTATCGTGTACGGCACGCGGAACAGGATAGTACGCAGATTGTTCGCAGATTGAATCGTTTATATTATTGGTAAGGGAGATGGCAGGAACATATACTGAACAATCATGATGAATAAAAATAACCAAAGCATCTTGCATATTCTCAGAAACAAGAGTAAAATATAACAAGAATTGTTCAAAAATGACGGTATCCGGGCATGCCGTCATTTTTCAAAAAGAATATATTATGGAGGTGCAGGATGTACAGTTTTGACGAAGTAAGCAATTTTGATGCAGAAGTTGCAAAGGCAATGACCGATGAGATCAACAGGCAGAATGAGAATATCGAGTTGATCGCATCGGAGAACATCGTGAGTAAGGCGGTTATGGCAGCTATGGGAAGTCCTCTGACAAACAAATATGCAGAGGGATATCCTGGAAAGCGGTATTATGGCGGTTGTGAATATGTGGATGTAGTAGAGGAGCTGGCAATCGCAAGGGCGAAGGAATTATTTGGCTGTGAATATGTCAATGTCCAGCCACATTCCGGTGCGCAGGCGAACATGGCAGCGTTCTTTGCCATCATGGAGCCGGGAGATACCTTTATGGGAATGAACCTTGCACATGGTGGACATCTGACACACGGTTCTCCTGTGAATCTGTCCGGTAAGTATTTCAATGTGGTACCGTATGGAGTCAATGATGACGGATTCATCGACTATGATGAGGTACTCCGTATTGCGAAGGAATGTCAGCCGAAGATGATCGTTGCAGGTGCTTCTGCCTATGCCAGAGCGATTGATTTCAAGCGGTTTAGAGACATTGCAGACGAGGTTGGAGCTGTACTGATGGTAGATATGGCGCATATTGCCGGACTGGTGGCAGCAGGGCAGCATATGAGTCCGATACCATATGCGCATGTGACTACAACGACTACGCATAAGACCTTAAGAGGCCCGAGAGGTGGCATGATCCTTTCCAGCAACGAAGTGAATGAGAAATATAATTTTAACAAGGCTGTATTTCCGGGAATTCAGGGTGGACCTCTGATGCATGTCATTGCAGCGAAAGCAGTCTGTCTGAAAGAGGCTCTATCCGATGAGTATAAGGCCTATCAGGCTCAGGTGGTGAAGAATGCGGCAACATTAGCGTCTGCATTGACCGAGAGAGGATTTAAGATTGTATCGGGAGGAACGGATAATCACCTGATGCTGGTAGATTTGCAGAATCTGGAACTGACCGGCAAGGAAGTGGAGAAGCTCTTAGACAGCGTTCATATTACAGCGAATAAGAACACGGTTCCGAACGATCCGAAGTCCCCATTCGTCACCAGCGGAATCCGACTTGGAACACCGGCTATCACAACAAGAGGTGCAAAGGAAGAGGATATGATCGTGATTGCAGATGCCATCAAGGCAGCGGTGATTGACAAGGATGAGGCTAAGGCGAAGGAGCTTGTGAAGTCGATTACCTCGAAGTATCCGTTATATGCATAATTTGATATCATAATAGTGTAAAGGGGCTGTGAAAAGGTCCCATGAAAAAAGAACGCTTTCAGGCTTAAAACCTGAAGGCGTTCTTCTTTGCTATCTCCCCTGTCTATTGAATGTTCTTTTTGTCCAATACGGTATTCACCGCAGATAACAGGGCACAGACAGACGCATCAATAATATCATTCTTAATACCGCATCCCCAAGTCACAACGCCCTCCGGCGCTTCGATTCCGACATAAGCGCATGCCTGGGAATTGGAGCCATCCTGTAACGCATGCTCTTCGTAACAGATCAGCTTGAATTCGATGCCAAAGTGCTTCTTGACTGCATTGGCAACCGCATCCAGTCGTCCATTGCCGGAACCATGATATACCTTCGGTACACCGCCGCGTTTGATTGTAAGCTCGGTTGAGATCACACCATTGCCTTCCTGTACAAAATGACATTCATCCAGCTTGATGGCGGTCTTGATATTGACATATTCCTTGTTGAAAATGGCTAAGATCTCCTCCGGTGATAATTCCTTGTGTAAGTGATCGGATACATTTTTCACCGCATAGCCGAGATCCTCGCGCATTTTGGCAGGCAGATTGAACCCATAACGCTGCTCTAAGATATAGCCGATTCCACCCTTTCCGGATTGGGAATTGATGCGGATCACATCACCGTCATATTCACGTCCGACATCATGCGGATCAAGCGGCAGATAAGGAACCGTCCAGTCCTTTAAGTTCTTTTCTTCCCTCCAGTGCATGCCCTTTGCGATCGCATCCTGATGGGAGCCGGAGAATGCAGCAAAGACTAATTTGCCGGTGTAAGGAGAACGCTCGTATACACGCATTCCGGTTACCCGTTCATAGAGCTCTGTAATCTTAGGAAGATCAGAGAAATCAAGCTTCGGATCAATACCGTGGGTATACATGTTCATGGCCAGTGTAATGATATCCACGTTACCGGTTCGCTCTCCGTTTCCAAATAAGGTTCCCTCAATCCGGTCCGCCCCCGCCAGTACGCCTAATTCTGCATCCGCCACACCACAGCCCCGGTCGTTATGTGGATGTAAGGACAGAATAATGTTCTCGCGCAGGGCAAGGTTCTTACTCATGTACTCAATCTGACTGGCATATATGTGAGGCAATGACATCTCAACGGTAGCCGGCAGGTTGATGATGACCTTGTGATCCGGTGTTGGCTGCCATATGTCGATCACTGCATTACAGATCTCCAGTGCAAAGTCCACTTCTGTACCGGTAAAGCTCTCCGGCGAGTATTCAAACTGATAGTCGCCTCCATCCTGCTTTGTCAGATCGAGCAGCATCCTGGCACCATCCACTGCAATTTGGATAATCTCTTCCCGGGATTTCTTGAACACCTGCTCCCGTTGTGCCAGAGAAGTGGAGTTGTATAAATGAATGACCGCATGCTTACAGCCCTTGACCGCATCAAAGGTTTTCCGGATGATATGCGGTCTTGCCTGAGTCAGTACCTGAACGGTTACATCATCCGGAATCAGATTCTGGTCGATCAATGCCCGCAAGAAGTCGTATTCGGTTTCGGAAGCAGCAGGGAAGCCGACCTCGATCTCTTTGAAGCCGACCGCAACTAACATTTTGAAAAATTCAATCTTATCCTCCAGATTCATGGGAACGATCAAAGCCTGATTGCCATCCCGCAGATCCACAGAGCACCATGCAGGTGCCTTGTCAATATACTCTTTTTTGGTCCATTCCAGAGATTCGGTTGGAGGCATAAAATAATTTCTTTTATACTTGGTTGCATCCATCATAACAAAAATCCTCACTTTCTGATAATAAAAAAGCTCTACATCTCCAAATTCATAGAGACGTAAAGCAATGCTTACGCGGTACCACTCTAATTCATACAGAATCGTATGCACTCATAACAGATACGGACATTCAATTGAATCATGTCGTATATCTTCCCGCTATAACGGTCGGGCTCCGTCCTCACCTACTTATCCGTCTAAAAGTTCAGCGGGCTACTCAAAGGCCAGTTCAGATCTCTTTTGTAGCTGCCTCGCACCAGCCGGCAGCTCTCCGAATACGCCGGAAATCCTACTATTCCTCATCACAGTATTTGCTCGAAGTAATAAAAGATTACCACATTCAATTCCGTGTGTCAACCCCGCAATTTTGTTTTTTACATGGACTTGTGAAACAGGAGGAAATGTATTACAATTTATATCATAACAAAAAGGAGGAGATAGATTATGGCAGATCGAATCAGGCAGTACATGGCATATATTGATCAATTGCTCAAGGAGGAGGACGAGAGCATTGACTGGGAGGAGGAGATGAAAAAGCATCTGGTTCAGATTGCGTTTTTTGCACATGAACGGTTCATTCATTTGATCGTGACAGTGACCTTTGCGCTCCTGACAGTGATGACATTTCTGTTTACCATCAGTAATTTCTCATTTGAACTGGTCTTGCTGATCCTTGCGCTCATGATCCTGCTGGTACCATATATCAAACACTATTTTCTGTTGGAAAACAGCGTACAGGATATGTATGAGCAGTATGATAAGATGCAGCAGAAGGTGGGACGTTCGTTTGTGAGAATGGGAAAGTACAAGAGATAAGATAATTAAGAAAAACGTAAGATTTGACAATTGGAATCTGTGCTATAATAAGCAAAATTATGTGGTAAGGAGTGGATTATGAAAGCAGCAAAGGAAAGAAACCGGCTGGTGGTTCTTGTCTGGTTATTGGTACTTGGAGGCTGCCTTTTGTCCCTGCCGGTACAGGCAGCAGGGAAGAATGGCAATATGACCAAAAAGGTCAAAAAGGAGAATCAGGACTTTAAGGTAAGTGTCACTTATGGAATTGACGGTCTGGTCGTATATGACAGTCCGGCTCTGGTTCAGATCCGGCTGGAGAGCAGCCGGAATTTTACAGGGACGATCCAACTAATACCTGTCATGTATTACGGACGTAAGACCGTGGCATATGGGCAGGATATCGCATTGTCGGCCGGAGAGGCAAAGACTTTTTATTTCGTGCCGTCTGCGGTGGGTAACACTGGTGAGGTTACGGTTCAGATCGTAGATGAGAAAGATAAGATCGTTTATGCAGAGCAGGATACGGTTGAAGTGATCGGAATGGGAGAGAATGGTCTGGCGGGAATCCTGAGCGATGATTATAGTGCCCTGAACTATTTGGATGCCACAACACTTCAGCTTTCGAATGATCAGGTTGAAGTGAGTATTGTGGAGCTGAGTCCGGACGATCTTCAGGTGGACAGCTCCAGCATTTCAATCTTAAACTATATCCTGATCGATAATTTTGATACCGCAAAGCTGTCAGATGAGCAGTATATGATATTGAAGGACTGGGTCAATAAGGGTGGTGTACTGATCCTCTCTTTGGGAGCCAATTATCAGAATGTGCTGCACCGGTTTTCGGATGATTTCATAACAGGAACCTTTGGTAATCTGAAAAAACAGGAGCTTCGTTGGGAAGTCACATCGGATATGACAACAGAACAGGACGGGCAGGAGGGGATTCTCACATTGCCGGAGGTGGATGTCGTTCCGTTATCCGTTACGGATGCGATGGAGCTGGGCACATTTTCGCAGGATCAGACTGCATATAAGAAACGAAGTGGTGCCGGAACGGTGGTTGTTCTGTCCTATGCACTGGGCATGGAGCCAATGACCAGTTTTCAGGAGCGTAAGAAGGTAGCAGAGATGCTGCTGAAGGCCGCCATCATCGATAAGGCACAGGGAATGAATGGGAATGGCATCCAGTCGAATATGATGGATATGAGCGATGGAGCAGAGCTGGCGAAGCTCGCCGACCAGACCAGAAAGCCGAGTGTGCTGCTGTATGGCGGTCTGTTGTTTTGTTATGTGATTCTGGTAGGCCCGGTCTTGTATCTGGTTCTGAAGACGATGAAAAAGAGAGAAAAGATCTGGATCGCGATCCCTGCAATGTCATGTGCATTTACTGTTTTGATCTATCTGACCGGCTTCCTATATCGGGTCAGGGTACCGATCGTGAATACCTTTTCCCTGTTGCATCTTCAGGAAGGAATGATGGAGGAGCAGGTATATACGAGCGTAACCTGTCCGGAGGCGAAGGACTACGTGATGACGCTAAAAAAGGATTATACAGGCTTTAAAAATGATACATATAGTTATGATTATGATATGTTCTCATCCTACCGGGGAGCAGATGGCACAGAGGGAACGTATGACTATATGATCAAAACGCAAAATGATGGAATGGAGGTATTGTTCCACACAAAAGAGGCGTTTGCGGAGAATTCCTTTATGGTATCGAGGATAACGGATAACCCCATCGGCATGGTGACGTGTGATCTGCATTGTTACACGGATGGATTCGAGGGAACGATTACCAATAATACGAATTATGACCTTGTGAATGTAGTCGTGAACTTTGAGACCTGTTTGTATCAGGCCGGAGATCTGAAAAAGGGGGGGCAGGTGACCATTGACCGGAGCAAGCTGATCAAAACGGTGGGTTACGGAACGTTTTCAGGTCTGTATAACTCGTACAATACCATTAACACCAATCGGGAGGTGTATCGCAAATTCCGGGTGGATTCCATCATGGAGGAAGACCTTGCCAATGCAGAAAATTATAATACGGGATGTGTGTGGGCGATGATTGATGCATATGAACCGCAGCTTAGTGATTCTAAGAATCTGCAGCAGAATGGACATGCAGTGATCTATCAGACCTTTTCAGCAGCCTATGAGGATATAGAGGGAGTTTACTACCCGAATCTGAGTCAGATGATCGTAGCCACTCAGGGGGATTACGATAAGACAGATGCAACGATTTACGACTCAGAGGCCACGATCACCTATTCCTTTGAGAACTTTCCGGGAATTACCACTCTGGAAAATGAGGCATATGGACAGACACCGTCCTCCTATGGTGTGTATGCAGATGTATATGCCTACAATGCGGATAGTGGTGCATATGAGCAGATCTTTGGGCAGGACAGCACATTGTCCGGTGCCGATTTGCAAAAGTACATTAATGGCAATATCCTGATTCTGCAATACCGGACAAACAGTGGAGAGACCTGTTATCTTCCGAGAATCAGTGCAAGGGGGGATCAATAATGTTGGAAATTCAGAATTTGACAAAGCGGTATGGAAAATTTTTGGCATTAAATGACCTAAACCTCCATATTGACAAGGGTGAGATCTTTGGATTTGTAGGGCCGAATGGTGCGGGGAAGACGACAACCATGCGGATTGTCTGTGGCTTGCTGAAGGCCAGCAGTGGAACCGTGTTGATCGATGGGGTGAATGCACTTCTCCGTCCGGATGACATCAAGAGGAAGGTCGGATATGTACCCGATTTCTTTGGTGTGTATGATAATTTGAAAGTGATGGAGTACATGGAGTTCTATGGTTCGATGTATGGAATGGAGAGGGAGGAGGTATGTGAGATTTCGGAGGGTCTGCTCGAACTGGTCAATCTGTCAGACAAGAGGGAGGCCTTTGTAGACACGCTTTCCAGGGGAATGAAGCAGCGGTTGTGTGTGGCCAGAGCCTTGATTCACAATCCGGATCTGTTGGTGCTTGATGAGCCGAATTCCGGTCTGGATCCGAGAGCCAGATTTGAAATGAAAGAAGTGTTGAAGAATCTGGGCACGATGGGAAAGACGATTATTATCAGTTCTCATATCCTTCCGGAGCTGTCAGAGATGTGTACCAGTATCGGAATCATGGAGCATGGTCAGTTGATCATCAGTGGCAAGGTAGAGGAGATCATGCAGAAATCAGCCGGTACACAGCCAATCCGGATCAAGGCGACAGTGTCCGGGCAGGGGGAGGAGGATGGACGGGAGTATATCGCCACAGTACTGAAGGAGCAGCCATCTGTGAGCAAGGTCAGCTATACAGAGGATGAGATTCTGGTTTCCTTCACCGGTTCGGAACAGGAGGCCGCAAAGCTTTTGAAAACTTTGGTGGAACGCGATATAGCGGTCAGCAATTTTTACAGGGAGAAGGAGGATCTGGAATCCTTATTCCTTGAGATTACAGGAGGGAATCAGGAATGAAAAAGAAACTTCGTATAAATCCAATCTTAAAAAAGGAACTGATGGTGGGTTCGAGAAGTATGAAAATGTCCTTTGCCATATTGGGAATTGATGCGTTTTTGACTCTGATCGTGATTCTGGTAATGGCCTCTGCCAATATGATGACGGGCTTTTCGGGATACGATTATTCCTCTCTGGTCTGGCTGTTTCCGATTCTGGGCTGTACGGAGTGCGGTCTGCTCAGCCTGATTGTTCCCATTATCACCTCCGGTTCCATATCGGGAGAGCGGGAACGACAGACGCTGGACATTATGCTGACGACACCGGTGTCCCCGTTTTCCATTGCACTTGGCAAGCTGGGTTCGGCAATGGTCGTGGTTATGATGTATATGATTTCCAGTATACCGATCCTCGCGATTGCCTTTGTGCTGGGCGGATTGAACTGGGGGGCATTGCTGGGACTGATCGGAATCCTGTTATATCTGGGGATCTATGTCGGCAGTGTCGGTGTGTTCTGCTCCAGCTTTGTAAAAAAATCCATTGTGGCCACCATTCTGACGATTGCGATCGGAGTGGGAATTCTGGTGATCACAGGCGTTGTATTTTATGCATGGATAGGAATTTCCAATTATTACAGTATGAAAAACGGTGGCAGCTTTAGTCCCGGAGCCGCTCCGCTGGTCATGATGTTCAATCCGTATTCTCCGCTCTTTGACTTTATATTGAGAACCATGTCCGGCACCAGTCTGTATGAGATCATCGAGACTGCAGGCAATCAGTCGGTGGTGTTGGGATGGATCTACAAGGGATGGATTCCAATATCCGTGGTGTTGAATCTGTTGATTGCACTGGGCTTTTTGAATCTGGCAGCAAGAAATATCTGTGTGACACGAAACAGAAAGAAGTGAGATCCTGTGAAAATATTTTAGGGGGAGATATGTATGAAAACAGGAGACAAGGTGGCACTCGTATGTTGTTCGAACGGACAGCCGGAGTCTCATAGGGAGCAGTTGGAGCGGTTGGGAGATCTGCTCTCGCAGATGGGACTCATTCCGGTATTTGGAGACTATATTTATCAAGATCATTCTGTATTTAGTGGTTCGGCAAGGCAGAGAGCTGAAAGCCTTATGAATTTTTACAAGGAGGAGGAAATCCGTGCAATTTTTGACCTTTCAGGAGGTGATCTCGCAAATGAGATACTGCCGTATCTGGATTATTCCCTGATCGCCGGGAGCGATAAGAGTTTCTGGGGATATAGTGACCTGACCACAGTGATCAATGCGATCTATGCCAAGACGGGAAAGTCGTCGGTGCTGTATCAGGTGAGGAATCTGGTGTATGCGGATGCGGCGAATCAGATTGCGCGTTTTACAAATATGCTGTTTTATGATAAAAAGGAATTATACACGTTTTCATACGATTGGATACAGAAGGGAACTATGCAGGGCATTGTGGTTGGCGGCAATATCAGGTGCCTGCTCAAGCTGGCAGGAACACCGTACTGGCCGGATATGAAGGATAAAATTTTACTGTTGGAAGCCTTTCATGGTACTGTGCCGCAGATGGTAACCTATCTGAGTCAGTTAAAGCAGATGGGGGTGTTCGATGAGGTTGGGGGCATTCTGCTTGGAACCTTTACGGAGATGGAAGAGAAGGGATGTGTCCCGTCCATCGTGGATCTGGTCATACAGTATGCCGGTTCGTCTGTTCCGATTGCAAAGACAGGCGAGATTGGACATGGGGAGGATGCGAAAGCGATCTTGATCGGAGAGAAAATCAATTTGGCCTAGTCTAATAGGGAAAGGAGCGTTCCATATGGATACAACGATCAAACAATTTGTGAAGCGGGTACGGGCAAGGCTCAGGGAGCAGAGCATCGTGGACCAGTTATTTCGGGCGGTCGGAATCGGCTTACTGATTGCAACCGTGGTGTCCCTGATTTCATTGGTGGTGCCATTTTTTTATGCTGTGCCCGTGGCAGCAGGTGTTGTTATACTCTCCTTTTTCTATGGCCTGATCATGGGGATACGGCGGACACCATCGATGATGGAGGCTGCCTTGCGGGCCGATGCAAAGGGGCATAAGGAACGGATCTCCACGGCCTTATTTTTGGAGGGCAGGGAGGATGCGTTCAGTTCCCTGCAGAAAAAGGATGCGTTGAAGGTCATAGATGCCTTTCTGATCCGGAAAGAATTTCCGCTGCATGTCAGAGGAAGGCAGGTGGCAGCAGTTATTGCCCTTGCTCTGGTCTTTGTAGTCAGCAGCTTGATCGATACACCGGCAAGAGATGTGGCAAGAAACACAAATGCGGTACACAGGGAGGCACAGGAAGAGATTGCCCAACTGGAAAAGGTGGAAAAGGAATTAAGGCAGAAGAAAGAGATATCTGAGACGGAGATCGCAGAGCTCACCGAACAGTTAGAGCAGGCAAAAAAAGAATTGAAGGAAGCCGATTCCAATGAGGATTTGAAAAAGGCAGAGGAACGCATCCTCAAAAAACTGGAGATGGCAAGCGAGCGGACAGAGAACAAGACACTCAGCGAGGCACTGGACAGGGCAGCGGAGGAAAGGAAAGAGGCAGCGGCCGGAAAGCAGCAGGATCTGGCAAAGGAAGCACAGGAGGCGATGGAAAAGGCAGAGCATGGAAGTGCAAAAGACAAAAAAGATGCCTGCGAGAAGCTCAAAAAGCTTGCGGAGACGGTGGGAGATGAGGAGCTTAAGGAGGCTGCGGAGCAGTACAAGGCTTCGGATTATGCACAGAGTGATTATGTGTCAGCAGACAATGCACTCTCGAGCACATTGGAGCATCTTTCGAATCGTCAGTCAGATTTTGCAAACAACAATTCCAGCGGGCAGAGCAATAGCCGGAATACAGCCAATAATGCGAATAACAGCAATAACCAGTCTGGAAGCAATAACAGGCAGCAAAATGGCAATCAGGCCGGAAACCAGAGTAATGGGCAAAGTGGAACTTCCGGTCAGAGCGGGAATTCGAATAATGGAGCAAACGGACAGAATCCTTCCGGCGGTCAGGGATCCGGCAATGGGCCCGGCAGTGGTCAGGGAAATCAGAATGGCGGCAACGGTACCGGTGGAGGTTGGAATTATGGCAGTAAAGATGGAAGCGAAGGTGCGCGTAAGACGAATGAGAACATTACCGTACCGGATGGAGAAGTGGGAACGGATGAGAATCTCACCGGAAAAGCCAATGGGAATAACAGCAGTACGATGGAAAAATCCAGTCAGTCCCGCACATGGGGAGGCAATAAGGTAAGCTACGGAGAAGTGTCCGGAGAATATAAGGAGAAGGCTTATAAGAAAGTAAACGGTTCCAATTATCCGACGAAGTTAAAGGATAAGATAAAGAATTATTTTGATGGATTGAATTAGAGGTATGGGGCAACCGGCTGTTTACTGGAAAATCCCTAACGCAATGATATTGGACGAATCAGATTGTCAATGGAGGAGTAAGAGATGATAGATGAAAAGACATTACAGGAAATGATCGGGAAGGTGAGAAGATGCGAGGAGGAGATCGGGAGAGGAATTATCGGGCAGCGGGCTATCATCCGACAGGTGTTGTTAGCAATCCTTTCGGATGGCAATGTATTACTGGAGGGGGTTCCGGGGCTTGGTAAGACAGAGCTTGTGAAAGCAATTTCCAGGGTACTTTCCACGAGCTTTTCCAGAATCCAGTTTACACCGGATCTGATGCCGGCCGATGTGACGGGAACCAATCTGATCATCAAGGAGGAGGGCCATAATGTGTTTCAGTTTGAGCCGGGGCCGATTTTTGCGAATATCGTGCTGGCAGACGAGATCAACCGTGCTACCCCAAAGACACAGTCTGCCCTGTTAGAGGCGATGCAGGAGAAGACAGTAACGGTTGGAAAGCGTACCTATGAGATGCCAAAGCCCTTTATGGTATTGGCAACGCAGAATCCCATAGAGAATGAGGGGACCTACCCGCTTCCGGAGGCACAGCTTGACCGTTTTTTATTTAAGCTGCTGGTGGAATTTCCGACGAAGGAAGAACTGAAGGAGATCATGGATATCACCGTTACGAATAAGAAGGTGGAATGGAATTCGGTGATGACCGGAGAGGATATTATGGAGATCCGGTCGATGGTCAAGGATATGCCGATATCCGATGCAGTTATGGATTATGCATTATCCCTTGTGGTGGCAACCCATCCTGAACGAGCAGAATCGCCGGATATCACAAAGAGCTATGTACAGACAGGGGCAAGTCCCCGTGCTGCACAGGCCATTGTAAAGACAGCAAAGGCAAGGGCATTTATGGAGGGAAGATATAACGTTGCGTTTGAGGACATTAAATTTGTGGCATACCCGGCACTCCGGCATCGCCTTGCACTCAATTTTGAGGCAATCTCGGATGGAGTGACAGCGGATAAGGTGATCGAAGAGATCCTCGCTGCGCTTGACAATATTGGATAGAATGGAGGATGAGAGTGGAATCTGCAATTTTTGACAGGGGATTTTTTGAAAAACTGAATACACTGAAAATGAGCCTGTCGATGCACCTTGATCAGGGGATGAGTGGAATCCGCAAGTCCGGTGCGAAGGGTTCTTCGGTGGAATTCTCGGATTTTCGGGAATATATGCTGGGGGATGATATCAGACGAATTGACTGGAATGCATATGGACGGACTGATAAGCTCTATATCAAGCAGTTTATGGAGGAGAAGGAGGGCAGATTCCAGATCTTTATCGACACCAGCAAGTCGATGTGCTTTGGAGAGATTCCCAAATCAACGATGGCATTGCAGGTTGCAGGAGCGCTTTCCTATATCATACTGAATAATCTTGACCGTGTCTATATCCACGAGATGAAAGAAAATTCCGTCACTCAGGGAAAGGGTGTCACTGGTGCGTCTGCATTTCCACACATTCTTGCGGCTCTGAACCGGATTTTCTTTGATGGGAGAACCACGCTCAACAAGACGATTCTGTCAAGACCTGTGGCGGTGGGGGGTGTATCTGTCATTATCAGTGATTTTCTGGACAAAGAGGGGATTGAGGAAGCTGTAAAATATCTGGCTTATAAGAAACAGACCATTGTTCTGATTCAGATTCTTTCCAAAGAGGAGAGACAGATTGCATACGAGGGAACCGTTAACATACTCGATGTGGAGACAGGGGAGCGTGTGAAGATCACCATGTCCAATGCTACGATCAGGCAGTACGGGGAACAGTTACAGGGATTGCAGGAATCGCTGAAAACACTTGCCGGAAAATATGGGGCAGATTATATCTTCATGCAGTCCGATGATTCGTTGATCCATGCAATGCTGCATGGCTTTTACGGTATCCTGCAGGGAAAATGAAGGGTTGGGAGACGATATGACAGTACAGAATATGTGGCCGCTTGCCTTTTTGGCGCTGATACCGGTCATCATTTTATTATATTTATTAAAGCAGAAAGCAAAGGATGAACCATTTTCCTCCACGATGCTGTGGCAGGAGATTTACAAGAATCTGGAAGCGAAGACACCGTTTGAGAAGCTGAAGCAGAATATCCTGATGTATCTGCAGATTTTGCTCATGCTGCTGCTGATCCTTGCGCTGATGGCACCGATATGGAAAAAGGGCGGTGCGGCACAGGAAAATGTAGTGCTGGTCATGGACAACAGTGCCAGTATGCAGTATCTGTATGACAGCAGCGATACCAGACTTGAGCACAGTGTGAAGGAAGCCAAAAGAGAGATTGATTCGATGAGTGAGGATACCACAGTCACCCTGATCGAATCGAACAGTGAGGCGGCAGTTCTGTATCAGGGCAAGGATAAGAACACGTTAAAAAAGCGGCTCGAACAGATGGAACCCACCATGAATGCGGGAAATCCGGATGTGGCAGCCGGTGTTGTGAATTCCGTGATTGCCGGTATGGACAATGTGCAGATCATCTGTTATACGGATACGGATTTTGCTTATACCGGGTGGACGAGGCAGAATGATAAGGCAGCATTGATCGTGCAGGATATGTTTTCAACCGGTGAAAACTGTTCTCTGGATTATGTGAATTATGCAGTGGATGAGGATGGGGTGGAAGCGCTCTGCCGGATTACAAATTATGGGGAACGGGAAGTGTCACAGGATGTCAGTCTGTATGTGAATGGGGAGATTGCGGATATACAGCCGGTGACGATCGATCCGCAGGAGAGTGCGATTGTCTATTTTGGGAAACAGCGTATTGCGACGGATGGAAGCGCAGTTCTAAAGGCAGAGCTGAGCGAAAAGGACAGTCTGACAGAGGATAACAGCCAGAGCATTGTAGTGACAGCGGATACGCAGAAGAAGATTCTGCTGTTGTCGGAGGGAAATGTATTTTTGGAAAAGGCCTTAGCCTTAGATGACAGTGTGGAGGTATACAAGTCGGAGGATTCCGGTGTATTGAAACAGAAAGAGGATTCCTATGACCTGTATGTATTGGATGGTATTTCCCTGCCGGAAGCGCTTTCCCTCTCTGATTTTCCGGCAACGGCAGGATTTTTGTTCTTTAACTTTGAAAAAGACTTCTGTGGAACTGGTTATATCGAAACGGATTCTGAGGTGTCCGGTGCAGTGCTGTCCTTTCAGAGCAGCCCGGTCACACAGTACGTCGAGGACTATGCGTTTGGAATTACAAAGGCATATACGTATACGCTGCCGGAATGGGCGGTTCCGATCATAAAAAATGAAGAGGGGGGAATCGCCGGCTATTATGGAACCGTGGAGGGACATCCGGTGGCGGTTCTGGGTTTTGATATTCACAATACCGATCTGGCGCTTCAGACGGAATTTCCAATCTTTATGTCACAGCTTGGGGATATGCTGTCTGGGAGCGGTGTGGAATATTCGGAAATTGTGAATTTTCCGGTGACGGAGGAATCCAATGTCAGTCCGGTCGATCCGGTCGTTGTGGAGGGCAGTCAGAAGCAAAAGAAAACCGGAGGCAGGGCAATTCGCAATCTGATTCTGATGCTGGCAGTAGTGCTGCTGGTGGTGGAATGGATTGTATATGTCAGGCAGGTTCGCTCCACAAAGAGAAACCAGTTTCTGGTGGTTCGGTGTCTGGTACTGCTTGCGGTGATCCTTGCTATGGCCGGTGTCTCGGTACCGAAAAAACAGAAGAAAAGCGAAACTATTTTTCTGGTGGACATCTCGGACAGTATGTCAGGCAATCAGAAAGAGCTCGAAGCCTATCTGCGCAAGACCGTATCGGACATGCCGGAGCATAATTTGTGCGGAATTGTCGTGTTTGGAAAGGATACCGCAGTCGAACAGTTCCTTTCCGACCGGAAGGTGTTTTCAACCTTTACCGTGAATCCGGTAACAGCGGCTACCAATATTGAAAAGGCGGTACAGACGGCGGCCTCTATGTTTGATGAAGGGGCGGGAAAGCGTCTGGTGCTGATTACGGACGGAAACGAGAATGAGGGTAGTATGAGTCTGTCTGCCACTACCATAAAGGGAAATGACGTGGAGCTGTTCACCGTGACCATGGAGGACAGTATTGGAGGCAATGATGAGGTCTATATAAATGGTCTGACCGCACCAAGGGTCATTCATGCAGGAGATCATTATAACGTGACGGTATCGGTTACATCCAATGTGGAGACGGATGCAAGGCTTTCTCTGTATGCAGGGCGCAATCTGAAAGGACAACAGGACATTCATGTGAACAAGGGAAGAAACCAGTTTGTGTTTGAGGATGTCGGGGAGGAGGGAGCGATTGCGCAGTACAAGGCGGTGATTGAGCCGGAGAACGATACGATTTCTGTAAATAATACCTATGTCACCTTCTCCCAGATTGAGGCAAAGCCGAAGGTGCTGTTGATCGAGGGAAAGGCAGGGGAGGGAAACGAGTTTGAAAAGGTTCTGACGGCGGCAAACATTGAGTATGACAAGGTAACACCGAAGGGAGCTCCGGTGACGATATCAGAACTTAATCGCTATAAGGCCGTGATCACGTTGGATGTGTATTACGACGATCTGAAGCCGGGCTTTGTGGACTCGCTGGAATCCTATGTGAAGGATTTTGCAGGGGGTTATATCTGTATTGGAGGGGAGAACAGCTATGCGCTGGGCAATTACAGGGATACCGTTTTGGAAGAGCTGCTGCCCGTCTATATGGATCTGCAGGGAGAGAAGGAGATTCCCAAAATGGCGATGGCGATGGTGATTGACCAGTCGGGCAGTATGGTGATGCCGGCAGTAGAGGACTCGACGGTAACGGGACTGGATCTGGCAAAACAGGCGGCGATATCCGGGGTATCTGAACTCAGAAATACAGATGAGATTGGGGTAATGGCCTTTGATGATACTTACCACTGGATCGTTCCGATGCAGCAGGCTTCCGACGTAGAGCAGATAAAGGATGAGATCCGAACCATTGCAGAGGGAGGGGGAACCAGCATTTATCCCGCCTTACAGCAGGCTTATGAGCAGATTTTGTCAAGTGATGCAAAGCTGAAGCATATTATTTTGCTGACGGACGGACAGGATGGGTTTACGGAGTATGACGATCTGATCAATCTCATAAATCAGGCAGGCATTACGGTTTCTACCGTGGCGGTGGGCAGTGATTCCGATCAGAATCTGCTATCCAATCTTGCACAGGAGTGTGGGGGAAGATTTTATTATACAGATATCAATAACTCCATTCCTCGTATTTTTGCGCAGGAGGTATATTTATCAACCAATACGTATCTGGTGAATGGAGAATTTTATCCGACGATCACAAGCAGCAATGAGCTTTTAAGCGGGGTCATGGAAGAGGGTTGTCCGGCACTTTTGGGCTATGTGGCCACGACTCCGAAGCAGACGACGGATGTGATACTGGAATCCGATCAGGGAGACCCGCTGCTCAGTACATGGCAGTGCGGGTTGGGAAGAACCGTTGCATGGGCCAGTGATGGCAATAATGAATGGACGGCTGAGTATGCAGGATGGGACCGATATCCGATGCTATGGTCGAATCTTGTGAATTATGTGCTGTCCGATACGGAGCTGGGCGATGATGATCTGGAGGTGGTAAAGGAGGGAAATACGGCAACGGTCTCCTATGAAACGAAGGAATATGATAAAAATACAAAGGTGAATGCGGTCATTACAGACGAGAATGGCAATACCAAAGAGGTGTCACTGGATGCAGTCAAGCCGGGTGCATTTGAAGCCGTACTGGACATGGATGAGGTTGGAGTTTATAGTGTCAGTGTGAGAAAGCAGGCGGATGGGGAGGTGATTAAGAGTTATAATACTGCCTACGCAAATCAGTATTCCGCAGAGTATCAGTTTAACAGCGCAGACAGCGATTTTGCCACCTTTGTGAAACAGGCGGGAGGGACAGAGGTGACATTGGAGGATGATATATGGTCTAAGAATCAGAAAGCGGTACCGACCCGGGTTTCCCTGACCGTTCCCTTACTGATGCTGGCAGTCTTCCTGTTCCTGTTTGACATTATCATTCGGAGATTCTCGGTGGATATGCTGGTCTATGTGCAGAAGGGATGGAATGTGATAAAGACAAAAATGCAGAGCCCGGGAAGGAAAAAGCCGGTATTGCATGAGGAGACGGAGCATCTCCGTGAAGAACATCTGGCACAAAGGGACGCTGCCGTTTCCCGGACAGAGGATGTACAGCAGGCAACGTCAGCCGATACAGCAGACATGGAGATCAAAGGGAAAAGGAGAAAGGAACAGACGGGGAAAAAAGCGGAACGCAAAGCAGCAGAACCGGGGAAGAGGCAGGACGTGCAATCGCAGTCCCAAAATGAGAAATTGGATATGAACCAGCTTTTAAAGAAAAAGCAGGAGAGGAATCAAAAAATGTAACAGGACAGAAAGGAAGATATCATTATGAAAATTTTATTTTATGATGCAGTGAATTATGACAAGGAATCATTTGATAAGGAGTTACAGAACTACGAGGGGATTGAGATCACCTATCAGGAAATCGATATTTCACCCAAGACGGTTTCGCTTGCAGCGGGATACGATGCAATCTGCGCCTTTGTAAATTCCGATCTCAGCGCACCGGTGATCGACAGGCTTCATGAAATCGGGATATCCCTGATCCTGCTTCGATGCGCCGGTTTTAACAATGTGGATCTGAAAAAGACAGAGGAGTATGGAATGACGGTTCTTCGTGTGCCGGGGTACTCTCCGGAAGCGGTTGCAGAGCTTGCCATGACGCTGGCTCTTTCGGTAAACCGCCACCTGCATAAGAGCTATATCCGTGTAAGAGAGAATAACTTCAGTCTGGTGGGATTGACCGGAATCAATTTTTATCAGAAAACAGCGGGAATTGTTGGAACCGGTAAGATAGGTGCAGCTATGTGCAGAATCTGCAGAGGATTTGGAATGCGGGTCATCGCCTACGATATGTATCCGAATAAAGAGCTGGATTTTGTGGAGTATATGTCGTTAGAGGATGTGCTGAAACAGAGCGATCTGCTGTCTCTGCACTGTCCTTTAACCGGGGAAACCCGGCATTTGATCAATAAAGATACGATTGCCATGATGAAAGATGACGTGGTATTGGTCAATACCTCTCGGGGTGGTCTGGTCAAGACGGAAGATCTGATTCAGGGGATTCGAAGCAAAAAATTCTTTGGAGTGGGATTAGATGTATATGAGGAGGAAGGGGATAACGTGTTTGAAAACCGGGAGGATGAGCTGTTAGAGCATTCCGTGACCGCCAGACTGCTGTCGTTTCCGAATGTGATTGTGACGTCCCATCAGGGCTTTCTGACGCGTGAGGCACTTGCTGCGATCAGCCGGACTACGCTTCAGAATGCACTGGATTATGAGCAGGGGACGATCGATCGGGTCAATCTGGTAGAACCGTAAATTTAGCAGGAGGGGCGTCATAGCTCTTGCTGCAGGGTGCTGACCAAAGCCGGAACCACCTGTTTTTTGCGGGATACCACGCCCGGAAGGGTACACACATTATCCTCCGGAACGACCCGGAAAGCAGAGGCCGCATATTGAATGGCATTTGTGCCAAAGGCAAGGAGCAAAGAAGTCTGTTTGTGGATGTTGGTTAACATAACATAGACGAGCTGTACCGGCATAGTGGCAAGATTCTCTGTGACGTACTTCTGCATCTGGGCAGCCACATGATCAAGCTCATGCTGATTGATCGAGCTGATCTGACTGACACCGATTCCGAGCTGATCCACCTGAAATGTCTTATAATCCTGATTAAAGAGTTCAGCGGGTGTCTTGTTGCGCAGGCTGCTTCCGGCCTCGAACATATCCATAGCAAAGGAGGCCAGATCGATCTCGGCAAGCTTCGCTAATTGTCTGGCGGTAGATTCATCCAGAGGGGTACATGTTGGAGAACGGAACAATAAGGTGTCGGACAGGATGGCAGCACACAGCAGACCGGCAATCTCACGGCGTACCGGCTGATTGTTTTCCTGATACATCTGGTAAATGATCGTTGCGGTGCAGCCGACAGGCTGATTCCGAAAATACACAGGAGAAATGGTCTGTAAGGAACCAAGCCTGTGATGATCAATGATCTCACAGATCTCTGCATCTTCGATTCCGTCTACGGCCTGGGATTTTTCATTGTGATCCACTAAGATCACTTTTTTCTTGCGAAGCGCTAACAGATTCCGTCGGGATACCATACCATAGTAGCGCCCCATGTCATCAACGATTGGGAAATCCCGGTGTCGTTTTTTGGACATGATCTCCTTGATGGATTCCACCGTCTCGTCCAACTGGAAGGTGATCAGATTCTGCTTTCTCATAAAATATTTGACCGGAATACTCTGGTTGATCAGACGGGAGGCGGTATAGGCATCCAGCTTGGTAGTGATCACACTGCATTCCCTCTCTTTTGCAAGCTGGAGAACCAATGGATTGACGGGTGCATCCAGACACAGAATCAGACAGCCGATTCCCATCTCAATGCCACAGATCTGTATATCGACCCGGTCTCCCACGATCATAATGTCATCCGGCTCAAGGAGATGTTCGATCAGATGCGGGTTGGCCGCACCGACAGAAACCTTGCCGTTCACAATGTGATTGTGTGGATTGCCGGATACCAGCGTTCCCTCTAAGACAGCCACCAGATTGGAGTATGGTGTCTTGGCCTTTGCGAGAATGTCATTGTCGTATACATCCATATAGGACGTGGCAATGTCATTGATCGTTATGATTCCTTCGAGCATATGATGTGCACCTACAATGGGCAGGGTGACAACGTCTAACTCGCGCATCATGTTCCAGGCATCCTTGATGGAGATACTGTCTTTGATTCCGGGAGTTTTGCGGTATTCGATATCCATTACCTGCGTATTGACATCTTCGACCAGCTCCGGTGTGTCCACCTGAAAATATTTCAGTACAAAGGCCGTCTCATTATTGATAGCTCCGGCCCGCTTTGGAACGCAGGAATCCGGTTGGAGCTGATTTTTGAGGGCAGCATAGGCAATGGCAGAGCAGATGGAATCGGTATCCGGATTTTTATGTCCAACTACTATAATAGGCGATTGTTCCATTTGTGTGAAGTTCCTTTCTATCCTGAAAATGAGTTTGTAAGTTCGTCCGGCGGGATTGCGGCCGGCTTTTTATTATCTATATCATAGTAGTTTATAGACAAAATTGCAAGTCCGGTCAGAATGTAAATAGTAAGGTATTTTGATGATTCGTATGAAAATGTTGAGAAATGATGATAATTGTGGTATGATATTGCTTTGGTAAGGAAAAAGCTTTCAGGGGGAACTATATGGATTGGAGAAATTTGATTGAGTTACTAAAGGATCACACGGTATATTTACAGATGCATAATTTTCCGGATCCGGATGCATTGGCGTCTGCATTTGGGTTGCAGGTGTTTCTGCATGCAAACGGAGTGGAGTCTACGATCTGTTATGCCGGTAAGATTGATAAGAACAGCACAAAGCGTATGGTAGACGAATTTGGTATTCATCCGGTGTATATTGATGATCTGCCTGATATGAAGGAAACCGATTATATTGTCACAGTGGATGCGCAGAAGTATAATTCGAATATAACAGATTTTCCGGGAGATGAGGTGGCATGCATCGATCATCATCCAACCATGATTCCGTGCTCGTACCGATATAGCGATATCCGGATCTGTGGAGCCTGCTGTTCTATTGTTGCCAGCTATTTTAAGGATAGTGGAACGACATTGGATTCCAATACGGCAACGGCATTGCTGTATGGTCTTAAGATGGATACCGATTCCTTTAATCGTGGTGTGACGGACTTCGATATCAGTATGTTTGCGTATCTGCACAAGTTTGCAGATTATCGGAAGGTAATATCCATGTACAATAACAATATGGGAATTGAGGATCTGCATGCTTACGGTGAGGCGATCAAGAGCATCAAGATCTATGAGAATGTCGGCTTTGCAAAGATCACCTTTGACTGTCAGGATGCACAGGTTGCCATGATATCGGATTTTATTCTCGGGCTGGATGTAGTGGAGTTTTCGGTGGTGTATGCGGTCAGTAATGGAGGCTACAAGTTCTCTGTGCGCAATGAGACCGCAACCTGTCATGCAGGTGTGATCACCCAGAAGGCATTGCAGGAGCTTGGCGGTGGTGGCGGTGGTCATTTCTCTATGGCGGGAGGTGTACTGTCCGGAGAAAAGATTCATGCATTAGGACGCAATGCCGATTTTATGATTCGCAAGCGGTTTATGGAAACAATTGAGCAGGAACGAATTGCGATTGAGGAAAAGGAGCATGTTGTGAGATCGTGATATGCGATAGTTACATAAAGGAGTAGAGTGGAGATGGAAAAACAGAGGATTGTTGTAAAGGTGGGAACCTCCACGTTGACAGGAGAAAATGGTGCACCTAATTTCCGAACGATTGACAAACTGGCACAGGTTCTTTCGTCCCTGCACAATGATGGGAATCAGGTTGTGCTGGTATCCTCCGGTGCAATCGCAGTAGGGGTAAATAAGATGCATCTGCCGGTCAAACCACAGGATGTCTGTATGAAACAGGCGGCTGCTGCAGTAGGACAATGTGAGCTGATGCATATATATGACAAGTGTTTTGGCGAGTATGCCAATATCGTGGGACAGATTCTTCTGACCGCAGAGGATATCGCAGTCAAGGAGAAAAGGTGCAATTTGAAGAATACATTTGAAGCGCTTTTGGAAAATGGGATGATTCCGATTGTGAATGAGAATGATTCGGTCAGTCATGCGGAGATCGAATCGGAGAAAAAGATATTTGGTGACAACGATATGCTTTCGGCCATTGTGGCAAAGCTGTGTGAGGCAGACCGGTGGATCATTTTGTCAGATATTGAGGGATTGTATAACGGGAATCCGAAGGAGGAGCCGGAGGTGGAACTGATTCATACGGTGGGACAGATCACGGAGGAATTAAAACAGTTAGCAGCCGGTTCCGGTTCGAACAGGGGAACCGGTGGTATGATCACCAAGCTGGAGGCAGCAGAATATGCGACCCTATATGGCATGGAGGTTCACATTGCACATGGAAACGATCCGGAAAATATCTATCGGATCATGGAGGGAGAGGCTGTCGGAACTCGTTTTATTCCTGTGAACAATCAGCCAGGCTGATATGTTGGTGTAATGGTAAAGAGGAAAACAGAATGAAGTATGGAACGGTTTCATTTTATAAGGAATTTCGATGTATCGGTGGTATATGTGAAGATTCCTGTTGTGAAAATTGGGAGATTGATCTGGATGATGCATCTTTAAAAAAATATATGAAACAGACGGGAGCGTTTGGAAAACGATTGAAGGACAATACCCGGGTCAGGGACAAGCAGTTTATCTTAAATGGCACACGCTGCCCTTTTTTGAATTCGGATAATCTGTGCGATATCTATATTGAGATGGGTGAGGATTGTCTGTGTGAAACCTGTACCAATTTTCCAAGACATGTGGAAGAATTTGATGATCTCAAGGAGGTCAGTCTTACGATGTCCTGTCCGGAGGCGAGCAGAATCATGCTTGCAAGGAATGAGAAAATGACCTTCGAGTACAGAGAGGGAACGGATGTGGAATATGGATTAAAACAGCCTGTTCCGGTCAGATCCATCGCTTTCTGGTAACGGAATACCGTGAACCAATTAGACCGTCCGCTGTTTGAAGTGCTGTGGGAGGTGCGACCGTTTCTGTTTTCCATCCTGCAAAACAGAAATTGGCCAATTGCAGAGCGGGCAGCAGCGGTTTTGCTGTTTGCATGCGAGATGCAGGAATTGATCGACCAACGACAGTACGATACGATTCTGCGCAGGCTGGAAAGCGGTCAGAAGCCTGAAAAGAGGAAGTCATTAGAACAGACCTTTGAAAAATATCGTAACCGGACAATGGAAAAAGAAGTTTGGATGAAACAGATTCTCAACATGTATGAGGGACTGGAAACCATCAAAGAGGAATGGAATGTCCTGTTGTCTGATGGAATGTGTATCATGCACAGTGGTGAGGATCTGCATGCTGTCTTGATCGCAGCAGGGCTGGCAAGCGCAGAACAGGCAGAAGAGGAGCAGAGCAGTTTTCTAAGAAATTATGCGGTTTCCTATCAGGAATTTTGGGATTATTATCAGAGACAGGAATATGAATTTGAGCATATCCTCGTGTATTATCTGTTTCAGTATTTTCTGGGTGCATCCTATGATGGAGATGCATTTACGAAGGTCAAGTTTGCAGTCGTATCCTATCTTGTGATCCTGGAACTCGACATATCTGTCTGGCTGAAGCAGCAGAAGGAGTTTTTATATGAGGATCAGGTGTTGGTCGCACATGCGTATTCCAAAGAGGTGGAGCATTCATATAATAATTTTGAATCGCTGCAGCTTGTGTTGTCCGCCCATCCGATTCTGGATGTAGAGCATATTCTGATTGCATTGCTGTCATAGGACGTTGCAATTCTGTCGCCGGTTGGCGGCCGAACTGCACCTTGACAAGCGTAAATTGCTGATATATAATGGAACATATTTTGGCAAAGAGAATAGTGCAAAGGCGATGACGAAGAGAAAGCTGCAATCTGAACGCCGGGATTCCGGTTAGTAGGTGCGTCGCAGGTTGCGCGTAAGACAACCGGGTTCTATGAGTGACTGCTGTGCAGTAATTCAGGTGGTACCGCGGACTGATTACAGTTCGTCCTGAACGATTTCGTTTTGGACGGACTTTCTTTATGCAGGAAGATAAGAATGGTGAAGCAGAGCAGTGTGCTGTATGTGAGAAAAGGAGAGGAATAT
>JAFVCQ010000200.1 GCA_017479085.1 Lachnospiraceae bacterium | reverse complement strand
GAATACGCATGATATCGCACAGGATGTGGGCGTTTCGGATGACACAGCAAAGAGATGGCTGCAGGTTTTGGAGAAATCGGAAGTCATCTTCTACCTCCGTCCTTATTCGAATAACCTTCTGAAAAGAACGGTCAAGACGCCAAAGATGTACTTTTTTGATACGGGACTTGCTGCATACCTGACGAAATACTCAAGCCCGGAAATTCTTATGAACGGGGCGATCAATGGAGCCATCCTGGAGAATTACACGGTTGCTGAGATTCGGAAGACTTGGCTGAATAGCGCCAAGGAATGTCTGATGCACTACTATAGGGACAAGGATACCAATGAGATTGACATGGTGATTGAAGCGGATGGCGAGCTTCATCCGCTGGAGATCAAGAAAAGCACAAATCCAGGTACTGAACTGGCGTCTGCTTTTAAAGTACTGGATAAAGGATCTGTTCCGAGGGGAACCGGAGCGATTCTGTGCTTACGGGGGGAGATTTCTGCCATTGACAGGAACACATTCATTCTCCCGATCTGGATGATTTGAGATAAAGGTGCCTGTCACCGTGAACACAGTTATGTGGGCATCAGAGATGCTGGATAAGGAGAAGCCGGATACGTTTTTTGAGAAGGTGTGAGAGGGGCAGATATAGGAGCTGGACTGTTTGCTATTCATGATGTGAATCCGGAATCAGGCACTTATGATACAGAGTGCGCAGGAAGGAGTAATATGACGAATCATCATCAATTGGATCCTTATCCAATACCGAAAGAAAAGAGTCCGCTATTTATCAATGAGCCGTGGCTGCTGGATAAGACCCTTCTGGAATATCCATCGAGAAAGGAACCGGATGAAAACGATGACAATGTACGGATCTATGTCCCACTTGATCTGAACAGAGAGGCAATCCTCCGCAGACTTAACAGGATTATATACCATTACAAAAAGGCCAATGAAGCTAATGAGCTGGAGTTCTGTGCAGATGTAAACATGCTCATTTACCAGATTGAAATATATGATCAGGTCTGGTATGTACGGCATATGCCTGAAGAAGGAAGGCACAGCCGGGAAGCGAAGGAATTGGTAGAAGCATTCGTGGCTATACTGGAGAACATTCCAGATGGCTGTGCAGAGTGCTTTCCGTTTGAGACGATAGATGAGCTGAAGCGGGAATACCTTGGACAGAACGAGGACTTGATATAGGATTAGAGAGGCTCTGCGAGCAGTTATTTTCAGTCAAGCGAAGATAACAGGATCAAGAGATTGATAACGCGCAGAGTCTATTTTTTAAAACGGCATGTTGGTTTGACATAGTTTGACGGTATCAGATGATTTGTGTAATGAACATACGTCGGAAGGAGAATAGTTGGGCAGGCAGAAGAGATATCCGGATGCTGAGAAGTCTATCAATGCTTTTTACGCATCTGTATCAGAAGCTTACAACCATCCTGGCGCAGATGAGAAGAGCAGGGATGGTCGGAAGCCGCAGGCGCTGCTTGCAGAGGAATTCGGCATCAGCCGGCTGAAAGTGCGCAAGATCCTGATCACCACAGGAGATGTGGAATATCCGGAGACAAAGAGAATACAGGAACTGATAGCCCGTGGGATGAAGAAACAGGATGTATGTGAACACCTGAACATGGCCATATCCACATTGAATTCATTTCTGCCCTATGAGAAGGGTGTGTACAACCTTGCAGATGTCTCGATCTACTCAGAGAGCTCACGTATATACCGTGAGCGCAGGGCTGCAGTTCTCGCACTGCAGTCAGACCCTGCGCCATATAAACTCTGGCACTGTGCATGCCTGTTCACCGGATATCCATTTGTCACAAGCGGACCCGGAGACCAGGCGGGCGTGAAGTTTAGATATGAGGTTCGTGCAGCGGGAGATACAGACGAAAGACAGTATGCAAGATCGGATGCGGAAGGATTCGGAGATGAATTGCTTATCATCCGAATAGCCGGAGGAAAACAGGAGAAGAGGATTGATCGAGGATCATTGGAGGATGCATTGAATACAGTGCTTGCTCTTCGGAAGAGGGGAGAGGAGATCACAGATCCGGAACAGCTTAATATGGAGGGGGCTAGGTATATATTCAGTATGTTCAAGAGGTTTGGGGTGGTGTGAGGCGTAGTATGTAGGGGCGATTCCTTTGAGAGAGAGTTTTTTCGTAGGTAACGGTAGGATGCTGACAAATAGGAAAGCAATTGCCTGCAAAACGATGGTGTACACTTGCCACGCGCAATGACATTTCTTACAGGTAGAGACATAATGAGAAATAGTGAGGATTGAAGCGACAGCTTTATAATTAAGGAAACTTGGAGTGAGGATATTCGAGGATGTGCAATGGAGTAAATATATATCCAGAAATCATCGGTGTAATCGGAACATTGTTGGGAACTGTCCTTGGTTGGCTGCTG
>JAFVCQ010000199.1 GCA_017479085.1 Lachnospiraceae bacterium | reverse complement strand
ATACGACGTTGCCTTTCGAGCTATTTCCACAAATCTGCATACCAATAATGCGATGACCATTCCCGTCAAAGATTCCACTAAAGGTCTCGATTGGAACCCATCCGGTTGTTCTGTGTCCTGTTCCGACGCTGCTGGCGGATTCTCCGTACCGTCATCGGTCAATGCAAACACATTTGCTTGAACCGACACAGAGCCGACTGCAACCAAAAATGCCATAGGCCACAGTTTGATTTTTTGTTTCATACCTACATTCTTCCATTTTTTAATAATATCAAGAATGCATTTGTCTTTTGTAATATTATAACTTGTGGGGGACATATACTATAATGTCCCCCACTTATCTATAGATTTCTTTTTCATGATCAGTTTTGAAAACAAACGATTACCTAATAACAAACTTTACATGGCCGTGGCTTGGGACAATTCGCAACTGATCCACTGTAAATTGTACGCGAACGTTTCAAGGTCGGACAGTTACTTGTTTTATGATATACGGATCCATTCGGTGTCCAATAAACTGTTCCTGAATCAGAATAAACAGAAGATGTTTTCTTTTTAGCTGATACGATTACTTTACAGGTTGCAGTTTTACCGGATTTCATGATAATGGTAAATTTTGCTGTACCAACATTTTTAGCCTTGATTTTACCACTTTTTGACATAGTAGCAACCTTAGCATTGCTTGTTTTGCACTTCTTCACCGAATCGCCTTTGGCGTAACGTATTTTGATCGTATAGGTTTTCGTTTCCCGTAATTTTACAATCTTTTTCGATATACTAATATATGGTTTTAATTTTGGAATTACTTCTGTTTCTGTTTCATCACACTCAAAACATTCACGTTCTTTCAGGCCTGTTTTTGATATCGTTGCAGATTTTATTATGTACCAGTCATCCCAATCGTGTTCACCGGTTGCGGGGATATCGACATATTCAATCTCATTACAATCGAAACAATATCGTTCCTGTATGCCGGTTTCTCCGCAGGTTGGTTCCTCTAATACTTCCCATGAACTCCAACGATGCTGACAAATATCTTCATTATCTTCTGCAAATACCTGTAACGAAAAAAGCAGCCACATCATTGTCCAAATTGTCAACTTTAAAATCTTCTTCATAACTATCTTTCCTTTCAATTATTCGCAATTTACATTATATACCAATAATCGACAAAAGATACTAAAAAGCAAAATTGTTAACTTATGGTTCACAGCATCACAAAAAAAGACCGCCACCCCGATTTCTCAGAGTAACGGTCTTGTAAATGTACCGGACAGCCATCCGGCACTTAATATTCTTATAAGATACTGTCTAACAGATTACCTGTGGAATACTGTCCGGATGTTCCGAATGCAGTATAGGTATTGTAATTGCCCAGAGAGTTGTTGATGTTCTGATTGATATTGCTTGCTGTTGTCTTAATCCGGTCACCAAAGGAACCGCTTCCATTAAACAGGGACTTCACAACACTCATATCTGCTTTCTTAAAGGTCTCCTCGTCTAAAGACAGCGTGTTATCCGAATTGATCTTGATTCCGATATCGTTCAACAGCTTCCCATTGCTGCTCGCAGAACGAATCATGCCAAGTGTCTGTCTGAGTACCGCATTATCCGTGCTCTTAGTAGAACTCTTCACCAATTGGTTATAGGAAGATACCAGACTGTCCACCGCCTTATAGATCTTATCTGTATCATAATCCTTCCTGGTTGTTCCCGATTCCTCATCCTTCTGTTCCACCTTATTGAACAGAGAGTTCTTACCGGTCGTCACCAGTGCATCTGCAGCCTTATACAAGGAATCCGACTCGCCCTTCAGGGTCGTCTTCGTTGCAGTCGAATCCTTCGTCTCATCCGAAGAAGATGCAGTCTTGTTGTCGTTGCCATACTTCTTATAGTATGCTTTGATCAGCTTATTGTAGGATCCTTTGGTAATGGATGAGTACTCTGCCAGATCAATCCCTAACAGATTGCTCCCTGCTGAACTCGTACTGCTCGTGCTGCTCGTATTGTTGAATAAAAAAGAGGTATTATTCGTATATGTATTACCCCAGATACTATTAATAGATGCCATGTTCACCACTCCTTTGACAATCATACTAATCGGAACCTCCATGTTCCAAGTCGATATGTTTCTGTCTTCTATTATATCACAAGATTTTCCATTTGCAATCTAAAATGCAAAAAATGACCATTATTTTTCTGTCATAACCATGCAGTGGAATTATCTACTTTGCACTGACCAGATACTCTGCCAGATTATCCACGGCGGCAGCCTCATCTGCTCCATCTGCTGATATCGTGATCTCTGCTCCCTGTGAAAGACCCAGACTCATCATGCCCATAATACTCTTTGCATTAATCTTCTTATCCTCTGCATGTACATATACCTTGCTCTCAAACTGACTTGCCCGCTGCACAAGAACTGCCACCGGTCTCTCCTCTGCATCTTGTGTCAAATTGATCTTCACTGTCTTACTAACCATTTTTCCTTTTCCTCCTTAATTTTGGCCATCTTCTCTTAATGCCTTTGCTATATTGCTTATTTTTCTTAGTCTATGATTCACACCGGATTTTGATACCGGTGGATTCAGCATTTTTCCAAGTTCAGACAGATTGGCATCGGGTTCCTCCAAGCGCATCTGTGCCAACTCTCTCAGTGAATCATTCAAATATCCCAATCCTCTTGTCTGTTCAATGTATTCAATATCCTCGATCTGCCGCCTTGCAGCATCTACTGTTTTTCTGATATTCGCCGTCTCACAATTCACACGCCGGTTGATGTCGTTGCGCATGTCCTTGAGGATTCGGATATTCTCCATATCCATCAAGCCCACATAGGCCTCCATTACATTGAGGATATCTACGATCATGGAGCCTTCCTTCAAATATACTACGTAATATTTCTTGCGCTTCACCATCTTGGCATCCAGTGAAAAGCTCCGGATGATCGACCGGATCACCTCTGCCAGTTCTCTGCTCTGTACCACAATCTCAAAATGATATGCCTTTTGGGGATCATTGACCGAACCGGCTGCCAGAAAAAATCCCCTTATAAAGGCTTTCTTACAGCACTCCTTCTGTACCACCTGTCTGGGAAACCGGCAATTCTGCAACGAGACTCCCTTCGAGGATACATAGGTGACTGTCTCCTCTATGTCGGAAAGCTCCTCCTCATCCAGCCAGTCCTCCTCCAGATAGTCCACATAATCGGAAAGCTTGATGGTCTGAAGCAGCCGGTTCAGCATGTCCGGCTGATCAATCTCCATATATTTGAAGTGCCTCTGCACTGTGATCTCTCCGCCAAAGAGCCGGTCAAGCAATGCTATAAGCTTATCTGCTACAAGCTCCTGTTCTGATTTGAGGATCAGCTTTCCCTGACCATCCTGAAGCTCCACCTCACCAACTGCCAGAACCAGCGCCAACAGCTCTGCAATCTGACAGTGCCGACTTGTACTGATATGCCGGCTGATCTCTTCCTTTACCTGTGTTGAAAATGACATGGCTGCTAACCCTTTCTCATAGCATCCTTCTCAATATCTCTGTGATCGATTCGCACACTGTATGGCAACTGCTTCAACTCCTGATAGATCCCATTGGCCAGTGTGACCGAGCGGTGCTTCCCGCCTGTACAGCCAATGGCAACCACTAATCCATTCTTTCCCTCTTTGATATAATTCGGAATCAGGAATTCCAGCAGATCGACCAGCTTGTTCATGAATTCCTTCGCCTCATCAAACTGCATCACAAAATCCTGAACCACCTCATCGTTCCCGGTCAGAGAACGGAGATTCAGATCATAGTACGGATTCGGCAGGAAACGCACATCGAACACCAAATCCGAATCCCGTGGTATCCCATACTTGAAACCGAATGACACCACACTGACAATGAAGTTATGATACTGGGTATTCTGGATAAAAATCTTATCAAGCTCTGCTTTCAGTTCCCGCGTTAACAGACTGGTCGTATCAATTATGTAATCTGCCTCCTTGCGGAGAAATGCAATCTGCATACGTTCCTTCTTGATTCCATCCTCCACCCTGGCATTCCTTGCCAGCGGATGGTTTCTCCGCGTCTCTTTATAACGCTTGATCAGAACGTCATCATTGGAATCCAGAAATAAGATCTCATAGTGGTATTGCAGTTCCTTCAACTGTGCCAGACACTCCGAAAGCTGCTGCAGATATACACCGCTTCGGATATCCACTCCAATCGCCACATTGTCAATGTCGTTGTCATCTCCGTATGCGATCTGGGCAAAACGCTGAATCAGTTGAATCGGCAGATTATCCACACAAAAATAGCCAATATCCTCCAATGTCTTCAACGTTGTGCTTTTTCCAGCCCCACTCATACCGGTGACAATTACAAACCTCATGCTTTTTCCTCTGCTTTCCTGCCGGATATGGACAGCTTCGGCTTTCCCACCAGCTTCACCTCCGGCTCCAGCTCCACTTTGAACTGCTCATATACCCGTGTACAAACCTCCGACATCAACTGCGCCACATCTGCTGCAGTCGCATCTCCCCGATTGATGACAAACCCACAGTGCTTCTCTGCAACCTGTGCACCGCCAACCTGATATCCCCGCAGACCGGCATCCATAATCAGCTTGCCGGCATAATATCCCTCCGGACGCTTGAACGTAGAACCTGCACTCGGGAATTCCAATGGCTGTTTGCTTCTCCTTGCCTGTGCAAGCTCCTCCATCCTCGCCTCAATCTGTCTCTTCTCACCCTGTTCCAGAACAAGCGTCGCACCCAGCACGATATACCCCTGTTCCTCCACAATGCTGTGACGGTATGAAAACTGCATCTCCTCTCCGGTCTTCTGCAGCAGATTGCCATCCGAATCCATCAACTGCACCAGCTCTATGACATCCTTGATCTCACCGCCATATGCACCGGCATTCATCACCACAGCTCCTCCCAGCGTTCCCGGAATCCCTGCCGCGAATTCAAAACCCGTAAGCTGTGCCTCCTTGAGTACCTGCCCCAGCTTCGAGAGCATGACTCCCGCCTGTGCTGTCACCCGTCTCCCGGTGATCTCAAGATGCGCGAATTTGTCACAGAGTTGAATCACAATTCCGTCCATTCCATCATCGCCAACCAACAGGTTGCTGCCATGTCCCATAATAAAAAACGGAACCTTCTCTGCCTTACAAAGCAGCACAAGCTGACCGAGTTCTTCTACGGTCTCCGGTGTTACAAAAAAAGGAACCGGCCCCCCGATTCGAAAGGTCGTGTGTTTCGCCATTGATTCCTGCGACCGAATGTTCGTCTCTCCTGCAATTTTATACAACTCATTTACAAAATTCTGATTCATCACTATCCTAACCGGCTCCTGAACAAACAGTCCGCCACCCTTTATTTATACTTATCTAGTATATTCTATCCATCTGTGTAAAATCAATGTCAAAAGTAACGAAAAAAAAGGGAGAGAATCTCTCCCCTTTCGTTCTTTTTCACAAAGTGTACACACTTACAAATGGTCTCCTACATCCCGAGATATCATTGTCCCAACCGTTATTTTGTAAGGATTGCAGCCGCACAGCCATATATACCGGCATCGTTGCCAAGGGATGCCAGCGTAAACACCGTATTCTTACATGCATGGAACGCATGCTGCCGGTAATACTTTGCGAGTGTACTCAACAGAATATCACCTGCTCTGGATACACCACCACCGATCACGAACGCCTCCGGATCGCAGACACAGGCAATGCCGGCTAATGCCCTGCCCAATATCTTTCCGTGCTTCTCCACCAGCGAAAGGGCAAGCGCATCCCCCTGCTTCGCTGCGTCAAAGACATCTCTGGCGGATACACCCGGAATCTCTCTCAGACTGGAAGGAGCATCCGTATTCTCCAATTCCTTCCCCGCCATTCTGACAATTCCCGTAGCGGAACAGTACTGCTCCAGACATCCCTTGTTGCCACAGCCACAGGTCTCCGTCTCCGAGTCATCCACACAGATATGTCCGATCTCACCACCGGCGCCGTTGGTACCGCTTACCATCTTGCCATTGATGATGATCCCTCCACCGACACCGGTTCCCAATGTGACCATGACAATGGACTGAAAGCCCTTGCCTCCACCCTGCCACATCTCCCCGAGAGAGGCCATGTTGGCATCATTGCCTACCTTCACCGGAAGTCCCAGCAGCTTCTCCGCTTCCGTCTCTACGTTCACTTCGCCCCAGCCCAGATTGACACATCCGGTTACAGTTCCGTCGTCCTTTACCGGCCCCGGCACCCCGATTCCAACACCGGCTATGGTCTCCCTGTCCAGAGACCTCTCTGCGATCTTAGCCTGAATGGACTCTGCCACATCCGGCAGGATGAAGCGCCCATCCTCTTCCTTTCTCGTCGTAATCTCCCACTTGTCGAGCAGCTCTCCTTCCACTGTAAAACACCCCAGCTTCACAGTTGTTCCTCCAATATCTGCTCCGAATACATATTGCTTCATGCTGTCATCCTCCCTGAATCATTCTTTATTCTTATTCATATTATTGGTAACACGGTTGTACAACTCCTGCGCTGCGTTATAGCCCATCTCCTTCTGTCTGTGATTGACAGCAGCGGCCTCCACAATGATCGCCAGATTCCGGCCCGGCCGAACCGGAATGTTATGAGAAACCACCTTATTGCCCAAAAATTCCGTATACTGATCCTCCAGACCCAGACGGTCATAGTTATTCTCCTTGTCCCATTCCTCCAGTTTGATCACCAGGTCAATCGCCTGTGTCATCTTCACACACTCTGCGCCAAACAATGCCTTCACATCAATAATCCCAATTCCCCTCACCTCGATAAAATGACGGGTAATATCCGGTGCGGTTCCCACCAGCGTATTCTCCGAAACCTTCTTGATCTCCACCACGTCGTCGGATACCAGACGATGCCCCCGCTTGATCAGCTCGATCGCCGCCTCGGATTTACCGATCCCGCTCTCACCCATGATCAAAACTCCGACACCATATACGTCCACGAGCACGGCATGTATGGAGATACGGGGCGCAAGCTGTACATGCAGCCACCGCACGATCTCATGTACAAAATCGGATGTGGTCGCTCCGGAAGTCAGAACAGGAACTCCGTATTTCCTTGCCGATTCCAGAACAAAGTCCTGTGGCACCAATCCCCTGCAAAATACAAGACACGGTATCTTGTGTTGAAACAATTTGTCAAAGATCTGTGCCCGCTCCTCCTCATTCTTCATACTGGTAATATAGGCATGTTCCACATTCCCACAGATCTGAACCCTGTTTGCGTCAAAATGTTCAAAAAAACCTGTCAACTGCACCGCCGGACGGTTCATATCCGGATCCGATATCCGAATCTCATCTGTATTGATCTCCGGCAGGTAGTTGATCATCTCAAATTTCTCAATCAGCTCCGTCACAGTTATAGAATACATTATCTTCCTCCTTACAAACTGACATACAAACCCATCATCCCATTCTGACAAGTCCTTAAAAGACATATCTCAAAATACCCGATCATCGGTCTGTCTCTGAACAGTTATAAAAATTTTATCATAGCCGCAACAGAAGTTCAATTAGATTCCGCATGGAAAAATGAAAAAATCTCCTGTGCCACCTGTGGGGGGATTCCCTGTACCTCTGACAGCTCCTCCACGGATGCCTGTCGGATCCTTTCAATCTCTTTAAAATGCTGCATCAGAGCCTTCCTCCTCGCCGGCCCTACCCCGTTGATATCATCTAAGATGCTTCGCACCTGCTGTTTCCCCCGAAGCAGTTTGTGATAGGTAATGGCAAATCGGTGTGCCTCGTCCTGAAGACGGGTGATCATTCCAAACACCTCACTGTTTCTTGGAAATGTGATCTCCTCATTGTTGTAATACAGTCCTCTGGTTCTGTGATTATCATCCTTGACCATTCCACACACCGGTATGTGAAGATTCAGGTTGTCAAGTACCTTAAGAGCCACATTCACCTGTCCCTTTCCACCATCCATCATGATGATGTCCGGATGGACATCAAATCGTTCATCTGTAAATCGTCTGGTCAGGACCTCCTCCATACTCTTGTAATCATCCGGCCCGCTCACCGTCCGCAGCTTGAATTTGCGGTAGGCATTCTTCTTCGGCCGGCCTTTTTCGAAGACTACCATAGAGGCGACTGACTGGTATCCGCTGGTATTAGAGATATCATAGGCCTCGAGACGATCCGCAAGTGGAAGTCCCAGCATATCAGCCAGTTCTCTGGCGGCTCCAACGGTTCTGGCCTCCTCCCGTTTGATCTTCTCCAAATCCCTTGAGAGCACCACCTTCGCATTTTCCCTTGCAAGGTCGATCATCTTGGACTTCTCGCCCTTGAGCGGTGTGATGATATGTACCCTGCCACCGCGCCGCTTGCCAAGCCATCGTTCCAACAACTCCTGATCCTCTACTGCAAATTCTGTCAACAGCTCATTCGGCACAAACGGCGTTCCCGAATAATACTGCTTGATAAATGCCTCCATGATCTGGGAGCCGGTGTCCTTCCCCGTCTGCTCCATATGAAAATGTTCTCTGCCAAGCAGTTTTCCATCCCGCACAAAAAAGACCGAGACGACCGTCTCCTCCTCTTTGCGTGCCATGGCGATGATATCCCGATCCATGCCGCCATTTTTCACCACGCGCTGAGACCCCGTCACATGACGGACACTCTCCATCAGATCACGATATTGTGCAGCCTCCTCAAATTCATATTCCGCTGCCTTCTCTTTCATCTTCCGCTCTAAGTCAGACAGAACCTTTTTATAATCTCCATTTAAGAAGGCCAACAGCCGGTTGATCCGCTCCCCATATTCCTCTTTGGATATGTACCCCTGACACGGTCCGGCACACTGCTTCATCTGGTAATACAGGCAGGGTCTCCCCTTCCCGATCTCTCCGGGCAGTGCCTT
>JAFVCQ010000198.1 GCA_017479085.1 Lachnospiraceae bacterium | reverse complement strand
TTTCACAATCTTCTTAACCTTCTTGACGGTACCCTCTGTCTTACCTTCTGCAGTGGCTGCAATCTGTGTCTTAGCATTCTTATCCGGTGTCACCACAGATGTTGATGCAGTCTCTGTATTCGCTGCTGCGGCCGATGCCGCAGGCTTACCGGCATTGGCAGACTTGGAAGCATTCGCCGGTCTGGCACTACCAGCCACCGCCGTATTTCTGTCCGGTGCCTCTGTCGTCGTCTTGGCAGCAGTCGTCTTTTCTGTATCGTCTTTCGGTTCTGCAAGATCCTCTGCCGATTTTCCATCCTCCTTCGTCATCTCTTTCCGGCCAACTGCCTGCTTCACCTTCTGAACCATATTCTGCATTGGATTATCCTTCTTCTCCGATACCACCGGCTTTGGCTGTGGTGTCCGAGCCACACTGTTCGGATCTCCTGTAAACTCTACGATCTGATTCTGAATCTCATCCAAATTCGCATTCGCCACCATATAATCGTTATTCAACCGCTCAATCAAATGCTCATAATTTGCGCGTTCTGCCTCGATCGTAGCCTGTACATAGTCCCGAATTCCCACCATCATATCATTCGTATACTGCATGGAACCAAGTCGGATCTCATTGGCATCTGCAACAGCCTGAGCCAGGATATCATTCGCCTGTACACGTGCCAGCTCAACTGTCTCATATGCCTTCTGGTTTGCCTGTGCCATAATCTCTGTCTCAGTCACCATCTGGCTTGCCTGCTCACCGGCCTGAGCGATGATACCATCCGCTGTCTTTCTCGCATCCATCAGGATTGCATCCTTACTTCGCATAATCTTCTTACACCGGTCAATCTCCGCCGGAATCTTGACCTTCAGATCCCCAAACAGCTCATCAAATTCATCCCGTGGAACAACCACTTTATTCGACGACAATGCTGTTGTTCGACAGCTATTCATAAAATCTTCAATCTCATTCATGATATCTTCAATACTCTTCCTTGCCATTCCATTTCCTCCATACCTGTACTTTATATCGATCCTGTCTCCGGAATCCGATCCGGATCGTTCATAACGAAAATCTCTCCTTCAGCTTCTGCGCAACATAAGGCGGTACAAAATCAGAGACATCCGTTCCATATCTTGCATACTCCCTGACAATACTGGAACTCAAATACGCATATTCAATGCTGGTGGTCAAAAACACCGTATCCACTGTTTCCCTGCTGACCTTGCGATTACTCTGTGCAATCTGAAGCTCATATTCAAAATCCGTGACTGCCCGAAGTCCACGAATAATCACTGCAACGTCCTGCTCCCTCATAAAATCCACCAGCAGACCGTCAAAACTGATGACACTGACATTCGCAAGTTCTTCCGTCACCTCCACTAACATCTGTTCCCGTTCCTCTGTTCGAAACAGCGGATTCTTGGCACTGTTATTCAACACCCCGACGATCACCTCATCAAACATAGCCGATGAACGCCTTATGATATCCAAATGACCATAGGTTACCGGATCAAAACTCCCCGGATAAATTGCCCTGCTCAACTGTTTGTCCTCATTTCTTCAGATTCTCTCTAAAAAGATATGCTTATTGGTCTTGTATATCTTTTCCTTCAATATACGGAAACAATCTTCCCTCACACACAAGTCGGTGTGCAGATCTGCCTCCACGATGATCAGTGCGCGTTCCTGTAGGATTCGGTAAAATGCCGGATCCGCAAGAAGCTCTGCCTCTAATCCTTTTCCATACGGTGGATCCATAAACACTACATGAAAGCGCATCTTGTCCTGAAGCTGCCGGACTGCGGAAAGCGCCGTGCAGGGATAGATCTCTGCCTGTCCATCTAACCCTGTATGTATCAGATTCTGCCGGATAATATCGGCTGCCGTCCGATCCTGCTCGACAAAGCAGGCCCATTCCGCTCCCCGGCTCAACGCCTCGATTCCAATGGCACCGCTTCCACTGAACAGATCCAAAAAATGAATATCCACAATCTCATCCTGCAACATATTAAATAATGTTTCCTTGATCCGGTCCGTTGTCGGTCTGGTATTCCTTCCCTGCGGTGTCTTTAACTGAAGCCGTCTCGCCTTCCCTGCAATGACTCTCATGCTATGTCATACTCCTACTCTATTTTAGTAAAAAACCGAAATTTGTCAACACCCTACCAGAACAGTATACACAAAAATCATATTTTTTTCAATCGCTGAAAAAACTTTCCAGTTTATTTTTCTTCAAACTTCAGATAATAGTACTACAACATGAAAATGTTGTTTTATATAGACACTTTAAGAAAAAGGAGGCGCTTATCATGAGTAGATCAACCAAGCGGGAAGCTCAGGAAGCTTTAAACAGATTCAAGTACGAGGTGGCAAATGAAATCGGTGTTCCATTGAAAGATGGATATAACGGAGATCTGACGTCCTACCAGAACGGTTCTGTCGGCGGCTATATGGTCAAGAAAATGATAGAGGCTCAGGAGCGAGAAATGAGCGGTAAGTAAATGCACTTGCCCAATGCTTATGCTGCTTAACGCAGTGTGAGAAATAGAAGAACCTATCCCTTATCTGATTTCCAAGAAAGAAGACAAGTGACGGGTTCTTCTTGTGTTATATATGATTCCAGTGCAAAATAGCCGTTCAGAGAAATGAGGTTATTTTGCACCGGAATCATATATATTACATCAAAATTATAGCGGAACCACCGACAGATCCTCCTGCCTGACAAGCTGCCCGATCGGATACCCCTCCTTTTCCAAATATGCAACCGCATCATTTGCCTGCTTCAGAATATCTGCATGATTATAGATATCCCCCAGATGGAACAGTATCTCTCCGCTCTGCCGCACCCCGAAAAAATCTCCCGGGCCGCGCAGCCTTAAATCCTCATTCGCTATATAAAAACCATCATTTGATTCGTTCAAAATCTGCAGCCGGTCAAGCGCCTCCTTTTTGTCCGTGCCACACAGCATGATGCAGTAGGACTGCGCCTCGCCTCTCCCTACACGTCCACGCAGCTGGTGGAGCTGCGCCAGACCAAATTTCTCTGCATTCTCGATCATCATTACCGTTGCATTCGGATTGTTGATTCCCACTTCAATCACCGTTGTAGATACGAGAATGTCAATCTTTCTCTCTGCAAAGGCTTTCATGACAGCATTCTTCTCATCCGGAGTCATCCTCCCATGCAGATATTCAATACGGATCGTTTCAGGGAACACATCCAGCAGTCGTTCGCGGTATTCTATCACATTCTCCGCCTCCACATTCTCACTGGCCTCCACCATCGGACAGATAATATAGATCTGGTGTCCCTCCTGTATCTGTCTCATCATAAATTTGTAAGCAGCCGCCCGGTATTTCGGACCTACCACACTGTTCTTGATCGGCTTTCTCTCAGCCGGCATATCTCTCATGATGGAAATATCCAGATCTCCATACAGAATGATAGCAAGTGTCCTCGGAATCGGGGTAGCGCTCATGACCAATACATGCGGATCATTTCCTTTCGCAGAGAGCCTGGCCCGCTGTCTCACTCCAAAGCGGTGCTGTTCATCCGTTATGACCAGCGCCAGATTCTGATATATTACCTTATCCTGAATAATGGCATGGGTTCCGATCAACAGATCGATCTTACCTGCTTCCAGTTCCTGATAAATCCTCCGTTTTTCGGACAGTCTGGTGGAACCGCAAAGAAGAGCTGTTCTGACACCAAACGGCTCCAGATCTCTGCTCACTCCTTCATAATGCTGCATCGCAAGCACCTCAGTGGGCGCCATAAAAGCAGCCTGATACCCGTTCTTAATCACTGCGAGAATCGCCATCTCCGCCACGGCTGTCTTTCCGGAACCCACATCTCCCTGCACAAGCCGGTTCATCACGGTAGCCCCACACAGGTCGGAGCGGATTTCCGCTATCGCCTTCTCCTGTCCCTTTGTCAGGGAAAATGGCAGAGTCCCTTTCCACTCCTCTACCGCTGACCAATCGGTAATGTGAAACCGATTCTCTGTCTTCACCATCTGTTCCCGCAGCAGACGCATCCGTATCAGGAACCAGAAAAATTCATCAAATACCAGCCGGCTCCTGCACCCGGCAAGATGTTCTGTGCTCTTCGGAAAATGACTTCCCCGTATCGCCTCCCGTAGAGAAAGCAGGGAATATCGTTCCACCACCTGCTCCGGCATCTTGTCCTCTAACTGCTCTAAGAGTGGAAGCGCATTGGCTGCCGCTTTTGTGACAACCTTATTGCTGAGTCCCTCCGTCAACGGATATACCGGCTGTAAGGATTCCATCAGTCTGTCGTACTGTTGTACCGTATAGTACTCCGGATGCTCCATCACCAACTGTCCGCCACGGATCGTCAGTGTTCCCACAAATAAAAAGGTCTGCCCAATGTGAAAGACCTTTTTCAAAAACGGTGCGTTATACCAGACCAGTTTCACACTTCCCGTCCCATCCTTCACGGTACAGGTAACCAGCGTAAGACTCCGGACCTTTTTCACATCCACATACGACTGTATCGTTCCCCTCAGCGTCACTCTTCTACCCGTCTGTGCTTCTCTTATGTCCAGCGGAGCTTCATAGCTTAGATAATCCCTCGGGACAAACCGGAGCAGATCCTCAATCGTCACCACCTTTAATTTTTCAAACAACGCCGCCGTCTTAGGGCCGATTCCCTTCAGGCAGTCCACTCGATCTCCAATCTCCATACATGAATCCCTTCCTATAAATGTACAAACAAATCCTGCCGAAATCCATCACTCCGGCAGGATACTGCACATTACTCTACGGACAGGATATAGTAATAAATCGGCTGTCCGCCATAATTAAATTCCACATCACAATCACTATACGTGTCTTCGACATATTCTGCAAACGCTTTTGCATCGGTCTCTTCTACATCTGCGCCATAATAGATACTGATCAGTTCCGAATCCTCATCCACCATACCCGATAGCAGTTCCTTGGTTGCAGTCAGAAGATCCGTTGATACCGCCTGAATACCATTGTCATCAATACCCATGATATCTCCTGCATTGATATTCTTGCCATCAATACTGGTATCCCTGACCGCATACGTAACCTGTCCGGTTCGGACTCTTCCCATCTCCTCTATCATGGTGCTCAGATTCTCTGTTCCCGACTTCGACGCATCAAAGCTGATCATAGCGGCCACTCCCTGCGGTGCTGTCTTAGACGGAATCACAACAATCTCTTTGTCCCCGGTCAGGGACTGTGCCTGATTCGCTGCCAATATAATATTCTTGTTATTCGGAAGAATATATATTGTATTTGCATTCACCTTGTCAATGGCATTGAGCATATCCTCTGTACTTGGATTCATCGTCTGTCCGCCCTCAATGAGATAATCCACTCCCAGATCCTTGAATATATCATTCATTCCCTCTCCCACAGAAACAGCAATGAATCCATATTCCCTGCGCCTGTCACTTAACGTCTCCTCCTTCTCCTGTGTCCTTTCCTTTCTCTCTTTGGCCTGTTCGGCCGCCAGCTTCTCGGCCTCCATAATAACCTTCTCTCTGTGTTCCTCCCGCATATTATCAATCTTCATGCTGGTCAGGGAACCATATGTCAGACCTCTATAAAATGCAAGTCCGGGATGATTGGTGTGCACATGTACTTTCACAATCTCATCATCGGATACGACAACAAGGGAATCTCCAATCGACTCCAGATAGGACTTAAATTCCTCCTCTATCTGACTATTGTACTCCTTCTCCAGCATGATAATGAACTCCGTACAATATCCAAATGTAATATGGGAGGTGTCAATCTCCTTTCGGTCAATGCCCGCCGCATTCGTCCGTCTCAGCCCTGAAGAATCCGGTGCAGTCTTCCCCTGCGAGGCATCCGTGTCAAAACCGCCTGAAAAATCATAGGTTACTCTGCCGGTCAATGCGTCAAAGGCACCCTCTAGAATTGTCATAAGCCCCTCTCCTCCGGAATCCACAACCCCGGCTTCCTTCAATACCGGCAGCATCTCCGGTGTCTGGTCTAAGACAGCTCTTCCATGTTCTAATACCTCCTGTGCAAATTCCAACAGGCTCATATCCTTCTTGCTGAGCTCTGCCGCCTTATCCGCCAATCCCTTTGCAACGGTCAGAATCGTACCTTCCTTAGGCTTCATTACCGCCTTGTAAGCTGTTGCAACTGCACGGTTAAAAGCAGCCGCAATATCTTCCACGACCACATCCTCTTTTCCGCCTAATTCCTTACAGAATCCCCGAATCAATTGGGACAGGATCACACCGGAATTCCCTCTGGCTCCCCGCAGGGAACCGGTTGACATTGCTTTGGTCACATTGGCAAAGGTAGGCTCCGTAATCGCCGCAACCTCCTTTGCCGCAGACGTGATCGTCAAGGTCATATTCGTCCCCGTATCTCCATCCGGTACCGGAAATACGTTCAACTCATTGATATAGTCTTTCTTTTCCTCAATTCTCTTAGCACCTGCTAAAAAACCATATTGCAGACTCTTTGCATTCACACTTATTCGCTGACTCATATACCCTCCTAATCGATTACCCGTACACCCTCTACAAACACATTGATCATCTCGACCTGCATACCTGTGAATTCTTCTACCTTATAACGGACTGTTGACATCAGATTCTCTGCCACAGTAGAAATGCTGACACCATATGCAACAATGATGTGAAAATCAATCGCGATCGCATTGTTCTCTCCCACCGTAACATTCACACCCTTCGAGACACTGTCTCCACGCAGAAGCTTTACAAAACCATCCTTCATGTTAACCGTTGCCATTCCGACAATGCCAAAACACTCAATTGCAGAAAGACCTGCAAACTGGGCAATGACGTCACTTTCAATGATAACATCACCATTCGGACTCTCCAATTCTATTCTCATACATATCCCTCCATGCCTTAAATTTCTTATCTCTGTTATATTTTTCCATACACAATATTCATTATACAATGAATTTATAAAAAAAGAAACATTTTTTTAAAATTAATGCTTGCATTCTGCCACTACTTCTGTTAAAATTGACATGTTGCAAACCGATAGGTTAATTTATTTCAAGGAGGTGCAGTTCATGGCAAAGTGTTCAGTATGTAATAAAGCTGCTCATTTCGGAATTAAGGTGAGTCATTCTCATAGAAGATCCAACAAGATGTGGAAATCAAACATTAAAAAGGTAAAGGCAAATGTTAACGGCACACCAAAGCGCATTTATGTATGTACATCATGCTTGCGGTCCGGCAAGGTCGAGAGAGCTTAATCTGTTAAAAAGAGAATCAACCGGTTCTCTTTTTTTATGCCCACTTTCGGGACGAATCTTCCCGGTCTCACCAATACATTCCATATCCCCATCGTCAACATCTGCAAAATAAGATATATGCCATGATCAATGCCACAATCAATACAACAAAATTCCAGAACCCTGTCAAGATAAAATCCACGATCATGCCGATACTAAACCAAAAAAAAGCAAAACCCCATACCCGTTTCATATTCCCTCCATGCGATCATGAACCTGCTATAAAACAGTATATTCCGGTTCTGCCTTTTTTGTGACACTTTTTTGTTCGATGCCCTGCAGCTTATTTTTGTGTATCTGATTCCTGATCCAGAATCTCAGCCACCGCACTCTCTACCTCTTCCGAAGGCTTGTCATTTCCTTTTTTCTGAAACCGGTCAATCAGATCCGGTACCATATCAAGCACCTTTGTAATGGTATCCTGATTCTTCACATTTACAAGACGGATCTGCCCGTTGTTGATTACTAACACTGCACTCGCCGTCATCTTTCCGCCCATGGCACCGGCGCCATTGTTCTTCTCCCCATTTGCAAAGGCTCCCGCCCCCACTCCAAAGCTGACATCCACCAGCGGTAAGATGATCGTATCACCGATTGTCGTCGGCTCCCCTACGACCGTCTTTGTGGTGAGGAACTTATCCATCCCCTGAAACAACGAACCTACTGTTGAATTAAAATCATTTGCC
>JAFVCQ010000197.1 GCA_017479085.1 Lachnospiraceae bacterium | reverse complement strand
GGAAGAGGAAGCGAGACGGAAGGCTGAGGAAGAGGCAAGACGGAAAGCGGCAGAGGAAGCACGACGGAAAGCCGAGGAAGAAGCGAGACGGAAGGCTGAGGAAGAGGCAAGACGGAAAGCGGAAGAAGAGGCAAGACGGAAGGCCGAGGAAGAGGCGAGACGGAAGGCTGAGGAAGAGGCAAGACGGAAAGCGGAAGAGGAAGCAAGACGGAAAGCCGAGGAAGAGGCAAGACGGAAGGCCGAGGAAGAAGCGAGACGAAAAGCGGAAGAGGAGGCGAGACGGAAGGCCGAGGAAGAGGCAAGACGACTGCTTGAAGAAGAAACCAGACGAAGAATTGAGGAAGAAACCAGACGAAGAGTAGAGGAAGAGACAAAACGGATCGAGGAAGAAACCAGACGAAAGGTAGAGGAAGAGATCCGGAAGAAGACAGAGGAGGAATTGAAAAAGAGACTAGGGGCAGCAGGACTTTCCGAATCTACAGGGAAAAGTGATTATGTATTGCCGGTTGGCGCAGAACAATATTTAGGAAAATATCTTTCTGTGAGTTCGATGAATGATCAGATTATGGAGACCATGCGATACATTACAGAGAATCCTTCTTCTCCACGTAATATCGTAATACTTGGGCAGTATGGTTTTGGTACAACCACACTTGCGGAAGATTTTGCGAGAAGCTTCTATGCGATGGGAATCTGTAAAAAGAAGACGATTGCGAAGATCAAGGGTGGGCCTCTTAACAGAGCAAACCTTGTTGATATTACAGGAAAGCTGCAGGGGGGCTGTCTTGTGATTGAGAATGCCGGAGTCCTTACAAGTGCGAAACTGGATGAGTTATATAATATAGTTAGTGATCCGGGAAATGATATTGTGATTATCATGACAGGCCAGATTGAGAATTTGTCGAAGATTTTCAAGACAAATGATAAGATTTCCAATCAGTTTAATCACATGATTCAGGTGCATCGGATTACGGATATGGATGTATTTACAATTGCAAAGAATTATGCAGTGAAACTTGGTTATCCATGTGAATCGGGGGCGGAAAACCAGTTACGCAGAAAAATGCAGGAAGCGGAGAGCGGAAACATGGACCGGGTATTCAAGTTTGTGGATAATGCGGTATCCAAAGCCCATAACAGAGAGATGGCATCAGGAGAGCAGGAACATCATTTACTTCCGGGCGATTTTGAATAATTTTTCCAAATGAAACATAAAAATACAGAAAAAACAAAAAATTGACTTGTTTTTTCTGTATTTTTTGTTAGTATATAAAAGAGCGACGGAGGAAAAACAATATGTTTGATATGGATATAGGAATTGATCTCGGAACGGCAAATGTTTTGGTCTATGTAAAAGGAAGAGGGATCGTGATTAACCAGCCATCGGTGGTGGCATTTGAGAAAAAAACTAAGAAATTGATTGCAATTGGACAGAAGGCGAAGCTGATGATGGGGAAGGAACCTGAGAATATTGAGGTGATACGTCCGTTAAGACAGGGTGTGATCTCAGATTATACGGTGACGGAACGGATGCTTAAGGCATTTATCGAAACCGCCATGCAGAAAAAAAGGATGTTTGGCAGACCGAGAATCTGCGTCTGTGTACCCAGTGGTGTGACAGAGGTTGAGAAGCGTGCTGTTGTGGATGCAGCGTACCTGACCGGAGCGAAACATGTAGATATTATGGAAGAGCCGATTGCTGCCGCAATTGGTTCCCGAATTGACATTTCCCTGCCAAAGGGTACTATGATCGTCGATATTGGTGGCGGTACCAGTGATGTGGCAGTGATTTCACTGGGTGGTATCGTGGAGAGTAATTCTTTAAAAATTGCAGGAGACGATTACAATGAGGCTATTGTTAAGTATATTCGACGTACCTACAATCTGTTGATTGGCGAGCCGACAGCAGAACGAATCAAGATGACGATTGGTTCTGTGTACCCGCGGGAGGAGCCCGTGATGATGGAAGTGAAGGGAAGGGATCTGGTAACGGGATTCCCTGCAAGGATTATTGTGTCTTCAGAGGAGACGATAGAGGCATTTGCAGAGGTGACTGCACAGATTCTGGATACCATACACAATGTACTGGAGATATCCCCACCGGAGCTGGTTGCAGATATAGCAGAGCAGGGGATTATCTTAAGCGGAGGAGGAAGTCTGATCTATGGGTTGGATAAGCTGGTGGAAGAGAGTACCGGAATCCGTGCCTATGTGGGAGAATCCGCATTGGAGGCTGTTGTAGTCGGTGCTGGCAAATCGGTCAATTATTCAAACAAATAACCGTGTGCGTTGTGCCGGGGCAACGGTCTGTGCAGGTGCAGTGCAATTGGGAAGCGTCAATGAGAATCATATTGTATGATGAGATTGACGCTTTTATTTCTGCAAACAATGAGCCAGGCTGACAAGCACCCGTCCCTCTGAGGTGACAATTCCTTAATGATATTGTACTATGAATTGTAACCTGGTTATGCAGGGACAACGACTGTGGTTTGAGATTGGGGAAAAGAGGAGTATATGGATGATTTGCCAATTACAAAACAGGATATGCGGAAGAGAGGCTGGACACAGCCGGATTTTGTCTATGTGATCGGGGATGCATATGTCGATCATCCTTCCTTTGGTCCGGCCATCATCAGTCGGGTGCTTGAGACCAATGGGTATAAGGTTGCGATTCTGGCTCAACCTGACTGGAAGAAACCGGAGACGGTTACAGAATTTGGAAAACCCAGACTGGGTTTTTTGGTAAGTGCAGGCAACATGGATTCGATGGTCAATCATTATACCGTTTCCAAAAAAAGAAGAAATACGGATGCTTATACACCGGGCGGGGTATCGGGAAAAAGGCCGGACTATGCCACAATCGTGTATTGCAGCCTGATCCGTCAGATGTACAAAGATGTGCCGATTGTGATCGGAGGGATCGAGGCCAGTCTGCGAAGACTAGCCCATTATGATTATTGGTCTAATAAATTAAAAAAGTCAATCCTGTTGGATTCGGGTGCCGATCTGCTGATCTATGGAATGGGAGAACTGGCAGTGGTAGAGATTGCAGATTCATTGCAGAGTGGTCTTTCGATTCGTGATATTACCTTTGTGCAGGGGACGGTATATAAGACGAGGGATAGGGATTCGGTTTATGACGGAATCGTGTTGCCGGATTATCCGGCTTTACAGCAGAACAAATTGGAATATGCAAAAAGCTTCGCCATACAATATAAAAATACAGATCCGTTTCTTGCAAAGCCATTGATTGAGCCGTATGGTGCCAGACAGTACGTGGTACAGAATCCACCGGCCAGACCGCTGACCGTGCAGGAGATGGATGATATCTATGAACTACCGTATATGCGGAATTATCATCCGGTGTATGAGAAAGCCGGAGGAATTCCGGCGGCTTCCGAGATGCGGTTTTCTCTGACCAGTAATCGGGGATGCTTCGGTGGATGCAATTTTTGTGCGCTTACCTTTCATCAAGGAAGGAGCTTACAGAGCAGAAGTCATGAATCCCTGCTTCGGGAGGCGGTTTGGATGACAAAAGATGCGGCCTTCAAGGGATATATTCATGATGTGGGCGGCCCGACTGCGAATTTCAGGGCACCGGCCTGTGACAAACAGATGGAGCATGGAGCCTGTCCGAATCGGCAGTGTCTGTTTCCGTCCCCATGCCGGAATCTGAGAGCAGATCATTCTGATTATGTGGAACTACTCAGAAAGCTGAGGCATCTTCCGGGAGTGAAGAAGGTATTTATACGTTCGGGAATTCGATTTGACTATGTGCTTGCGGACTCAGATGATACCTTTTTGAAGGAGCTTTGCAGGTATCATATCAGCGGACAGCTTCGGGTGGCACCGGAGCATGTGACAGACCGGGTGCTCCGATTGATGGGAAAGCCTGACAACCATATCTATCAAAAGTTTGTGAAACGGTTTGAACAGGTGAACCGGCAATTGGGCATGAAGCAGTATCTGGTTCCTTATCTGATGTCCTCACATCCCGGCTCCGGATTGACGGACGCAGTTGCACTGGCAGAATATATTCGGGATCTTGGTTATATGCCGGAGCAGGTGCAGGATTTTTATCCGACACCATCCACGATCTCAACCTGTATGTATTATACCGGAGTGGATCCGAGAACGATGGAACCGGTATATATTCCGGCGAACCCGCATGAGAAGGCGATGCAGAGGGCTCTGATCCAGTATCGGCGACCGGAGAATTATGATCTGGTCAGGGAAGCACTGTTAAAGGCGGGACGTTCTGACCTGATCGGTTTTGATAAAAAATGTCTGATAACACCGAGAAAAATAAAAGAAGAAGGTACCGCCCGTAAAAATCAGGCACGGAAACGACCACATGGAAAGCAGGGAAACGGACGAAACCGGCGTTTGCCAAAAACAAAAAAATGAACGGTTTTTTGCTATTTTTCCTTATTTCCTGCGGTATATTTGGTTGCAACTTTGGGAAATATATGCTATGATGGTAAGCAGATTGCGTGATGAATGAAATCTGGTTGAATCGGCTGTTTACAAAGAGATTTCATATCTGTCTGCAAAATTTAAAACGGAGGATATTTCATTATGTCAAAAAAAGTTGTTTTAGCTGGCGCTTGTCGTACAGCAATCGGAACGATGGGTGGTGCATTAAGTACAGTTCCTGCTCCGGAGTTGGGTTCTATTGTTATTAAGGAGGCATTGAACAGAGCAGGTGTTCCTGCAGATCAGGTTGACCATGTATATATGGGTTGTGTGATTCAGGCAGGTCTCGGACAGAATGTGGCACGTCAGGCATCCATTAAGGCCGGTTTACCGATTGAGACACCGGCTGTTACAGTGAATGTTGTATGTGGTTCCGGACTGAATTGTGTGAATATGGCTGCACAGATGATTCAGGCTGGCGATGCAGATATTGTCGTAGCAGGTGGTATGGAGAACATGTCAATGGCTCCATATGCTTTGAAGCAGGCACGTTTCGGATATAGAATGGGTAACAATACGGTAGTGGATACAATGGTGAATGATGCATTGTGGGATGCATTCAATGATTACCATATGGGTATCACCGCAGAGAATGTATGTGAGAAGTATGGAATCACAAGACAGGAATTGGATGAGTTTGCAGCAAGATCCCAGCAGAAGGCAGCAGCAGCAGTTGAGTCCGGTGCATTTAAGGATGAGATTGTTCCGGTAGAAGTGAAGAAGAAAAAAGAGACGGTTACGGTGGACACAGATGAGGGTCCGCGTCCGGGAACAACTGCAGAGAGCATTGCAAAGCTTCGCCCTGCATTTAAGCCGGATGGCATTGTAACTGCAGCGAATTCCTCCGGTATCAATGACGGAGCAGCAGCGATCGTTGTTATGAGCGAGGAGAAGGCGAAGGAGTTAGGCGTGAAGCCGATGGCTACGTTTGTAGCAGGTGCATTAGGAGGTGTTGATCCTTCCATCATGGGTGTTGGTCCGGTTGCGTCTACGAAGAAGGTTTTGGAGAAGACCGGTTATAAGATTGAAGACTTTGATATCATTGAGGCGAACGAGGCATTTGCAGCACAGTCTATCGCTGTTCAGAAGGATCTTGGATTT
>JAFVCQ010000196.1 GCA_017479085.1 Lachnospiraceae bacterium | reverse complement strand
GAATGCCAAAGCTTTCCAGCGAGGCAAGATGGATCTGAAGGATCAGGATTCCCAGCAAAATTCCATAAAGTCCCCAGAAAGCCCCCAGAAGAATCATGGCAAATTTTAACAGCCGGAAGGTAGAGGAAAACTCCTCATTCGGGATGGCAAAGGATGCGATGGCGGTCAGTGCCACCACGATCACCACGATCGTACTGACCAGCGATGCCTCCACTGCGGCCTGACCGACGATCAGACCGCCTACCACGCCAATGGTATTGCCCATCTGCCCCGGAAGCCTGATTCCGGCCTCCCGCAGCAGCTCAAACAACAGCTCCATCAAAAGCACCTCCACAACGATCGGAAAGGTCACATCACTTCGCGCCCCCACAATCGCCAACAAGAAATCAGTGGGCAGTACCTGCGGGTAATAACAGGTGATCGCAATATAGAGTCCCGGTAACAGAACCGTAATATACGCTGCCAGGTACCGGAGGCACCTCGCAAAGGTTCCGACTGCAAACCGGTTGTAATAATCGTCCGCTGCCTGAAAAAAAGTATTAAAGGTAGTGGGAAGAATGATCACCTCCGGCGAGTTGTCCACCACCAGTACCACCCTGCCCTCCAGTATGGCAGAGGCCGCCTTATCGGGACGTTCCGTGGTCTGTACCTGTGGAAAAGGGGAATACCATTTTTCCTCCAATAAATGCACGAGCATTCCGCTGTCAAAGATCCCGTCAATGGCAAAGCTGTCCAGTCGTTCCTCAATCTGCGACAGGAGGGACGGATAGACCAGATCCTCCATGTACATCAGTCCGTATACCGTTCTGGAGCGCTGTCCGAGATATCCCTGCTTTGCCTTCATCTTCGGATCCTTGATCCTCCTTCTGAGCAGTGCTGTATTGGTGCGGAAATTCTCTGTAAAGCTGTCCCTCGGCCCCTTCAGCCCCGCCTCCTTCTGCGGTTCACCCACGGAACGGGTCGGAAAACGCTTAGTGGACAGAACCAATGCCTTTTCTTCCCCGTCAATGAAGATCGCGGTGTCTCCATTTAACATGCAGCCGATGGCGTCCATCATCGTGTCCTTTTCCACCAGATCCACCGCTTCCGTCTCATAATGGAAAATCTTCTCCCACTCGGAACACAGGGATGTACCTTCGGTCTTGTCCTCCCCGCTCTTTGCAGCCTTCCTCCACTCATACAAAAGCGGTCTGGTTATGGTGCGCTCCACCATCTCATTGTCGGTCAGCCCGTCAATATAAAGGATATACATGCCTAGATTCCCATCTTCCCGCTCCAGCACAAACTCCTTCTTCACCAGATCGCCCCAGTCCGAAAACAGGGAATCCAACACCTCTATATTTTTGCTGAGTTCCCGGCTGATTGGCAGGTCCAGTTCGTTTTTTTCATTATATCTGATCTCCATAAAAAACCTCACACATACGAAATGAAATGCATTTCTAGTATGTGTGAGGTTGTCCCTTTCTATTCTCATGAGGAAATAGTATGAAGAGATTGCGCTAATTATTTCCTGTTTACCCTTCTATAACGTCCCCTTCAAATTCCGAATCACGATCAGTTCCTGATTATACAGATGCTTGCGCATGATCTCCCTCGCCTTTTCCACATCCTTCATCAGAATCGCATTGGTGATCTCATAATGCTCACTCACCAGTACGTCATGATAGGAAAAATCCTTCACATATTCCACCCGATAACGGTAAACCTGCTCTCTGAGATTATGGGCAATGCTGATCAGACGCTGATTCTTCGTGATATCAAAGATGACATCATGAAACCGCACATCCCCATCTACAATATTCTGAACATGCTTCGTGTCAATGGCCTCCTTGAAATCAATACACGCCTGTTTTAGCCGCGCTCTGCCCTCATCATCGATCCGCTCACAGGCAAGCTCTACGGAGAGCTCCTCAATGGCAGTGCGCACCTCCAGCGCATCCCGCAGATCCTTCTCCGTAATACGGGCTACCTCAGCTCCCTTTCTCGGCACCATCACCACCAGTCCCTCTAATTCCAGCATACGGATCGCCTCCCGTACCGGTGTACGGCTGACTCCCAGCTTATTTGCAAGCTTAATCTCCATAAGCCGCTCTCCCGGCGAGAACTCACCGGTGATAATCGCCTGCCGCAATGCCTGAAACACCACATCCCTCAGGGGCAGATATTCATTTCCCGCATCATATTTTAGTTCCACACAATCCTCTCCTCTCCCGATCTATCCTTGTTTTCAATCCTCTACGGGCAGCATACGCTTATTGAATGTGGATTATACTAGATATCCTGATTAAACGGTCTCACCACATACACCTGTCCGGCCAACTCCCTCTTGCGTATTGCAGCCTTTGCGCACACCGCATCCTGTTCTCCGGAAAAAATGCCAAACACCGTAGGGCCGGAACCGCTCATCAAAGCATTCATCGCCCCATGTTCCCTCATACAGTCCTTGATCTTCTGAATGACCGGATATTGCGGAATCGTAACCCGCTCGAGTACATTCTCCATCCGGTCTGTGATACCGGAAAGACTTCTCCCCCGAATCGCCTGTACCATCCCGTCAATATCCGGATGCTCCTTCAATCCACCCGCATCTAAATGTTCATAGACAAATCTGGTAGACACTGAAATCGGGGGTTTTGCGATCAGAATATAACAGTCCGGAATCGAGGGCAGCGGTGTCAGCACTTCTCCGATTCCCTCAGAAAGAGCGGTTCCCCGCAGGACACAGTACGGAACATCTGCCCCTAACTGCACTCCGAGTTCCATCAGCTTCTGCTTCTTCAAGCGCAGTCCAAATAACCGGGATGCCCCCACGAGCGCTGCGGCGCAATCTGTACTTCCGCCCGCCATTCCCGCTGCAACCGGAATACACTTAAACAGATCCACCTCCACTCCCTTGTCCACATGATAGGTATCCTTCAAAAGCCGGATTGCCTTATACACCAGATTATTCCCATCCACCGGCAGAAATCCGAGATTCGTTTTTATACGAATCGTATCCTCCTCTAACAGATGAAAATTCAGCTTGTCAAATAACTTCACGGTCTGCATGATCATTCGAACCTCATGGTAACCGTCTTCCCGTTTTCTCACCACATCCAGACCCAGATTGATCTTGGCATATGCCCTTAACTGTATATCCTCCATGCCAGATTGTCCTCCTCCTGATAATTGTATACAGTATACCATTTTGTACGAATTTTATCTACCCGCAAACCAACAAAAATTTCCAAATTTCTCTAAAGATTATGATACCATCTTCCGATACTATAATAGAAACAGTGTAGTGTTTCTATTATGCAGAACCGGGTGACGAATCACACTGCCCGCATTGCATGAATACGGACATTTACACTGGTACCTGTAAACCATTTCGCTGTACACAGTCAGCGAAACTTTCAAATGACCAAGGAGGGTATATTTATGAGTGTTACCAATGTAGGAAGCAGTGCTTACACAAGTAATCTGGTTTCACAGATCAAGGGGACGGAGCCGAGCACGGAAGCAAAAGCCGACTCATCTGCTGTGGAAACCGCTGAGGACACAGGTGTTATCTATGAGCCTTCAAAGAACAGTGAGACTGCAAAGACGGACACCGTTTCTTCTAAGAAGAACAGCAAGGTAGACAGTGAGACGATTGCAAAGCTGAAGGCAGATGCAGATTCTCGCCTTTCCCAGTTAAAGGGAATCGTAGAGCAGTTAATTTCCAAACAGGGAAAAGCCGCAGAGAATGCAAGCATCTGGAGCCAGTTCCGTCAGGGCATACAGGACGGCAGCATTAAGGTAGACGAGGCAACCGCTAAGCAGGCCGCAGAGGACGTATCCGAAGACGGCTACTGGGGTGTGAAGCAGACATCCGAGCGTATTCTTGACTTTGCCAAGGCTCTGACCGGAGGAGACAGTGCGAAGGCAGAAGAGATGCGTAATGCCATCGAGAAGGGTTTCAAGCAGGCTGCTAAGCTTTGGGGCGGAGATCTTCCGGAGATTTCCCAGAAGACCTATGATGCTGTTATGAAGGGAATTGACGACTGGAAAAAGGAAACGGAATAAATAATTCTCTTTCAGCTATTTCTAAAGAAATCGGTACATTTTACCGATATATATTGTAGAAGCTAATGGCATTCTGACGTAATTTCAAGGAGTAGATTACTATGAATGCGCAGACACAATCACAAGCTGTCAGACCCGTTTTGGCGATTCTAGCAACTTCCAAATTTAACCATCAACAGAGCAAATGGCAACTCGTAAAAAGAACAAAGAAACCTAAAAAATTCGACGCCTTTTTACAAGCCGCCTATGGCGCAGATGATGAAACATTACTTCTATATTCAAGCGGCTGTTATGGCAAGGATGCAAAACCAGTCGTCGGAAATGTCAGTAGCTTCAACGAGCTCTCATAAACCAGGGCAGCACGTACACGTTTCAAACGTTGCGTGCTGCTTTTTACTTTGACTTTGGAAGTCCAAAACCGGCCCAATTTCACAAAGAAAAAACAATTCAAACACAATTTGTTCACATTTATTCTCTATACTAACGTATGTAAACTTTTCATAATAAGTACAAAGTACTTATATTGAAATTCTCCCCCCTCATAAAAAGAGAAGACGAAGGTCTTCTCTTTTTACGTTTATGGAATTTTGCAACCCGCATATTTACAGTATTCAGGCACCGGAAGGAACGATTTTTCAAAATCATTTTCTTCCGATGCCTGATCAGGAAAGTCTGCATTTAAAATCCTCATATCCAAATGTTTTAATCATCCGGATGTTACCCGTTTGTTCCAAAATCGCCAGATCCGGCAGACGCATTCCATTAAATGTATTGGTCTTTACCATCGTGTAGAGTGCCATGTCCTCCAATATGATCCGACTGCCCCTCTCTAACGGACGGTCGAAGGAATAATCACCGATCACATCCCCTGCCAGACAGGTGGGGCCGGCCAGACGATAGGTATACGCCTTCTCATCCGGAGCACCTGCACCCTGCACCGGCGGGCGATATGGCATTTCCAGCACATCCGGCATGTGACAGGCGGCAGAGGTGTCCAGTATCGCAATCTGCATATCATTTTGCACGAGCTCCAACACAGAAGACACCAGATATCCGGCATTCAGTACGACAGCCTCTCCCGGCTCCAAATAGACCTGTACGCCATAGGTGTCCTGAAAATGACAGATCACTCTTTTCAGTGTGGCAAGGTCGTAATCCTCCCGTGTGATATGATGACCGCCCCCCATGTTAAGCCATTTCATACCGGCAAGAAACGATCCGAATTTGTCTTCAAATGCATGGGCAGTCACAGCGAGCGCATCCGAATTCTGCTCACATAGCGTGTGAAAATGCAGGCCGTCCAGAAGCGGCAGCAGGCTTTCATCCATCCGTGAGCGCACGGTTCCCAGCCGCGAGGCTCTGCCGCATGGATCATAGATGGCATGTCCTTCCTGCGTGGAACACTCCGGATTCACTCTGAGACCGATCGATTTCCCGGCGGCCTTCGCCCTGTTTCCAAACTGCCTGATCTGGGAAGGACTGTTGAACACAATGTGGTCTGCCTCCATTAAAAGGGCATCAAACTCATCCTCCCGGTAAGCAGGTGCATACACATGTGTCTCGCCTCCCAATGCTTCCCTCCCCAGTCTGGCCTCATATAGACCGCTGGCCGTCGTTCCCGCCAGATATCTGCCAATCAGAGGGTAACACGCAAACATGGAAAACGCTTTCTGTGCCAGAAGAATTTTGCAGCCGGTATCGTCCTGCAGCTTTTTTAAAAGTTCCAGATTCTGTATCAGTTTTTTTTCATCCACCAGAAAAAATGGTGTCCGCATTTCATGGATCTGCATAAGCTCCTCCCAGATCATTTTTGATATCCTGCCCGCCTGTTCATTCGGGACACAAACTCACAAATTACGCATCTGACCTCATTTCACCAGAGCCGGATTCTCCTGAATCTGCCACGGCAGCCCCCACTTGTTCAACGCATCCATATACGGATCCGGATCGAATTCCTCAACCGTATGCACACCCGGCTTGTTCCATTTTCCGGTCAGCAGCATCATGGCGCCGATCATGGCCGGAACACCGGTTGTATAGGAGATTGCCTGAGAACCCACCTCCCGGTAGCACTCCTGATGATCGCATACGTTATAGATATATGCCTTTCTCTCCTGCCCGTCCTTCCTGCCGGTGAAGATACAGCCGATATTCGTCTTACCTACGGTACGCGGCCCCAGCGTTGCCGGATCCGGAAGCAGTGCCTTCAAAAACTGGATTGGAACGATCTGCTTCCCCTCATATTCCACAGGTTCGGTGGAGAGCATGCCCACATTTTCCAGACATTTCATATGGGTGAGATAGCTCTGTCCAAAGGTCATGAAAAAACGGATTCGCTGTACCTCCGGCAGATTCTTTGCCAGCGACTCGATCTCCTCATGGTGAAGCAGATACATATCCTTCTTCCCCACCTGATCAAACTCATATTCCCGTTTGATACTCATGGCAGGTATCTCCACCCAATGTCCGTTTTCCCAGTAAGAACCCGGCGCGGACACCTCGCGCAAATTGATCTCCGGATTAAAATTCGTGGCAAAGGGATACCCATGATCTCCTCCATTGCAGTCTAAGATATCAATGGTATCAATGGTATCAAATAAATGCTTCTTTGCATAGGCACAGTAAGCCTGGGTCACACCCGGATCAAACCCGCTGCCCAGCAATGCGGTAAGCCCCACCTTTTCAAATCTTTCGTGATAGGCCCACTGCCATGAATAGTCAAAGTAGGCCGAGAAGCCGGCTTCCTTACAGCGTTTCTCATAGACTGCGCGCCATGCCGGATCCGAGAGATCCTCCGGCTCATAATTAGCGGTGTCCATATAGTTGACTCCACACTCCAGACAGGCATCCATAATCGTAAGATCCTGATATGGAAGTGCAATGTTCATGACCAGATCCGGCTGCACCTTCCGAATCAGAGCGATCAGTTCCTCCACATGGTCTGCATCCACCTGTTCGGTGGTAATCTTTGCCGTTCCCTCCAACTTCTTCTTTAGCGCATCGCATTTGGATCTGGTGCGGCTTGCAATGCAGATTTCCTCAAATACCTCTGTATTCTGACAACATTTCTGAATGGCTACGCCCGCTACACCGCCGCAGCCGATGATCAATACTTTTCCCATGTTCTTCTCCTCTCTTTGACATTCACACGTCCCAATATCATTTGGGTAAGCCGGACGCTACCGAATATGGTATATGTTTCACATTCCGGACCCGAAAAATCCATCGAACAAAGCACAAGGTATTTCGTGACAGCTCCTTAATTTATGACAGCGCAAGCAGCATCTCCCGTACGATCTTGCAGGCGACCATTGTGGATACCCCGCTTGTATCGTAATGAGGGGAAAGCTCATTGACATCACACCCTACAATGGTAAGAGTCCGGCATACCTCCGTCACGGCCTGCCGAAGCTCCTCGAAGCTTACACCTCCCGGTTCCGGTGTTCCGGTTCCCGGAAAGACCGACGGGTCTAAGACATCCAGATCAAGCGTGAAGTACACCGGAATGCCCTTCAGCCTATCCAATGTGTCCGGCAGCTCCTGAAAATGAAAACGGTGTGTCTCCACATGCTCCCTGCCCCATGCAAACTCTTCCCTGTCACCGGACCGGATCCCAAACTGGTGAATTCTTCCATCCCCGATCAGCTCATGACACCTGCGCAGCACACAGGCATGGGAGAGCTTCACTCCCAGATAGTCCTCCCGCAGATCCGCATGCGCATCAAAATGCAGAATATGCACCTCCGGATATCGCTTCTGTACCGCCTGAAAGGCTCCAAGTGTCACAAGATGCTCCCCTCCCAGCATAAAGGGAAGCTTGCCATCTGTCAGGATTGTCCCGGTTCTGTGCTCAATCTGTCGAAGGCACTGACCGGTATCGCCGAGGGACAATTCAATGTCTCCGCTGTCCATCACCTGCGAATCGATCAGATCCCTGTCCTGATAGGGACTGTAACTCTCAATCCCATACGATTCCCTGCGGATGGCAGCGCTTCCGAATCTGGCACCCGGCCGGTAGGACGTGGTGGAATCAAAGGGCGCTCCAAACAGGATGACCGACGCTTTATCATATGCTTTGTCACATTCCAAAAAAGTCTCTGTATTCTTTGCTAACATGATTCTCTTCTCCAAATACTAAGATTATGTAGTATAACCCGCACTCTCCACATCCTTCAACATCTCTTCCACATATGCCGGAATGTAAAATGCCCCTTTGTGCAGCATGGTAGTGTAATATCTGCACGCCAGCTTCCGCTCGTTCCAGCGTTCTTCATCCAGATCCCTTAACGGGTGATAGCGCTTTGAGGCAAACCCGAACAGCCAATGACCGGAAGAATAGGTCGGAATATGCGCCTGATAGACCTTGCTGATGGGAAAGAATTCCACGATATTCCGATGTGCGCGCTGACAGGCAACAGCATCCCCCTCATAGAACGGACTCTCATGCTGGTTCACGAGAATCCCATCTTCTTTGAGCGCCTTATAGCAGTTGCCGTAGAATTCTCTGGTAAACAGACCCTCGCCCGGTCCAAAGGGATCCGTCGAATCCACGATGATCAGGTCATACTCTGACTCCTTTGTTCTCACGAACCGTAGTCCATCCTCATAGTACAGGGTCACACGCTCATCATCAAACCAGGAGGCAGTCTGCGGCAGATATTGCTTACAGACCTCTACGACCTGTGCATCAATCTCCACCATATCAATCTGTTCCAGATCCGGATACCGGGTGAGCTCACGGATCACTCCGCCATCTCCTGCACCGATGACCAGTACCTTTTGTACATGGGGATGTACTGCCATTGGCACATGGGTGATCATTTCATGGTAGATAAATTCGTCTTTCTCCGTCAGCATCATATAGCCATCCAGCGTAAGAAATTTGCCAAATTCCACCGACTCAAACACATCGATTCTCTGAAATTCGCTCTTGCCACTGTACAATTGTCTGTCCACGCGAATCGACAGCTTTACATTCGGTGTATGTTCCTCTGAAAACCAAAAATCCATTCCTCAATACTCCCCTTTCAATACATTTAACCGGTCAATCTCTGCATCCTCTGTCCCTGTCATGCTGCATCCCTTTTCCTTTGCATAGGCGATATAGTCAAGGATCTCCCCCGTGATTCGTTCACCGGGTGCCAGAATGGGGATTCCCGGTGGATAGCACATGACAAATTCACTGCATACCCTGCCCTTCGTCCTGGCAATCGGAAGGGACTCCTTTTCTGCATAAAAGGCTTCCTGTGGTGACACTGCAACCTCCGGCTCAATGTATTCCTGCCGCATGAGGTCATTCCGGTCTGACCGTCCGAATCTCCTCTTGATCTCGGCAAGAGCGGATACCAGCCGCTCCACCTCGCGCAGACGGTCTCCGATGGAAAGATATGCCAGCAGATTGCCCAGATCACCAAACTCCACCTGAATCTCATACTCATCCCGCAGAAGATCATACACTTCAATACCGGCAAGCCCGATATCCAGTGTATGGATCGCCAGCTTTGTCACATCAAAATCAAACACACTGTCATGATTGATCAGCTCTCCCGAATACGCATAGTATCCGGCAATCGCATTGATCTCCTCCCTCGCATAACCGGCAAGCCGCACCACCTCCGCAAAGGCCTCTCTCCCACGAAGGGCAAGATTCCTTCTGGAGATATCCAGACTTGCCATCAGCAGATAGGAACCACTGGTGGTCTGTGTCAGATTAATGATCTGGCGCACATAACCGGCAGACACGCCGGAGCCCGTCAACAGCATCGAGCTCTGTGTCAGACTCCCCCCTGACTTGTGCATGGAGACAGCCGCAAGATCCGCTCCGGCTGCCATAGCGGGCACCGGCATATCCGCTCCAAAGTAAAAATGGGTTCCGTGTGCCTCGTCCACAAGGCACAACATTCCATATGCATGTGCCATTTTGACAATCGACCTGAGATCGGAACAGATTCCATAGTATGTCGGATTGTTGACCAATACGGCCTTTGCATCCGGATTCGTCCGTATCGCAGTCTCTACATCCATCAACCGCATCCCCAGCGGGATGCCCAGCCTCTCATCGCAGGCAGGATCCACATAGACCGGAATCGCGCCACACAGTACCAATGCCCCCATTACACTCCGGTGCACATTCCGGGGCAGTATGATCTTATCTCCCCGCTTGACCGTTGACAATACCATAGCCTGCACCGCAGACGTGGTTCCACCCACCATCAAAAATGCATGAGCCGCACCAAAGGCCTCTGCCGCCAGCTCTTCCGCTTCCCGAATCACCGAAACCGGATGACAAAGATTATCCAGCGGCTTCATGGAATTGACATCCATACGGACGCACTGCTCTCCCAAAAGCTCTGCCAGTTCCGGATTCCCCCTCCCGCGTTTATGTCCGGGTACATCAAAGGGAACCACCCTCTTTTTTTCAAATTCCATCAATGCCTCATAGATTGGTGCATTTTCCTGTGAGATACTCATCTTGCCATTTTCCTTTCCATTCAGACCTGTTTATTGTCCATATACGTTACGTCCGCTGAAGATCTCCATCATCTCCTGCTCCAGATTCCTGCGGATCTCCAAGCGTACCTCCGGAGGAAATTCATCCTCATCTGTGTGAAACAGATAATTCTGCAATTCCACTTCCCTGACAATCATCTTGGTGTGAAACAGATTCGCCTCATACACATTGATATCCACCGCATTGTAGTGTTTCAGAATGTCTGCATCGATGTAGTCCTGAATGGATGTGATCTTGTGATCGAGAAAGCATTTCCTCCCATTCACATCTCTTGTAAAGCCCCTGACCCGGTAATCCATAGTTATGATATCCGAATCAAACGAGCCGATCAGATAATCCAGTGTGGAAAGCGGCGTGATCTTTCCACAGGTTGCCACATCAATGTCCACACGGAAGGTTGCAAGGCTCGTTTCCGGGTGATATTCCGGATACGTGTGAACCGTTACATGACTCTTATCCAGATGTGCCAGTCTCGTACTGCCAACCGGAATCATGGAATCCTCTGCGATCAGAATGGTAACGGACGACCCCTGAGGTTCGTAATCCTGATATGAAATATTGAGAATATTAGCTCCGATCATATCCGTCAATGTCCGCAAAATCTGTGTCAGTCGTTCGGAATTATACTGTTCATCAATATAGGCAATATAATCCTTCTGTTCCTTGGCCGACTTGGCATAGCATACATCATATATATTAAAACTGAGCGCTTTGGTCAGATTATTGAAACCATACATCTTTAGTTTTTCTCCAATCTCCTTTTTCCTCCAGTTATCCTTCATCCAGCGCTGTCGTCTTTTCCCCACACATCAAAAAGCGATGTGCCCCATACACATCGCTCCCATAAAAATTCGGCCCGTCCTGTTTCTTAATCGATTCATCCTGATCCTGCTGCCATCCTCTGACGGGATACAGCTCTCACAGATTGGATTCTGTCTATAAATAAGGTATGGTTCAGAGTCTATATAGCAAATACTTACTTTTACTACTCTTATTGACCGTTTTACAAGTTGATGTGCGCACTGTCACGCTGGTTGTAAAGTATAGGAACCCCTGTTCCTTACCCTCCACGGGTGGTCTTAGAAAATATTTGCACGGATACTCTGTTTCCTCATATCTCATACAAGGGTGAGTATACTTTAATTTATAGAAACTGTCAAGACTTCCGGGACTTCTTTGTTACAATTCACAGCCCACTGTCATTTAGTTAAGCCGGACGCTATCGGGTATGGTATATGTTTCCCATTCCGGGCACGCTTGCGCTTAGCTGCAGACGTAACGGTACTAAATTCGCAGCATGGGCTGCTCATTAAGGACCGACGTCCGCAGATAGCCCTACATAGTGAAACATATACCATACCCGGTAGCTGTTTACGGGCTAATCCTTAACTGAATGACATTGATTCACAGCCTCGCGTATTCCCGGATGATCTCTTCTATGGTAACACCTGCCTTCAATCGGGTCAGCATGCTCTGTGCCGGATTCTGCTGCTTGCGGATTCGCTCAT
>JAFVCQ010000195.1 GCA_017479085.1 Lachnospiraceae bacterium | reverse complement strand
CTCATCCTCGGCATTATCTTCTCCGAGCTCTTTTCGAATTACCTTCATCTGTTCCCGCAGGACATACTCCCGCTGATTCTGATTGACACAATCCTTTAGCTTCTCTCCGATCTCCGCCCGAATATTGCTGATCTCAATTTCATTAAGCAGAATGGAAATAAGCTGCTCCGTCCGTTCTGACAGATCCACAGTTTCCAAAACCCTCTGTTTTAAATGATAGGGAATCGGTACGGTCTCGGTTGTCAGATCCACCAGCAGCTCGAGATTCTCAATCCGGTTCAGCGCCGTAACCGCTACGGGATTATTGAGCAGCCTGCTGTCACTGCACTGTTTCAGCAGATCCCTCACAATACGCACACGAGCCTCCTGTTCCTCCGCCTCTAATTCCTGATGCGGGACCTCCTCTACCGCCACCCGGCTGTATGCCTCATCATTTACAATCTCCTTTATGACCACTCGTTCTCTGCCCACGAACAAAACACGGGTCACTCCCTTCGGCAGTTTCAAAACCTGCCGAACCGTCACCCTTGTTCCGACTTCATATAACTGTTCCAAGGTGGCTCTATCCTTTCCGTTCAAATTCTTCGCTGTCACCACCACCATCTCCTGTTCCCCTTCCATCGCCGCATTGACAGCATTCAGGGAAAAGGCATTCTGTATGTCAAAATGTACACTGGTTCCCGGCATGATCACCATATCCCGAAGAGCCATGACCGGAAACCACTTTCTCTCCTCTTTTTCCATATCTACTCCGCTCCATTCATATATCTTAAAAGTGGGACCTGTCTCATCCACAAGTCCCACTCCTACATTGTTCTATGCAATCTCACCATTATTCTTCTTCGGATGACGCTTCACAAAAGACCGGCGTGGACGCGGCGAATCCGAATAGATAGTCTCCGGCTCTCCCGTTCCCTCAACAGTCTCTCTGGTGACAATACATCTTGCAATCTCTTCATCCGATGGAACCTCATACATCAGATCCATGACCGATTTCTCAATAATGGAACGAAGCCCCCGTGCACCTGTCTTCTGCTTCATTGCCTCTTCCGCAATTGCACGCAATGCCTCATCCTCGAATTCCAGTTCTACACCATCTAACTCAAACAATCTCTTATATTGTTTACAGATCGCACTCTTCGGTTCTGTCAATATCCGGACAAGAGCATCCGCATCTAACAGATCCAATGTAACGGATACCGGTACACGACCGATAAATTCCGGAATCAAACCGTATTTGATAAAGTCAGACGGGGTAACCTTCTTCAAAAGCTGACCTACGTTCTCCTCTGTCTGCTCTGCAAGCTCTGAACCAAACCCGATCGACTTCTTGCCGATACGATTCTGGATCACCTTTTCCAAACCGTCAAATGCGCCACCACAAATGAACAGAATATTCGTGGTATCGATCTGGATAAATTCCTGATGTGGATGTTTCCGCCCACCCTGTGGTGGAACAGACGCAACCGTACCCTCAATGATCTTCAACAACGCCTGTTGTACACCTTCACCGGATACATCTCTTGTAATCGATACATTCTCTGACTTCTTGGTAATCTTGTCAATCTCATCAATATATATGATGCCACGCTGAGCACGCTCAATATCATAATCAGCCGCCTGAATAATCTTCAACAAGATGTTCTCTACATCCTCACCTACATATCCGGCCTCAGTCAGGGCAGTTGCATCTGCAATGGCAAACGGAACATTCAACAGTCTTGCAAGTGTCTGTGCAAGATATGTCTTACCGGAACCGGTTGGCCCTACCATGATAATATTACTCTTTTGCAGCTCCACATCAAAATCCTTATCGGACAGGATTCGCTTATAATGATTGTATACTGCAACGGACAGTACCTTCTTTGCCTCCTCCTGACCAATCACGTACTGATCAAGAAACTCCTTGATCTCCTTTGGTTTTAACAAATTAATATCTGATGACTCTTCAAAATCCTCTAATTCGTCTTCAATGATCTCAGAACAAACCTCTATGCATTCATCACAAATATACACATTCTGTCCGGCAATCAGTTTCCGCACCTGATCCTGTGTCTTATTACAGAATGAACAACGAAGTGGTTTTCTGTCATCTCCACGACCTGCCATAGCTCTTACACCTCATTCTCTATTTCTATTCGCGATTCGTAATGACTGAATCGATCAAACCGTACTCCAATGCCTCCTGCGCACTCAGCCAGTTATCTCTGTCTGTGTCCCTTTCCAGCTCTTCTACCGGTCTCCCACATTCCCTTGCCAGAATCTCGTTAATCTTCCGCTTCGTTCCCAGAATATGCGCTGTTGTAATCTCCATATCACTGGCCTGACTTCCACTTGGCATACCACCCATCGGCTGAT
>JAFVCQ010000194.1 GCA_017479085.1 Lachnospiraceae bacterium | reverse complement strand
GGAGATGGAGCGGCTGGGTACGTATCGATCAACGCATCCTCGGAAGAGGAAATGTATGATCTGATAGAGAAGATTCAGGGTATTGACGGGGTATCACAGGCGTATGGTCTGGAGGGTGATGTCGCAAGCGTGAAAGCCAATGAGGCAACGCTTATTTATGTAAGCCGGCCGGAATATGTGTATTGCGGTGTCTATGAAGGGGATATGATCCGGGAAGCCAATGAGGCAGTGCTTGGCACCGTCATCGCCCAAAAGGCGGGGGTCGGTATCGGCGATGAGGTGGTTATTGAGAGGGGGGAGCATAAGGGGGCCTTTCTCGTGACCGGACTCCAGCAGGCGGTGTATGGCTTCGGCGAGAGGATCTATATCACAGATGAAGGTGCGAAGAGACTCGGAATGGATCTGGATTACAGCGATATCCGGTTCCGGTTGGAAGAACCAAGTGCGGAGCGTGTTGACGCAGTTCTGTCGGAGGCAGAGGAGCTTCTGGGCAGTCGGTGTATCGGCACGGATAATACCTATCGGTACAGTAGGAGCAATGAAAATGTTCCGGTATACGTGGTTGGTTTCCTGATCCTGCTGCTGATCGTACTGAATGTCATCACGGTACTCCTTGTAATCCGGCTTCTGTTAAAGACGGTATTTATCAGGCGGGAGAAGGAATTCGGAATCAAGAAGGCGGTGGGATTCACCAGTGGGCAGTTAAGGCTTGCGGTACTGATTGTGTTTACCATAGTCATCGTCACACTTCTGGTATTTGGATTCAGCTTTTTATTATCCGGAAGGATGAAGAGGGTTTCCGCTTATCAGTTGATTCAGGAATAATTGCCATGAGCAGTAAGTCAGACTTCAAGTTAAGTATTGGAATTGGTGCAGTGTAGCTCTGATTGTGGATTGACCGGGATGGTAAAAATATTAAATTGCTCAGTTTGTATATTAATGCAGGGGGAGGGAGTATGTGTGGATAAATTCGCGCAGATATGTTATGATATATTTTATATTAGTTCACCTTAGTAATTACCGAAGGCAATTGTTTAGATGCACTGTATATACCGTAGAGAGTTGGTTCGACAGTTAAGTTAGCTGGCGAGTATAGAAAAAATGTTAAGAAGGCGGAGTAATTGTATGGCAGAGAGTATTTTTGACCCGGAGGTGATGAAAGCATTACCTGTGGGATATGATGATTTTGCGCATTTGATGGAAAATGAACTCTATTATGTGGATAAGACACGAATGATTAAGGATCTGTTAGATCAGAGAACCATGGTGAATCTCTTTACCAGACCGAGACGGTTCGGCAAGACCCTGAATATGAGCATGCTGCAGTATTTCTTTGAGAATGGCTGGGATATTGCGGGGAAGAAGATGGAATACCGGCATCTGTTCGAAGGATTGGAGATTGCATCGTATGGGGAGAAATATATGAAGCACCAGGGGAAGTATCCGGTCATTTTTCTGACACTCAAAGGGGCGAAACAGGATACGTGGGAGTTTTCCTATGATGCGATGCGCAAGCAGATCGTCTCCCAGTTTGAGAGGCACCGGTTTATCATGGAGGATGAACGGCTTTCTATGTACCGTGAGCGCTATATGATGCTCATGACGTTTAAGGCGGAGGAGTCGTGGTATCGGGATGCGATAGCGTTTTTGTCCCAATGTCTGTATACTTATTTCGGGGAAAAGGTCATCATACTGATCGATGAGTACGATGTGCCTTTGGAGACGGCTTATTTCTATGGCTTTTATGACCGTATGGTGAATTTTATCCGTTCTCTGTTTGAATCGGCGTTAAAGACGAATCCGTATCTGGAATTTGCGGTGCTGACCGGATGTCTCAGGGTTTCTAAGGAGAGTATTTTCACCGGAATGAATAATCTGAAGATTTATTCGATTTTGAATGAACAGTATTCCGGGTATTTTGGTTTTACGGATCAGGAAGTCTTAGCGATGTGTGAATACTATGGACTGGATAAACATTATGAGCGCATTAAGGAATGGTACAATGGCTACCGGTTTGGAGATACCAATGTATATAATCCATGGAGTGTGATCCTTCAGGTTGATGAATATTTATCGAATTTGAAAGCCTTTCCGGAATCCCACTGGGCGAACAGCAGCTCCAACAGCATTGTGCGGGAGATGATCGACCGGGCAGACCGGGATACAAAGGATGAGATCGAACAGATGATTCATGGAGCACAGTTAGAGAAACAGGTGCATGAGGATATCACTTATGGAGAGATTTATGATAATATGGAGAATCTCTGGAATTTTATGTTCTTTACAGGCTATTTCAAGATGGAGAGCATGCGGATAGAGAAAAGACAGAGATATGTGACGCTTTCCATCCCGAATGAAGAGGTGCGGTATATCTTTGAGAGCAAGATCCGGGACTGGTTCCATGATGAGGTGGTCAATGGGGACCGGACAGCATTGCTTCGGGCATTCTTTGGCAGTGACGGGGAGACCTTCCAGAGAGAGCTTGACAAGGTGTTAAAGCAGTGTATCAGCTATTACGATTATTACGAGAATTTTTATCACGGAATCCTGACCGGGATCCTGTCCGGAACGGATGATTATGTGGTGCGCTCCAACAGGGAGAGTGGCAACGGCAGGAGCGACCTGTATGCAAAGCCGGCATCTAGGAAGGACACGGCATTTATCATAGAGGTGAAGATGGCAGATACCTATGACGGGTTAGAGCATATGGCAGAGGAAGCACTTGCCCAGATCATAGAGAAGCGGTATGATGAAGAGCTGAACAATGACGGGTACAGGAAGATCGTCCATTATGGGATCGCCTTTTTCGGAAAGGATTGTCTGGTGAAGGTTGCGCCGGCAGATGACTCTTTTTGAATCAATAGGGCAGGTAAGATGTCTCTGTCCGCTTTCATAAAGGATATAGAAACAGATGAGCAAAACAGCAATGTTTTAACTAATTTCATATAGATATTTAAGCGCAGAAGTGTATAGAATACATATAGAGAATTTGGGAAAATCAAATATAATGGCACAATAACAGCATGAGATGCCATTTCGGATTCTCATTGTGAGCATTCAATAAAATGGGAGCATATAAAGCATTAAATTTGGAATTATGGAGGAAGCACATTTTGAATCAGTCGTATAAAAAGAAAAATAATCCTGCAGTAGTATGGTATTTAGCGATTATTTTTATTTGTACCTTTGGATTAGGCACATTGGAAAAGATCTTTCAGACAGGAAAGTTTTATCATATTTTGCAGACGGGTTTTACCGCATTACCTGTGGTGACTGCGTGGATTGTACGAAAGATCACTGGAGAGAAGAGCAGGTCTAAATTATCCTTAAAAGTTTGGAAGGATTGCAAGATGTGGCTTTTTTGTTTGATTGTTCCGGCCATTTTAATTGTGCTGGGAGCCGTTTTGTATTTCATGGTCTTTCGTAATGAATACAGCAAAGTGTTTGAATGGGGGCAACTGACAGGAAATGACGCCCGTATCGGGATATCGAATCCAATTTTATTTATCCTTATATGCATATTCATATCTGCTGTTTGTTTCCCGATTCACTTATTAGAATTAGGCGAAGAAGTGGGATGGCGGGGATATCTGTTGTGGTTTCAGGTTGAAAAATATGGTACGAGAAAAGCAGTCTTAGTGAATGGGTTTGAATGGGGACTTGTACATATGCCGTTGATCTATTTTGGATTTAATTACAGCAATGAGAATCCCGGCGCCCCATGGTCGAATATGGCCTGCATGATGTTAGCGTGTATTGTGTTGGGGATTCTATTCTCGTATGTTACATTAAAAACAGGAAACTGTATGTATGCGGCGATTATGCATGGTGTCGTGAATATAATCGGGGAAATTCCCGTGTTTTGTTCGGTATCATTAAAAAGCGGATTACTTGGGCCGAATCCTACAGGGCTGTTATCCATGACATTACTGATTATAATGGCTATCGTTTTGTATTTTAGATTAGAAGAGGACTCTATCTTATCAACCGGATATCCAGTTAAAGACGCTTGCAAAGACGGTCTGTTATCTGATCGGGGCGGAACAGATATGACGAAGGCATATTGGGATGGTACGAGGGACCACAGGTTATGAATGCATAGCTGGTACAACGAATATCAATTATTCGTTGTACCAGCCGGTTGGACAGGATTGTCAAAGGTGGTTGAACCGATACAGATTATATGGAGGGATGGAACATGGAGAAGATTAAGGGTTCTAAGACAGAGCAGAATCCGACAAAGCGATATTCCGGATATGCTCCGGCAGCATCACAGGGGATGCCGGAGCGTGCGAATCGATACCCGTTATATGAGGAAGAGTATGTGACACTCAACGGAATCGAGCATTATCTGCTGCACTACAAGGCGGTGGAAGAAGCGCCGGTGCTGCTTTTTATCCATGGTGGTCCGGGACAGTCTGAGTCTATGATGGCTTATGTCGTAGAAGAATATGCGAGCCGCAATTATAATATTGTATACTACGATCAGAGGGGCGCGGGGAAAACCTATCTGAGGAATAAAAAAGTAAGACCGGATACGGAGGCCTTAAAAAAGGATCTTCTTGAGATCGTATGTTATGTAAAGAAGACGTATCACAAAGACAAGATCGGGATTCTGGGACATTCATGGGGGAGCGTCTTGGGCAGTATGTTTGCCATAGAGCATCCGGAGCATACGCTGTGCTATATCGGATGTGGACAGATGGTTAATCTGATCGAAAATGAGAGCGTGGGATATCGAAAATTAAAAGAAGCCATTGCGCAGTCCGGAGATCAAAGAGATGAAAAAAGGCTTTATCAGATTGGAGAATACCCGTGTACGGTATTCGATAAAAAAGCATGTCGAAAAATGGCAAAGGTGCGTAAATTACAGGGAAAGTATCATTTGGCAATGGATTTTGATAAGAGCATGATAAAGCTGTTTTTACATTCACCGGTTACAGGGGTAAAGGATATGTTTCCGTTTCTAACCAGTATGGCTGTCAATATGCAGGTTATGAAGGAGCTTATGTCTTTTGATCTGAGAAGTCAGGGAACAGAGTATCAGGTGCCGGTATACTATGTGCTGGGGGAGAATGACCAGCAGACTCCGATTGAAATCAGCATGGCCTATTTTCATGAAATTGTGGCTCCGGATAAAAAGCTGTATCTTATCAAAAATGCGGGACATGTTGCGATGCTTGACAATGTGGAGGATTACAGGGCGGTATTGTGTGAAATTGCAGGAGCATTGGAAAAACGGGGGCAAATGTTGTAGCTGCGTGAGAAACTTCTCAGACGGTGAAAGCAGGAAAATTCATTCCTCTTCTCCTAATTCCGCTTTCATCTCCATTGCAAGTTGCCACGCTCTTGGATTCTGGTCTTCGCTCTCACAATCCAGTATATAATCTTGAATTCCCCACCCTATTTGGTAACTACACCTACCCATTCGTATTGAACGCTATACCATAGTCAGGCTTTAGCCTTTCCCCAGATGTTTCAAAGGAGACAGGGTATCGGATCCTAAATTTATTATAGTATTGTGTTGCCCCACTTTGCCCTTCGTTGGTAACTATCCGGTTTGTATAAACGATACACTTTTGATTCCT
>JAFVCQ010000193.1 GCA_017479085.1 Lachnospiraceae bacterium | reverse complement strand
GACCTCCAACAGCGCACCGGTATCCGTGTCATTGATACTGTGTCCCAAAGCTCCAAACCGGTCTCCTGCCAGATAGGTAACGGTTCCAAGGCCCTGCAAGTCATCCCTTACCCAGATTCCCACCTTGTAAAGTCCGGCCTCCGTCTCTACCGGTTCCACCTTCACCTCCGTCTCTGACCCATTGCGATTCACGCAAAAAACCAGTGTCTGTCCATCACAGTTTGTGATCGCTTCGATCAACTGTTTCTTGGTTCTCATCTTCTCCCCATTCAGCTTCGTAATATAATCTCCTGACAAAAGCCTGTTTTTGGCCGGTGTCTTCCGATTCCCAAACAGATCGGTCACTTCACTGGTATCTATGACCAGAATCCCCTTTGTGTTGATATAAATACCGACTGTTTTACCCACCGGAACCACTTTATCGCTGACGCTTTTCGTTGTCACCGTTCCTCTGGCCTGTAAGGCAGCAGGTGTTTTGTCCATTTGGCGAACCTCATTTCGATATCCCAGCACGGCTGCCACCAGAATAAACATCAGATTCACACCCAGAAGGCCTTTTAAAAATCTTGTATATCCCTTCATTCCTTTCTCCTTTCCACCATATAAAAAACCCATAATAAATGTGTTCACATTTATTATGGGTCGTACCATCCGATATCAATCAGTTAACCTTTGCCTTGCCTGCCAATTCCTTCATTTCCTTAGCGCTCTTCAGCACGGTATCCGTTATCTCGGCGCCACCGATCAGCCTTGCAAGCTCCCTGACCTCCTGCTCCGGATCCAGTGGATAGATCTGTGTCAACGTCTTGCCATCTGTTACCTGTTTTTCAATTAAATAGTGATGATTTGCCATTGCTGCAATCTGCGGCAGATGCGTAATGCAGATCACCTGATGATTCCTGCCAATACCATGTATCTTTTCGGCAACCCGCTGTGCGGTTCGTCCGCTGATTCCCACATCGATCTCATCAAAGATCAGAGTCTCGATCCGATCGGCATCCGCCAGACAGGATTTCATAGCCAACATGATACGGGACAGCTCTCCACCGGATGCAACCTGCCACAACGGTTTCATCTCCTCTCCCACATTCGTGGAGATGATGAAATATGCCTCGTCATAGCCACCCGCTGTATAACCTCCGGTTCGCTCAAATACCATGTCAAACCGGACATCCAGAAAATTCAGGTCGATCAATGCCTCCCTGATCTGCTGCGTCAATACTGCAGCAATGCGGATCCGCTCTTTGCTTAGCGTTTCACATGCCTGTTCTAATTCCTGCTCCACGCCTGTCAATCGTTTTTGCAGTTCTTCCATATAAAGCTCCTGATTCAGCAGCCTGTCATAGCGTTTTTCGAGATCTGCGCCGTAGGAAAGCACATCCGGAATGGTTTTTCCATATTTTGCCTTCAGATGATTGACTGTGTTGAGACGATCCTCCAGTTGACGGAACTCCTCCTCTGAATACGTATGCTCCTCTAAGTAATCTCTTGCTGTTCTCACAAAATCAGACAACAGATCTGATACAGCAGCCAGCGTATCCGCCATTGCTGCTAACGGCGCATCATATTCGGATACAGCCGTCATCTCCCGCACCGACCGGTCCAGTGCATCATATGCAGTCTGCTCCGCATACTGATATGCCATTGAGACATGTTCCGCAATACTCTTGCTGTTCGAGGCCAGCCGGTATTGCTGCTCCAGCTCTTCATCCTCACCCTCCTTAAGCGCTGCCTCGGCGATCTCAGTGCGCTCAAATTCCATCAGATCGAGCTGTCTTTGTTTTTCTTCCGCATTGATAGTATTTGCATCCAGTTCTTTTTTTATTTGTGTATATTCCTGAAAGCGTTCCTTTACGTTTTCCTTTAACGGATCTAATGTCTCATGTCCATAGCGGTCCAACAGCTTGAGATGATTCGCCGGAATCAGCAGGGACTGATGCTCATGCTGGGCATGCAGATCCAACAGCAGTGCTGCCACCTCCCGCACTCTTGCCAGTGTTACCGTCTCACCGTTCATCTTACTCACACTGCGGTTTCCAACAATCCTTCTGGATACGATCAGCTCTCCCGTATCCACATCCGGCACCTCCCATTCCCTGAGCCGCTCCATCGTCTCGGCATCCTCTATGGAAAATAACAGTTCGACCAGACCGTATTCCGCATCCTGCCGCACAAAATCCTTTGGCACCCTGCCACCTAATGCCAGCATGACCGATCCGATGACAATCGACTTGCCGGCACCGGTCTCACCGGTTAATATATTCAGGTTATCATCAAAATTAATATCAATCTCATCTATCAATGCCATATTCTTAATATGTAAATTCAATAGCATAACTTACCTCCAGCTTATTCCTCCGATGCAGCTCTTCGGATCTCTGCCATAATGTCCCTGCACACTCCGCTGCTCCTCGCCACACAGAAGATGGTATCATCTCCCGCAATACAGCCCATGAAGCCCGCCAGCTTCATATTGTCAAGGGCAGCCGCCACCGCCATTGCCATTCCGGATACCGTGTGAATGACGATGAGATTCTCTGCATGATCCATATTCAGAATCCCTGCACTCAGTACCTGATGGTATTTTTCTATCACATCCGTAGCTGTACTGTGAAGAACCGTATATTTCTGTCTGCCCTCTCCACAGGATACCTTAGTCAGCTTCATTTCTCTGATATCTCTGGAAATGGTGGCCTGTGTCGTGGAAAAACCGGCTTCCATCAGCTCTTCCAACAGCTCATCCTGTGTTTCGATCTCTTGGGTTTCGATTATTTCTCTGATTTTGTTCTGTCGTTTCTCTTTCATACGATCACCTTATATTTCAATGTCATTTAGTTAAGCCGGACGCTACGGGTATGGTATATGTTTATCGGCTAATTCTTAATTTAGTGACATTGCCTTATACTTTGTCAACATTCTCACAGATGATTTGCTATCTTCTCCCGCAAAACCTCATAAAAACTTACATCAAACATCTTGATCATCCGCGTGACAGAAGCCGATCTGCGAATCATGATCCTGTCACCGGCAGACAATTGGATTCCCGGCTGCCCATCAAAATTCACAATCGCCTCCTCCTTCTGTGCCTTGCGCATCTTAAGCACTTCAATTCCGATCTCATCCTCACTGGACAACACAATGCTCTTCGAGGTCAGGGAATGGGGCGAAATCGGTGTCACAATCATGAGGCTGGTCTTTGGAGACACGATTGGTCCTCCGGCTGAGAGATTATACCCGGTAGAGCCGGTCGGAGTACTGACGATGACTCCATCTGCCTCATAGATATCCATCACCTTGCCATTCACAAAGATCTTCAGGCCAATCACTCTGGAAAAACCCGCTCTCGTAATCACAATATCATTGAGCGCCACATCCTCATGCAGAGGGACGGCCTTCTGCTCCTTATAGATCGCACCATGAATATTCATGCGCTCCTCCATCTCATAATCATCTGCAAACAGGCGATCTAAGACCGGAAAGATCTGATCCGGTTCCACCTCTGTCAGAAACCCAAGCGTACCGAGATTCACCCCCACCACCGGAATATTCATCTGCCGCAGATCCCTGCTGACCTTCAGAATCGTTCCATCACCACCTAAGGCAAGGATACCGTCAAAGCGCTCTCTCTCCTCTAACCGATAGGACACCTGACCGTCCCGATCTCCGATGATCCGCCTTGAGCTGCCACCATGTCCGGCTATGTACTGCTCAATCCTTGAAGTCAGCTCCAGATTCTGATCCTTTGTATAATTCGTCGCTATCAGGAAGTCTCTCATTCTCATTCACCTCTATCCTGTCTTATGTAAGAGAGGTATGGGAAGCCTGTACCACATCCTCCACCGAAAGGATGCCCTGTGTCCGTGTCGGATCCTTACTCAGATGCAGCAGGTATTCTATGTTTCCCTCCGGTCCCTTGATCGGGGAGTATTCCAGATTACAGAGAACGAAACCGATCGATACCGCATACTCCATCACCATGTGAATCACTTCCCTGTGCACCCCGGGATCCCGCACGACCCCCTTCTTTCCAACCTTGTCCCTTCCCGCCTCAAACTGTGGTTTGATCAGACAGACAATCTCTCCCTGTTCTGTCAGAAGCTGCTTTGCCGGCTGCAATACCTTTGTGAGAGAGATAAAGGACACATCGATCGAAGCAAAAGACGGCGGCTCATCGATCTGCTCCGGTGTGAGATAACGTATATTCGTCTTTTCCATGCACACCACTCTCTCATCCTGCCGGAGCCTCCAGTCTAATTGTCCGTGTCCCACATCCACTGCATATACCCTGACTGCCCCATTTTGCAGCATGCAGTCCGTAAAACCACCGGTTGAGGAACCGATGTCCATACAGACCTTCCCCTGAAGTGTCACATCAAACTGCTGCATTGCCTTTTCCAGCTTCAGTCCTCCGCGACTCACATACTTCAACGTAGAACCCTTGATCTCAATTCCCGCCTTATCATCGAACATGGAGCCTGCCTTGTCCTCTCTTTGTCCATCCACAAAGACGATGCCGGACATAATGATCGCCTTTGCCTTCTCTCTCGACGCAGCAAGTCCCCTACTTATCAGCATAACATCCAAACGCTCTTTCATAGCTCCCTCTTTTCCGTTTCCAGACATTCCAAAACCATCCGGGTGACATGCTCTGCATCCAGTCCCAGATGTGCCCGGAGCTCCTCTACCCTTCCGTGTTCCACAAAGGTATCCCAGATCGCCATATTCTTCACCGCCACCGGAATCCGGTTTCTCATATAGAATGAGGCCACAGCCTGTCCATATCCACCCTCAAAGACATGCTCCTCCAACGTGATGATCGTACTGTGTTCCTCTGCCAATGCGCTAAGCAGCTCCTCATCCAGAGGCTTGATGAATCTGGCATTGACAAGTGTGATGTGAATTCCCTGTTCCTCCAAGGTCTCATAGGCCATATAGGCCTCCTCTACCATATTCCCCACCGCGATCAGCGCCACTGTGCTGCCCTTGAATAAGCGTTCACTTTTGCCACATTCCATTGGAGCCATCTGCTCCCTGAGTCCATAGAATGCATCTCCTCTGCTGTATTTGATTGCGATCGGACCGGAATATTCCATCGCAAATTCCAGTGTCTTTGTCAGCTCATACCGGTTCTTCGGCGCGACAATCGTCATACCGGGAATATGATTCAAATATGCCACATCAAAGATTCCCTGATGGGTGGCACCATCCTGTCCGACCAGACCGGAACGGTCGATGGCAAAAATGACATGCAGCCCCTGCAGACAGACATCATGCAGGATCTGGTCATAGGCTCTCTGCAAAAAGGAAGAATAGACAGCAACCACCGGTATCATGCCGCCCTTCGCCAATCCTGCCGCAAACGTAACCGCATGCTGTTCTGCGATTCCCACATCAAAAAACCGACCCGGATACGCATCCGCAAACTTCTCCAGTCCGGTTCCGGATGCCATCGCCGCTGTGATCGCTACCAGATTCGGATACTGCTCCCCAAGAGCTAACAGCTTTCTCCCAAACACACCGGTATTCGTCATCTTTGTCTGTTTGCGCAGCACCTTTCCCGTCTCCAGATCAAACGGTTCCACTCCGTGAAAATACTTTGGATGCCGCTGTGCATACCGATACCCCTTTCCCTTGATGGTCTTGACATGAACCACCACCGGACGATTCAGCCGAATCGCCGCCTCAAAGGTATCTACCATCTTACCTATATCCTGTCCATCAATCGGACCAATATACGTGATTCCCAGATCTTCAAAAAACATCCCCGGAATCAGCAGTCCCTTAATGCTGTCCTTTCCCCGCTTGACAGCCTTTGCAAGCCCTTCTCCAATTCTTGGAATATTCATCAAACCCTTTTCCACACCGGATTTTACTTCATTATAGGTCTGTCCCACACGGATCTTATTCAGATAATTCGACATACCGCCCACATTCTCATCGATCGACATGTCATTGTCATTCAACACAACCAGACAGCTGCTCTTTAACCTCGCAAGATTATTGAGTGCCTCATACGTCAGACCTCCGGTAAAGGAACCATCCCCGATCACTGCGACAACGGTGCTTTGCACCCCCTGCAGTTCCCCCGCCTTTGACAGGCCGATGGCAGCAGAGATAGAGGTCGAGCTGTGTCCGGTCTCAAAGACATCGGTTTCACTCTCCACACTTTTCGGAAATCCACTCATCCCACCGAGCTGCCGCAGATGCAAAAAGCCCTCCTGTCTGCCGGTCAGGATCTTATGCGTATAGCTCTGGTGTCCTACATCCCAGATGATCTTGTCCTTCGGCAGATCCAGCACAAGATGAAGTGCCATTGTAAGCTCCACACATCCCAGATTCGATGCCAGATGCCCTCCGGTCTTCGACACGTGCTCCAGCAGAAACTGCCGGATCTCCGCTGCGAGTGGCTCCCAGTCTTCCACATCATACTGCTTGATATCATTTGGTTCCTTAATATTTTCTAATCGTCCCATAAGCTACCCCTTTGTCCGTAGACACGTCTCCTTTTTGAAAAATATGTGCTCACCCTTTTCTGTGGATCAGATACGTGACAAGCTCCACCAAAAAGGACGTGTCCCCATCCACAGATTCCAGCACAGAGATTGCCTCCTTCGAAAGACGTTCTACTTCTTTTTCTGCTTGTTGCATTCCATATAATGTAATATAGGTTACCTTTTTATTCTTCTCATCGCTGTGAATTGGCT
>JAFVCQ010000192.1 GCA_017479085.1 Lachnospiraceae bacterium | reverse complement strand
GCACGCACTATGATGAAGCAATGCAATTCATTAATTTCATTTTAGATCCGGAGAATTCCAAGATGATTTCGGAAGAATTTCCATATCTGAATCCGAATGTAAAGGCAATTGAGCTGTTAGGAGATGAATTTGCCGGTAATGAAGCTAAGAATCCGCCCCAGGAAGTAATTGCGGCAGGAGAATATGTGACCAATCTCGATCCTGATACGATTGCAATCTATGATGAAATGTGGACGAAGCTGAAGCAGTAGAGGTCGGAAGATTTACATATTCGAATTATAGAGATATGCAGTTGGAATTGTTATACACAGCTGGATAGAAGGAATACGCAGAAACAGGGAGGCATGATATGGCTGACAGGATCTATGATAGAACACCCAAACAAGATGGCTATCGTATGCCGGCGGAGTATGAACGGCAGAAGCAGATCTGGATGTGCTGGCCGGAGCGCACAGATGTATGGCGGGATGGTGCCAGACCGGCACAACAGGCGTATGTAGAGGTCGCTAAGGCGATCCGACGATTTGAACCGGTAACGATGCTGGTAAATGCCAGACAATACGACCATGCTCGAGCCACCCTTCCACCGGAGATACGGGTGGTAGAGATGTCCATGAATGATGCGTGGGCAAGAGATACTGGTCCTGTATTTCTGATAAATGATGCCGGAGAGCTTCGAGCCTGTGATTTTGAATTCAATGCATGGGGTGGATTGACGGACGGATTATTCTTTCCATGGGATCTCGATGATCGTCTGGCCAGAAAAATATGTGAATTGGAGATGATAGACAGCTATCGGACCGATGGCTTTGTATTAGAGGGCGGCTCCTTCCATGTAGATGGAGAGGGAACGGTTCTGACAACGGAGATGTGCCTACTGAGCAAGGGCAGGAATCCACAGCTGACAAAGGAGCAGATTGAATGTAAGCTTCGGGTGTATCTGAATGCGGAAAAAGTAATATGGCTGAAGGATGGAATTGATCCGGAGGAAACGAATGGACATATTGACGATGTCGCCTGCTTTGTAAGACCGGGTGAGGTTGTGTGTCTGAATGAGGAGAATCCGAATAGTCCCTTTTACCAAGCATCACAGAATGCGCTGCATCAGCTGTCTCAGGAAAAGGATGCTAAGGGTCGGTCACTTAAGGTGCATCGTCTGTGTTGTCCAAAAGAACCGATACGGCTGCCGGAGGATTATGTCATTGATAACACGGAAACTGCAAAGAAACGAAGTACAAGCGATATCTGTATCGCGTCGTATGTGAATTTTCTAATTGTAAATGACGGTTTGATCGTTCCGCAATATGATGATGAAAATGATGCACTTGCGATAAAACAGCTGCAGGAAGTCTTCCCCGATAGACAGGTGGTTGGCGTCCATACAAGAGAGATAGTATATGGTGGAGGGAATATTCACTGTATTACACAGCAGCAGCCGGAAGGCATCAGTAAAGAAAATAAAGAAAGAGGTAAGAATTATGACGAATAAAGAACAGGTTATTCAGGATTTGGATAAGGTAATCGGACTGATCAAGACAGACAGCAAGGATATATCCCCAGAGGATAAGAAGCAGATGGTAAGTGATACACTTGATTTTTTTGATAATTATGTAAGTCCGGGCTGGTTGAAGTATCGTAAGTCGGTATCTTCTGACTCGGAGGGAGGAGCAGTTCTGGAATGGACAGATGACGGTGCATACTGCTATGGACTGAACGGTGAGAAATTCATTGATTGTCTAGGTGGATTTGGAATCTATACCTGTGGACACCGGAATCCGGAGATTATGGAGGTAGTAAAAGCACAGCTTGAACATCAGGCACTTCATTCACAGGAGCTTTTGGATCCATTAAGAGGTTACCTTGCTAAGGCGGTTGCAGATATTACGCCGGGTGATCTAAAGCAGTGCTTCTTCACGAATGGTGGGGCAGAGGCTGTAGAAATGGCATTAAAGCTTGCCCGGATTGCAACCGGAGGACGCTGGTACATATCAACGGTTGGTGCCTTTCATGGCAAGTCTATGGGTGCGATATCGGTAGGCGGCAAGGGCACTTATCGCGTGCCATATGCGCCGATGGTGCAGCAGATTCAGCATGTACAGTACGGCGTGGCAGAGGATATTGAAAAGGCGATCAAGAACCTACAGGCAGTTGGCGAGACTGTTGCAGGCGTGATCTTAGAGCCGATTCAGGGAGAAGCAGGTGTGATTGTTCCTCCGGAAGGATATCTGGCAAGAGTCAGGGAAATCTGTGATGAGACAGGCGTTGCATTAATCTTTGACGAGATCCAGACTGGTATGGGAAGAACCGGTACGATGTGGAGATGTGAGGCAGAAGGAGTTACACCGGATATCATGACCTTTGGTAAGGCATTTGGCGGAGGAATCCTCCCAATTACCGGTATTATTTGTAAGCCGAAGATGTGGACACAGGAATTGATTGATAATCCATGGCTGCTTGGTTCACCTACCTTTGGTGGTAATCCATTATGCTGTGCAGCAGCAATTGCAACAATAAAATATATGTTGGAACACGACATTCCGGGAGTTTGCAAGACAAAGGGTGAGTTCTTAAAAGCGGGATTACAGAGCCTTGCAGAAAAATATCCAGAACTGATCTATGAGGTGCGAGGAACAGGATTGATGCTGGCAGTTGAGTTTAATACCTGTGAAATCGGATATGAGACTTCAAAGGGCTTATTTGCCAGAGGCGTTATGACAGCAGGAACATTAGTGAATGCAAAAACAATTCGATTTGAGCCGACCGCAGTGATATCTGAGCAGGATATAAAGGATGTGATCCGTCGGATGGATGAGGCACTTGCAGATACGAAGGCGGCAATGATGTGATCGTTTTCACATATAGAGAGGAGCAATCATTATATGGATATTAAGAAGATGTATATTAATGGAAGCTGGACAGAAAGTGCTTCCGGCAAGACTAGAGAGAGCATCAATCCAGCGACCGGGGAGGTAATTGCAACTGTAACGGAGGGAGACGCTGCTGATGTCAGAAGGGCAGTACAGGCGGCTAAGGAATCCTTTTATCAGACACGGGAGTGGAGGGATATGGATTCACAGGCACGGGGAGATATGCTGCTGAAGATTGCAGATGCCATGGATGCTGCGCGGGATGAACTGGCATATCTTGATGCTGTGGATATGGGGAAGCCGCTTCGTGAGGCAGAGTGTGATGTGGACGATG
>JAFVCQ010000191.1 GCA_017479085.1 Lachnospiraceae bacterium | reverse complement strand
GGTTTTGTGACGGATATAGAGCATAACCATCCATGCGATCAGCGCAGTTGCCGCCACACCGCAGAGGATTCGGAACCACAGCAGCTCATACAATGCCTTTTCCTTCACGATCGGAATGGAAAACATTTTGCTGCCGCGTCCCTGAGAATCCTTTAACTGCATGACAAAGTGATAGGTTCCTCCGCGAAGATTCGTGTAGTCTGTCGGTACAAGTTCACTTCGCTTGACAGTTGTCTGTGTGTCGTCGAATCCGTCCAAATAGTAAGTGACCTGAGGATTCATCAGGGTATAATTATACACATAGCTGTAAATAGTCAGCTTCTTCACATCGGAAGGAATGGTGATGGTTCCCGAAGCATCTGGATAGATTAAGGCACCGTCGGCTTCAATATAGGGAACGGACATGATGATATCATCGACACTTTCAAAGGGCTGCTCAATATTGACCTTTGCTACACCCGTGCTTCCAGCAATATACAGATCGCCGTCCGGTGTCAGCTCACTGTAGGAATTCGAAGTCGTAATGCAGGAAAGTCCGTTATCCCTGCCGTAATAGACTGTCGATATCTCTTCGTTGGCCAACAACTCCTCCGCCGTTGTCACATAGATACCGTTGCTGCTGAGAATCCACATCTCCCCTCTGGTGTTCTCATACAGGTCGAAATTGTTGGAATAGGGAAATTCCCTGATCGTGGTTATATGATAATCGGCATCCATATAAGCTATCGCATTGCTGGCAACGATCCAGATGATATCTCTTGACAGATCATATTTGAGCCGCATCACAACATCTGAGGGGAGACCAGCTTCCATACCGATGTGCGTGACCTTGGAATCTTTTATCATATAAATGCCATCTCCGTCGGTTCCGATGAGCAGTTCCTTGTTCTTTGTCTCAATCGCAGTCAAAACTTCCGGATTGTTGATGCCGGACGATTCGCCATACACCTCTGTGACCACGTCATCCTGTAGGAGTGTCAGACCGCCGGTGCAGGCCGCCAGAAAGCTGCCGTCCTGACATTCAAAGACGGTTCTGACGCGGTCGGAGGGCAGCCCGTCCTGGGTGGTAAAGCGAGTTACCGTGCCATTGTCGTATCGGAGCAGAGCGTTTTCGCCAAAGGTTGAGATCCAGAGCCGGTTCTGACTGTCACGGATGATCGATCGAATTCGGCAATCCTGCAGCATTTGTATTAGATCGGTCTCATCTATGGATTCTCCCGATGCAGATACCGCACTTTTTAGGGGAAGGTTTTCTACCACACCGTTTTGATCGACCACCGTCAGACCGTTATTCTTAGTACCAATAAAGAGCATGTCGTTATACAAACAGGTAGTGTTTACTACGGTCGTGGGCAAATCGTACCGTTCATAAATATCCGTAAACTGATTGGGAACGATTTTCATGACGCCCTGTTTGGAGGAGGCAAACCAGAGATTCCCCTGATAATCGGCGATCATTCCTTCTGCTGAGCTGTCAATGGGAATATTTTCCAAATGAGTCACTTCTCCATTTTTTACTACACCGATGCCGTTATCTGCCGAAATCCATATCGCATCATTCACCTGATCGATTGAATTGGTATACTCTAGCGGTGTCAAATCAATGATGACACAATCCGTAAGACCATTCTGAAGCCTGCCGTAATAGAGCGCGGACTGTGCAGTTCCAATATACACATAGCCGGGCTTGGAGGAATCGGGAAGAATGGTGCGAATATTCGCAATGCCCATTTTGGTGCTGTCAAAGTATCCCGTTAGTCTGCCATCCTGCATGGTAAAGACTGCACCGTCGGTCGTTACGCCATAGATGATGCCATCGATTCCCAGCCGCAGTACGCGTATATATTCTTCATTGATCAGCGGTTCATCCACTGTATGCAGATTCAAATCCGGGTCAACCATGGCAACACCGCGGGTTGTGGCAATATAGATGTTGCCGTCCGAACCTTCGACGATGGAGCGGATTGTTGAGGATTTCAGACCGTTGGATTTGTTGTAAATATGGTATTCGCCATGTTCCATCACCGCCGCACCGCTGTCGTTCGTGCCGATCCACAGGCGTTCGCTGCTGTCCACAAAAAGGCTGACCACGCTGGCGATTCCCTCGGTGGAATCGATACGTTCAAAGGTGTTGCCATCATAGCGAATCAGACCACTGTAGCTGCCGATCCAGATGAATCCGTCAGAGGTTTCTGCAATGGCGTTGGCCTCCGACGTGGGAAGCCCGTTGGTATTGTCGTAGAGGACTGCCGAGTATCCTTCGTCCTGTCCGGTCGGATCGACCGTGGACTTTTGCTCCTCCTCCTCGGAAATCGACGCCGCCAAAACCGCACGTACATCGGCTGCCTTGTGGACAAGATAGAAAGGCAGCACCATCAATAGTGCCAGAAAAATACAAGATTTGATATTGTTATGTTCCAATTGAAATCCTTCTCCTTTGCGCTGTGATTTGACCTATTTTATAGAAATATACACGGATCACTGTATAGGATCGATTCTTTTTTGAATTCTTTGCCCGACACAGTTTGAAAATTAACGTATATCTAACTGATTATCATATCATAGAAGCCATACAAAAACATTACAAAGGTTACAATATGTATAACACCATTACCAGTATCATTGCGCTGCCGGTCAGCATATGGGTGATCCTGCAAAGGATATCGGAATTGCATTGCACGATCGGAGATGTTGTGGGATACAGTGTATTGGGGATTGTGGGTGTTGGAGGCAATCTGAAATTTGCGCAGTCGCTGATCGGGAGATTTACAAGATGGAAGGAGCGTTTGTGATATGAGGAGAATGGAATAAAAGAACGGACAAAAAGACATACTGAATCATAATACAAAATTCCCGCATCTTTGCGGAGAGCAAGACTGTACAATCGTAATGAGCCGGATCATACCCATCGTTTTGAAGCAGGGGCATGCACTGGCAGAATGTGAGGAAGTATGCAGAATCATTTAAAAGATCAGACAAGTCCCTATTTATTGCAGCATGCAGACAATCCGGTTGACTGGTATCCCTGGTGTGAGGCCGCATTTGTGCGGGCAAGGACGGAGGACAAACCGGTATTTTTGAGCATAGGCTACAGTACCTGTCACTGGTGTCACGTCATGGCACATGAGAGCTTTGAGGATATGGAGATTGCGGAGATCCTGAACCGGTATTATATATCCATTAAGGTGGATAAGGAGGAGCGGCCGGATCTCGACAGCATTTACATGTCGGTGTGTCAGGCATTTACGGGGAGCGGAGGCTGGCCGACCACGATTTTTCTGACACCGGAACAGAAGCCCTTTTTTGCCGGAACCTATTTTCCCAAAACAGCCGGATATGGGCAGCCGGGGCTTAGGGAACTGCTTTTGATGATCAAGGAGCAGTGGAGGGCAGACCGGTCCGTGCTGCTCGAATCTGCGGACGGGATTGTCTCTTTTTTGAACAGAGATAAGACAGGAGACAGGGCAGAAGCGGATTCGACAGAGGGCGATCCGGAAGATCAGACACGGACGAATCCGGATATGGATGCAGGACTTATAAAGGATGCATTGGAAGATTACAGGCGGGATTATGACAAAATATATGGAGGCTTTGGACAGGCGCCGAAATTCCCAACACCGCATAATCTGTTATTTTTGATGCGGTGTTACGAAAGGAGCGGGGACAAGACGGCAATGGAGATGGCAGAAAAGACGTTATTGCAGATGTATCGCGGGGGAATGTTTGACCATATCGGTGGCGGCTTCAGCAGATATTCCACAGACCGTTCGTTTCTGGTGCCACATTTTGAAAAAATGCTGTATGACAACGCGTTGTTGATCCTTGCTTACAGTAAGGCATATCAGCTTACCGAAAATCGCAGCTACTGTGATATCGCCGAACAAACAGCCGCCTATATCCTGCGTGAGATGACGTCTGCAGAGGGCGGATTTTATAGTGCGCAGGATGCAGACAGTGAAGGAGTGGAGGGAAAATATTATCTGTTTGAACCGTCGGAGGTGAACAGGGTTCTCGGCGGGAAGGCGGGGAACGCATTTAACCGGCATTTTGATATTACAAAACAGGGGAATTTTGAGGGAAAAAATATTCCCAATTTATTGCAGAGCGTGGATTGGGAGAAAAGCTTTGATTCGTATCTGCCCCCGCTATATGCGTATCGGAAAAACAGATCTTCCCTGCATTTGGATGATAAGCTCCTCGCGAGCTGGAATGGACTTATGATCGCGGCGATGTGTCATCTATATCGTGTTACCGCAAACAGAAGCTATCTGGAAACCGCAAAAAAGGCAATGGAATTTATTAGGAACAAGCTCTGTGATGAGAATACCTTGTATGTCAGTTACCGGAAGGGGCAGCGCAGCGGGAAAGGATTTCTGGATGATTATGCGAATGTAATCTTCGCATTGCTTGCGCTGTATGAGGCGGACTTGGAAAATGATTATCTGGAGTATGCCGGACGCTTCTTTGACAAAGCGGTTTCGGAATTTTACGATAAAGAGCATGGAGGCTTTTTTCTGTATGGTGGGGACAATGAGCAGTTGATCCTGCGGCCGAAGGAAACCTATGACGGTGCCATTCCCAGTGGCAATTCCGTTATGGCATACAACATGGTACAGTTATATCTGATTACGGGAGAGCAGCGATTTCGGGATTTGGCAGAGAGACAGCTTCGTTTTATAAAATCCAGAGCCCGTTATTATCCTGCGGGGTATGCGGTGTTCCTTATGGCATTGTATGATTACATGGAGGAACCGGATCAGATCACCATAGTCACAAAGGAGAATCAGATACCGGAGAATCTGTCCTGCAGAATTCCGTTAAATACGACAATACGCATGTTAACAGGCCCTGCAAAAGAATATCCAATGAAAGATAATGCGACCACGTATTATATATGCAGAGGACACAGTTGCCTTCCACCGGTGAATACGATATGAACTGCGAAGATTATCTTTTGGCAGCTGTAAATATGCATAATTTGTTGCAAAATAATAGAAATGGTGTTATAGTTAATGTTGGATGTACAATTGCGGTTTGTTGGAGTTGACAGAAAGGCTGGAATACAATATGCTAAGAGC
>JAFVCQ010000190.1 GCA_017479085.1 Lachnospiraceae bacterium | reverse complement strand
CAGAAATATAAAGCAGACGAGATTAAAAGTGAATTTGAAAATCAACATGCTTTTATTGGCAATGCAGAGGGAATTCATACCATATTATGGAAGGACAAAGAAAGAAGGTGATTATATGGGGATGACGAATAGACAGTTTCAGGGTTTTATCAGAGCGCTGTTAAAAATCGTAAAAACAGGATTGAAAACAGATCCGGACAATGAGACTCTGATTGATTTGGAGGAAATTTTACAAGCTATGCTAGAAGATGGGACAGAATAATGATTAAGAATAACATACTTTTAAGTATCGGGGGTGTTATATATGGTAAAAACGTTAGATTTAACAGACAGGCAAGAACAAGATTTTGAGTGGTTTATAGCAAACCAGGAAGAACTGAATTTTGCTTTGAAGAAAATATATAAGGGGATAACGATGAATCTTTTTGATTAAGTTAATCAAAGTCGGTTTTACAAACCGTTGATTGATAAGAGTTTGAAAAGCTAGCGACGGGAATCGAACCCGTGACCTCCTCACTACCAATGAGGTGCGCTACCGACTGTGCCACGCCAGCTTGTCTTAACGACTTGTCTATAATACCAAAATATTGCCGATTTGTAAACCCCTTTTTTATAATTTTATGATTCAACGAAATGACATCGGATATAAATTCCTTACCTTATCCCGAATCCGTTGTACGGCATTGTCGATCGACTTGGGAGATTTATTCAGACTGGCTGCAATGTCCGAGTAGGATTGCCCGTCCAGATAAAGTGGCAGCACGGATTTCTCCAGTTGGCTCAGATTGGCTTCGAGAACCTCTTCGAAGTAGGAGGCATTTTCCCGGTCTAAGATGATATGCTCCGGATTGGATTCATTGCCGGCCTCCAGATTGTCGATGAGTTCAGCTTCGGCCTCTCCGTTCTTGGCATAGAAAGAGATATAGGAGTTGAGCGGGGAGTGTTTTTTTCGATTAGATGCCTTGATTGCGCTGTAAATCTGGCGATCGATACAGACTTTGGCAAATGTGTAGAAAGAGGCATTGTTATCCTCGCGGTAATTCTGGATTGCCTTGAACAGTCCGATCATGCCCTCCTGTGACAGATCCTCCGCATCTGCACCGATCAGGTACAGAGTACGGATGGATTTCTTGACAAGGGGGGAATATTTCTTTAATAAATATTCGGTTGCTTCCTGATCACCGTCTTGAATTAACAAAATTAATTCCTCATCGGTGTGTTGTTCATATTTCATTCAATCAGTCCTCTGGATTCGGAATCGCATCGATCACAGGGTCTTCGACTGGCTCCGTTATCTGGGCCGTCTCGGTTGTGGTCTCGGTTGTGATGTCTTCCGTCGCAGTTTGTGTCGTGGATTCCGTTGTGCTCTCGGTGACAGCCTGCGTGGTGGCCTCAGTTGTGGCTTCCGTCTTTCTGGCAGCCTGTGTGGTGGCAGTAGTAGTCTGTTCGTCCTCATTCACCTTATTGGTGATCGTCTCAATGTTGTTCTCAAGATTCTGTTTCTGGGAATCGGCCTGTGTAGTCTGGTTAGAGGAATCCGATTCGTATCGGTCAGTGGTGTCTGACTGCTCCGTCGTCAGGCTGGTGGTCTTCGGTGACTTGGAAGAGCCGGCGGCTGTGCGCACGATAAACGTGATAAATCCCAGAATCAGACAGGCAAAGACAATGATCAGCAGAATCATAATAATGCTCTGAAACATCTCGCGGTTGGATCGATCGGAGGTGTCCTCGGGCTCTGCAGCTTTCTTTCCTGCCTGCTTTTCTTTGCGTCTGGCCTGTTTCTCCTTTTCCTTCTGTTCTTCCAGTTCGAATTCCTCATCGTATTCATTCAGATCAAAATCAACGATGTCGAACTCTTCAGGATTGTTTTCATTTGGATTCTTTTCCATGTGTAATGTCGGCTTGTGCCTTTTCCTTTCTAATTATAATTTGTATATCCTTCATCATACAACAAAAAGAGCGAAGAATCAAATGTTCCGGTATAAATATTAAGAAAAATTTTATAAAAATGATAAAAAACATCAGGAAATTTGACGGATACGCTTAAGTATGATAAAGTAGTAATGATTGTGACAAGAGAGAGAAGGAGTAGAGCGGAATGGAAGGCGAAGTGATTTCGAGGAATTTTATTGAACAGATCATTGATCAGGATTTAAAAGAGGGAACATATAAGAAGGTTGTGACGAGATTTCCACCGGAACCGAATGGGTATTTGCACATTGGGCATGCGAAGTCCATTATTCTGAATTCCGGTCTGGCAGAGGAATATGGTGGCAGCTTTCATCTGAGGTTTGACGATACGAATCCGATGAAGGAGAAGACAGAATATGTACAGTCGATTCTGGAGGACGTGAAGTGGCTGGGGGCTGATTTTGGAGATACCGTGTTCTATGCATCGGATTATTTTGATGCAATGTATGAGGCTGCGGTGAAGCTGATTCGGAAGGGCAAGGCCTTTGTATGTGACCTGTCACCGGAGCAGATTCGGGAATACAGAGGAACCCTGAAAGAGCCGGGAAAGGAGAGTCCATACCGCAATCGCAGCGTGGAGGAGAATCTGGAGTTGTTTGAGCAGATGAAGAACGGAGCCTTTCCGGATGGAGCGAAGGTACTTCGTGCAAAGATTGACATGGCTTCGCCGAATATCAATATGCGCGATCCGATCATTTACCGCATTGCAAGAATGTCGCATCATAATACGGGAGATACATGGTGTATTTATCCGATGTATGATTTTGCCCATCCGATTGAGGATGCGGTAGAGGGAGTGACACATTCTATCTGTACATTAGAGTTTGAGGATCACAGACCGTTATATGACTGGGTTGTGCGGGAATTGGAATACGAATATCCACCGAAACAGATTGAATTTGCGAAGCTGTATCTGCAGAATGTGATTACGGGGAAACGATACATCAAGAAACTGGTAGAGGACGGTGTTGTGGATGGCTGGGATGATCCGAGGCTGGTATCCATTAGCGCACTCAGGCGTAAGGGGGTGACCCCGGAGGCAATCCGCATGTTTATGGAGCTTTCCGGTGTGGCGAAAGCGAACTCGATATCCGATATGGCGATGCTGGAGTATTGTATCCGGGAGGATCTGAAACGGAAAGCAAAGCGTATGATGGCGGTGATCGATCCGATTAAGCTTGTGATCGATAATTATCCGGAGGATACGACCGAATTACTGGATATTGAGAACAATCAGGAGAATGAGGACTTGGGAAGCCGTAAGGTCAGCTTCAGCAGAGAACTTTACATTGAGAGAGAGGATTTTATGGAGGTTCCGCCGAAGAAGTATTTCCGGTTATTTCCGGGTAACGAGGTGAGACTGAAGAATGCCTATTTTGTCACCTGTACCGATTGTGTGAAGGATGAGCAGGGTAATGTGACAGAGGTACATTGCACCTATGATCCTGCTACCAAATCCGGTTCCGGCTTCGATGGCCGCAATGTGAAGGGAACCATTCACTGGGTAGATGCACGGACTGCTGTGGATGCAACGGTCAGATTGTATGAGAATCTGATCAAGGAGGGAGATGAGGAGCTGAAGGAGGATTATTCCAATCTGAATCCCAATTCTTTGGTTGAAATGAACGACTGCAAGCTGGAGGCGGCATTTGCACAGGTGGAGGCAGGAGAGCGTTTTCAGTTCCTGAGGCATGGTTATTTTTGTGCAGATACGAAGGATTCTACAAAGGAACATCCGGTGTTCAACCGTATCGTATCCTTGAAGAGTTCATACCGACCAAAATAGGAGGGAGTTGGAATGGGTTTATTATCTGACTTAAGTCTGTTTGGCTTTGAGACAGACGATATAGAGCTATATGCCAAAAAAAAACAGAAAGAGGCAGCAGAGAGTGAAACACAGGAACAGGCAAAGGTGATTCGCGAGGAGGATTATCTGTTTTCAAAAAAATATGAGTGTGCCTGCTGTGGTGAGGAATTCAAGGCATTATCCATCAGAGCAGGCAAAGCCAGACCGGTAGGACAGGATGATGATCTGAGGCCGGTGTATGAGAGCATTGATCCCTTGAAGTATGATGCAATCGTATGTCCGCAGTGTGGATATGCGGCACTTTCAAGATATTTTAAGACCATGATGCCGGTTCAGAGAAAAAAACTGAAGGAAGAGATTATGCCGAAGTTCAAGGGTATGCAGATCAGTGAGGATGTGTATAGCTATGACGAGGCGATCATGCGGTATAAGTTGGTCTTGCTGTGCGATGTTGTGGGAATGGGAAAGAACAGCCGGAAAGCCTATACCTGTCTCAAGCTGGCATGGGTCATTCGGGGAAAACTCGAGCATGAGGATGCTGTCATGACACCGGATACAAAGAAAAGGCTGCATGCGGAGGAATTGGAGTGTATTCAGAATGCATATGATGGGTATCGGATGGCATTTTCATCGGAGGGATTTCCGATGAGCGGAATGGATGAGGTGACATTGTCCTATCTGGTGGCCATACTGGCATTCAAGCTTGGTGATTACAGAGAATCCATGCAGTATGTGGCCAATATTTTGGGGAATAGTTCGGTTCCGTCCCGTATCAAAAATAAAGCGATTGATCTGAAAGAAAAAATACGCGAACAGGTCAAAGCAGACCATGAGTGATTAGAGGTGTTATAGTTGTCTATGGAAGTACAAACAGAACAAAGATATATATATGTATTATTAAGCCGAACCCACACGGTTCCGGCAAGGCTGATCCGGTTATTTACAAAAGAGCCTTATTCACATGCGTCGATTGCATTGGATATTGAATTGAAACATATGTACAGTTTTGCCAGAAAACGCATCTATAATCCGTTTGACTGCGGTTTTATTGATGAGAATATAGAGACCGGAATCTTTGGCAGGGACAAGAATACCTATTGCAGTGTCTATGAGGTTCCGGTTACGGAGGAGCAGTATCAGATGCTCGAAGAGGAGATTAATGTGTTTATCAAGAACAGGGAGGATTACCGGTATAATTATACCGGACTCGTTGGTGTGATGTTCGGTAAGAACATTGAGGATGGCAGGCACTTTTTCTGCTCGCAGTTTGTTTCTTATATATTTTATAAGAGTGGAATTATGCTCCATTCCAAGAAGAGTGGTCTGACACGACCATATGATTTTCATATCCAGTTGAAGGACAAACGGATCTATAAGGGAAAGCTGTCAGAATATCGGAACTTCCTTCGGATGCGCGGCGTGTGCACATCCGGTTATCTGAAGGAAGAATGGCCACAGGCAATGTGATTCCGAGGCTTTGCCAATGATGTTTTGTCAATGCATGGATTTGGGGCATCGTTCCCTATTCACTATGTAGGAAACGGGGTTATTCCAGATCCGGAGTGATGCTGCTGTGTGTCTTCAGGACTGCGCGTGGAAGAGCGTCCTTGGCGTTCTTCCACGGTTCATTCTGATACCGGTAGTCGAACTGATTGATGAACCATTCCAGATCCTCCTGCATGCGCTGCATATTAGAGAAATATGCAGATTGGATATCAGAGAGGAAGGTATCGAGCAGCTCCTTTGACAGATATTCCGGGGCATGGTCGAACAAAAGTGCATAGTGATAGGTACAAAAGCCCTTAGAGGCTTTTATTTTTTGGGAAAAGACCGGATCCTTCCGGTACAGGTGGAAGATGGTTTCGACATATCGGTTGAATACGTTGTCCACCCGGTTGCAGATAAAGCAGTTGTGTTCCAATCTTGCAGCGTATTCTCCCATTGAAGATGGTGCTGCTTTCTTTTTTAAGAGTCCTTTTCCGGGTGTGCCGGATTCTGTTGAGAGCTTTTTTAAATCGTTTGTGACTTTGGACATATGCGTGCTTAGAATCAGTGCGAGTCCCAGTCGGTTTTTCTGCTGATACAGGGTTTGAATATGTTTTTCGCAAAACCCCAGCTCGTCCGTGACAGCGCGGTTGTCATCCTCCATATAACTCGGGCCTAATGTGAATTCGATCGCATCCTGTTCCAGTCCCTTTCTTAAGCTGCACAGAGGACACTCGCAGCCACCCTGAAATGCATCATTGACCGGAATGGTGTATAATTGTTCTTTCATTTTATCTGATATCCTTTCGCGATAATATATTACCATTATACAGGATGATAGAAAAAGGTGCAATTTTTTTGCCTGAAACTTTTTTGTTCTATCAGGTCTGACAGGTGCATAGAATAATATAGAATGCACAATTATAGATTAGAATCCGCTGTGTGTATGGTCATTTTACAATTTTTAACAAAATCGTCACATTTATTTTCAAATTAGGGGTTGATTTTTTGTAGAAATGGGTTAAAATAAGAAACATGTTAGCACTCAGAATGAGTGAGTGCTAACGATTAGAAAGAAATAAAACAGTCGTACAGGACTGGATAAAAGGAGGAAATGATTATGAAGTTAGTACCATTAGGTGACAGAGTAGTATTAAAAGAGTGTGTGGCAGAAGAGACGACCAAGTCCGGAATCGTTTTGCCGAGCTCCTCTCAGGAGAAGCCTCAATATGCTGAGGTAGTTGCAGTTGGTCCGGGAGCTGTTGTGGACGGTGAGAAGATCGAGATGCAGGTCAAGGTTGGAGACAAGGTGATCTATTCCAGATATGCGGGCAATGATGTGGAATTGGATGGAGACAAGTTCATCATTGTGAAACAGAATGATATTCATGCAGTTGTAGAGGCATAATAGAAGAAATATATATTTGATATGGAGGTATACAAACATGGCAAAAGAGATTAAGTATGGCGTAGAGGCTCGTAAAGCATTAGAATCAGGTGTGAATCAGTTAGCAGACACGGTAAGGGTAACGTTAGGACCGAAGGGAAGAAATGTTGTATTGTCAAAGTCTTACGGTTCACCGCTGATCACCAATGATGGTGTGACAATTGCAAAGGATATTGAATTAGAGGATGCATTTGAGAACATGGGTGCACAGATCGTGAAAGAGGTTGCTACCAAGACCAATGATGTGGCAGGTGATGGAACGACAACCGCTACCGTTCTTGCACAGGCTATGATCAATGCAGGTATGAAGAATCTTGCAGCAGGTGCGAATCCGATTATTTTAAGAAAGGGTATGAAGAAGGCTTGTGATGTGGCAGTTGAGTCCATTTCCAATATGAGCCAGACGATTGCCGGTAAGGAGCAGATCGCAAGAGTTGCATCGATCTCTGCAGGGGATGAGCAGGTAGGAACTATGGTAGCAGATGCAATGGAGAAGGTTTCCAACAATGGAGTCATCACCATTGAGGAATCTAAGACAATGCTGACAGAGCTTGATCTGGTAGAAGGTATTCAGTTCGATCGCGGATACATCTCTGCATATATGTCAACCGATATGGAGAAGATGGTGGCAGAGCTTGACAATCCATATATCCTGATCACAGATAAGAAGATTTCCAATATTCAGGATATCTTACCGATTCTGGAGCAGATTGTACAGAGCGGACAGAAACTGTTGATCATTGCTGAGGATATCGAGGGAGAGGCACTGACGACATTGATCCTGAACAAGCTGCGTGGTACGTTCCAGGTAGTTGGTGTGAAGGCTCCGGGTTATGGCGACAGAAGAAAGGCTATGCTGGAGGATATTGCAATCCTGACCGGTGGTAAGGTGATCACAGACGAGTTAGGTCTGGATCTGAAGGAGACCACTCTGGAAGATCTGGGTCGTGCAAAGAGTGTCAGAGTGGAGAAAGAGAATACGATCATTGTAGATGGTGCGGGTGATGCATCTGATATCGAGGGCAGAGTGAACCTGATCAAGTCCCAGATTGAAGAGACCACTTCTGATTTTGACAGAGAGAAATTACAGGAGAGACTGGCAAAATTAGCCGGTGGTGTGGCAGTTGTTCGTGTAGGTGCTGCTACGGAGACCGAGATGAAGGAAGCGAAGCTTCGTATGGAGGATGCTTTGGCAGCTACCAGAGCCGCTGTAGAGGAGGGTATCATCGCTGGTGGTGGTTCCGCATATATCCATGCAAGCAAGGAAGTAGCGAAGCTTGCAGATCAGTTGTCCGGCGATGAGAAGACAGGCGCAGAGATTGTCCTGAAGGCACTGGAATCTCCATTGTTCCATATTGCAGGCAATGCCGGTCTGGAGGGTGCCGTAATCATCAATAATGTAAGAGAAGCTGAGCCGGGTGTTGGATTTGATGCACTGAATGAAGCATATGTCAACATGATCGAGGCAGGTATCATTGATCCGGTTAAGGTGACCCGTTCTGCATTACAGAATGCAACCTCTGTGGCATCTACCCTGTTGACAACCGAATCCGTTGTTGCAGATATTAAAGAGGATACACCGGCTATGCCTCCAATGCAGGGTGGCATGGGCGGAATGATGTAATCTGACGCACAGGGATAACCGATACAGACCTGAAGCAGCCATATAGAGAGCAGGTTTCAGAACAGAAGGCATAATCCGCAATTGATGAATGATTGTGGATTATGCCTTTTCTGTGTCCTGCGAACAGTAACCACTTTATTCTTTTCTTGCACGGATACAGATTTTCTACTTGATAAAATGCCGGGATTAGAGTATGATGGTGTAAGATTACGATATTGATAAAAGAGGAGTTTATATCATGAGTGAGAAGTTAAAGGTAGGTATCTTAGGCGGTACCGGTATGGTAGGACAGAGATTTATTGCATTGTTGGAGAATCAACCGTGGTTTGAGGTGACGACCATTGCGGCCAGTCCAAGAAGTGCGGGTAAGACATATGAGGAGGCAGTGGGCGACAGATGGAAGATGGATACCCCGATGCCGGAGGCTGTGAAGAAGATTATCGTTCATAATGTGAATGAAGTGGATCAGGTTGCCTCCACGGTAGATTTTGTGTTCAGTGCAGTGGATATGACAAAGGATGAGATCAAGGCGATTGAAGAGGCCTATGCCAAGACGGAGACGCCGGTTGTATCCAATAATTCCGCACACAGATGGACGCCGGATGTACCGATGGTCGTACCGGAGATCAATCCGGAGCATATGAAGGTGATTGATTTTCAGAAGAAAAGGCTGGAAACCACCAGAGGCTTTGTGGCTGTTAAGCCGAACTGCTCGATTCAGAGTTATGCACCGGTTCTGACTGCATGGAAGGAATTTGAACCATATGAGGTAGTGGCTACAACCTATCAGGCTATTTCAGGCGCAGGCAAGACCTTTAAGGACTGGCCGGAGATGGTAGGCAATATTATTCCGTTTATCGGTGGTGAGGAGGAGAAGTCGGAGAAGGAGCCACTTCGAATCTGGGGACATATTGATGAGGAGAAGGGGGAGATTGTTCCGGCTGCAGGTCCGGTTATCACCTGCCAGTGTATTCGTGTCCCGGTGCTGAACGGTCATACGGCTGCGGTATTTGTCAAGTTCAGAAAACAGCCGACCAAAGAACAGTTGATTCAGAAATTAGTGGAGTATAAGGGCGTTCCACAGGAACTTCAGTTGCCGAGTGCACCGAAGCAGTTTATTCAATATATGGAAGAAGACAACCGCCCGCAGGTAACTTTGGATGTAGATTATGAGAATGGGATGGGAATTTCGGTTGGAAGAATCCGTGAGGACAGTGTGTATGACTGGAAGTTCGTTGGTCTTTCACATAATACAGTACGGGGTGCGGCCGGTGGAGCAGTACTTTGCGCAGAGCTGTTGAAGGCACAGGGCTATATTGCAAAGAAGTAGCATGACAGCCAAGCTTTTTTCGGTACAGACAGAGGGAAGCAGCAGGCAGATTTGACTCCAAGAGTGCATATCGCAAACCGGAAGCGTACCTGATGTACGTTTCCGGTCTGGGGCATGTGTTCTTGGTGTTAAAACCATTTGTAAGCAGGCTTGGCTTCATCAAATATTTTCCATCGGATCCAGTCATCTGCAACAATACAAACGAGTGACAGAATCAGCCAGATCAAAGAATAAGCAAGGCAGATCTGTCCGTGGAGATTGTAGGGAAGACCGGAGTAATCCCAGACATTCCAATGTAGCCGGATATTGACGATATAACCGGTTATAAATTCCAGACTGGTGATGATGAGCGTTGACAGAATCATTTGCGTCAAAATGGACGGCTTAAAGCGTGTAAACTGATTCAGAAAACCGCAGAGAATGAATGCAACCCCTGCACAGATGATCATAGAAAAGTGGGAGAATCCACGGTAGAGAATCTCCAGATAAAAATATGCGAATCCGCCGATTAAGAATAAAAATAAATATTTCAATCCGGTATTCATAAAATGTGAAAAATCAATTGTACGTTTCATACGTGTCCCTCGATTCCTTTTGTATTTGATACTTGTTTGGAATCTTAGTATTTGAGAAGGACATACATTTTATTCGAAAAAGAAATAACCGGTTTACGTAAACTGTACCAACAGGATTGCAAACCGGTCAATCCGTTCCGTGTGGAAGCTCAGGGATCTAACGGAGTCATCTTGAGTCCTTTGTACATTTTTGTATAGAAGCTTTTCTCATCTTGGTACAGAACGTAGCCACGCGCACCATCCTTGATCACGTATGCATATTTGTTCGGCTGTACATTCATATACAAAACCTCATCGACATTGAGCTCCTTTGCTTTTGCTTTTGCAGTATATACGTTGAGTGGCTCTAATTTATATTTTTTAACCGCCTGTTGAACTGTCATAAGAAACACCTCCTAAACATTCGATGGACAAATTCATATTACTTGTATATAATAGTATCATTTTCTTATAAGTCAAGTATATTGTAAATTGTACACAAAGTCAATTAGCAATAATAAACAAAAAATAGTAAAAATACTCAAAGCGGATGGAATATGTCTTGTTAAATTTTAACAAAGTAGGAAGAAAAATGGGTGAGAATGTCAATTATCAGTTAAAAATGAACAAAATTTTGCAGGAAATTGAGAGAAAAGAGGCTGTCCCGTCCCTTCTGCTGCACAGTTGTTGTGCACCTTGTTCCAGTTATGTGCTGGAGTATCTCAGTCAATATTTTAACATCACGATTTTTTATTATAATCCCAATATTTCCGATCGGACAGAATATGAAAAACGTGTGACCGAACAGAAACGTCTGATTCGGGAAATGCCGGTTCCGTATCCGGTTTCGTTTTTGGAGGGAGCTTATAATCCGGCAGAATGGAAACAGGCGATTAAAGGGTTAGAGCAGCTTGGAGAGAGAAGCGCGAGGTGCTATGCCTGCTATCGCCTCAGACTGGACTGTGCCGCTAAGGTGGCAAAGGAGAAGGGATTTGACTATTTTACGACGACCTTGTCGATCAGTCCGCATAAGAATGCAGCATGGCTGAATGAGATAGGAGAGAATATGAGTGAAGTGTATCAGATCCCATATCTGTACGCAGATTTTAAAAAGAAGAATGGATATAAACGTTCCATTGAATTATCCGCACAGTATCATTTATACCGGCAGAATTACTGTGGATGCAGTTACAGCAGATCGGAATATGAGCATACAAGATAGAGAGCAGATCGGAGAAAAAAGCAAGTGAAACATGTGGTTAATTAGTGCGGGTTATACTAGGTCTATTGTAATCTTTCACTGCGGTATATGCAGTATAACACCCCGCAACAACAGTTGTGGGGTGTTTGTCGGAATATGGATTAAAGCTGGAAATTGCCAATGATCTCCTGTAATTGATCGGAGGATTCGGTGACTTCATCTGTTCCGTCTTTTACGGTTCTCATGGAGGAGCTGATACCTTCGGAGGTTTCTGTGACGGCCTCCGCAGAAGCAGCATTTTGCTCTGCTATGGCAGCAAGGTCGGCAACAAGATCCGTGATCCCTGTAAAATCTGCAGTAAGTGTTTCGTTGATACGCTCTAACGTCTTGATCTGTGCCTCGATACCCTGCACACTGCCTACGATCACATCGAATTTCTTACTGGTATTGGCAACACTGCTGTTTTGTTTCTCTGCAACCTCACGGACGACTCTGCTCTTTGCAAGAGAGGTTTCGGAGTTCTTCTGAAGCTCGGCAATCATTTCAGTAATGGTACTGACGGACTGTGCAGACTGTACTGCCAGAGACCGAATCTCATCTGCGACGACTGCAAAGCCTCTGCCGGCTTCACCGGCGCGGGCAGCCTCAATGCTTGCGTTTAATGAGAGCAGATTGGTCTGGGTTGCCATCTGGGAAATCATTTCACTTGCTTCACCGATCTTTTCGGTGCTTGTTCCGATGCTGTCAATCACGGCAAATACCGCATCCAGCGCAACATGGGTCTGTTGTGTTGTTGCGAGCAGCTCTTTGACGGCCTTCTGTCCTTCGTTCGTAGCCTCTTCGATTTGACTGTTCTCGTTCAAAAGCTGACTTGCGCAGTCGGCTGATTCCTCGACAATATCGTGTATGGTCTGTGCGGATTGTGATATCTTCTCGGTGTCATCGGCCTGATGAT
>JAFVCQ010000022.1 GCA_017479085.1 Lachnospiraceae bacterium | reverse complement strand
TGTTTCACGCAGAATTTTTCTTCGAGAGTGCATGTCAAAAACCGCAGGTGTACTGGACGTACATCGAGGATTTTTGACATGTGCTATCGGAGAAAAAAGCAAGTGAAACATGTGGTTAATTAGTGCGGGTTATACTAGGATTAGGAAGGAAAAGGTTTGGAAAGAGATATGAATATAAGAAGAATGGCAAAACGATGGTTCTTAGTTCTGTGTTCGATCATTTTTATAGGGTTGGGGCTACCCTCTACATCCCATGCGTATACGGAGGAGGAGATACAACAGGCGAAAGCATGGCTGTCCGCACATGGATATTCACCGGACAGCGGAGGGGCCAGTCAGGCCTATCAGGATTATCTGAATGGAAAATTTGATGAGGAATTGGGAATCAATACAACGGAAGCATCTTCCGGGACAACAGCAGACACGCAGGAAGCGGCAACCACAGAGGAAGTGGATAAGAAGCAGAACGCTACGGAAGGGAAGAATAAGGATTCGAATAATGGAAATACCACAGAACAGCAGAGTGGCGATTCAGGTGGAACCATGCACTCCTCACAGGGCGCGGAAGCCGAGGCGGACAATACAGCGCAGACGGAGGCCGGGGATGTGGAACAGGCACCGGAATCCCAGTCGGAAGCGGTAACAGATTCGCCAGCAGAATCCGTCGATACTGAAACAATGTCAGATGAGGACAACGATGATGCAAAGCAGACCGGAGGGATATCCATATTCCGCCGGGAGAATATGGATACCTATAAGGAGGCGGGTCTGGTCATACTGTTATCTGTCCTGCTGGTGGCAGTGGTTAAGGCAATTAGGATGTTATTTCGGTGAAACAAAAGGAGTGATCCAAAAATAAAAAATATGCTTTATTTTTTTTATGGGTTAGGTTATAATCAATGTAAATGTGCAGATGATTCCATAAGCTCTCATCTGTCCTATATTTTAGAAAATACGGAGGAATGATTTATGTTAGTTTCAGCAGAAGACATGCTAAAGAAAGCAAAAGCCGGCAAATATGCAGTTGGTCAGTTCAACATCAATAATTTGGAGTGGACGAAGTCGATCCTGTTAACCGCACAGGAGTTGAACAGTCCCGTAATTCTGGGTGTATCAGAGGGTGCCGGTAAGTATATGACAGGCTTTAAGACGGTTGCTGCAATGGTAGATGCAATGGTGGACAGTCTTGGAATTACCGTACCGGTTGCGCTTCATTTAGATCATGGTTCTTATGAAGGTGCGAAGGCTTGTATCGAGGCCGGTTTCTCGTCCATCATGTTCGATGGCTCCCACTATCCGATTGAGGAGAATGTAGCAAAGACAAAGGAATTAGTTGCCATCTGTAAGGAGAAGGGTCTTTCCTTAGAGGCAGAGGTTGGCTCAATCGGTGGCGAGGAAGACGGTGTGATCGGTGCCGGAGAGTGTGCAGATCCGGATGAGTGTAAGGCAGTCGCAGATCTCGGTGTGACCATGCTTGCCGCCGGAATCGGTAACATTCATGGTAAGTATCCGGAGAACTGGGCAGGTCTCAGCTTTGAGACATTAGATGCCATCCAGCAGAAGACCGGCGATATGCCACTGGTATTACATGGTGGTACCGGTATTCCGGAGGATATGATCAAGAAGGCGATCTCTCTGGGTGTTGCTAAGATCAACGTGAATACTGAGTGCCAGTTGTCTTTTGCAGCAGCTACCCGTAAGTACATTGAAGAGGGTAAGGACTTAGAGGGCAAGGGCTTTGATCCTCGTAAGCTGTTAGCTCCGGGTGCGGAAGCAATCAAGGCTACCGTGAAGGAGAAGATGGAATTATTTGGTTCCGTGGGAAAAGCGTGAGCAGATAGAAGTTCGAAGGCATGTATTGCAGCCGAGCCCGCAAGGGAAGGCTGACTGGTTGTAAAGACCGTTTGGAAGATGTATCGTTCCAGGCGGTCTTTTTAGACTGTCTCTTTACGATAGTCTCCCATTTCGATGCCCTGCCCCCGGATATCATATCTTCCTGATCCGTACACGGTAATGCTGCCTATATTGTAGCACGTTAGATATAACGCAACAAGAGAAATGTTATCAAAGTCTATCAATCCCAAACTTACCTGATACTGCAAAATACAGAGAATGCTCCAACCAATAAGTTGTAAATCACACTACAGATTGGCATATAATAAATGAAAAAGGAATTCAGAACAATGAAAAGAATTTCTCTTGAACCGGAAGCAATCGCAGTGTGTAATGCAAATTCCTGCAGAAGGGTATTACCTGTATCGAAGAGGCATGATGTGGTTCTGGAATCAGTACACGACATCGGAGTGTGACAGAAGACAGAGCACTGCTTCCCCGCTTCGGGCAGACAGGGAACAGTTGACGGATCTCCCGGCAACCATGATTTTAAATGGGGAGGCGGATGTACTCCGGGATGAGGGGGAGGAAGTGCTGAATTCGCTTGATCAGACAAAAGCCTGCCGGGCTGCAATGGATGTATCGGTGGACTGGGTGAATCGGAAAAATGAATGTTGAGATTCCGGAAGGTCTCTGCGTGTTCTGTAATGATGCACTACCAAAAACAGCCGGCAATTCCGAATAGGAATTGCCGGCTGTTCATGTTACATGCAATCGGGGCGACAGGATTTGAACCTGCGACCTCTTAGTCCCGAACCAAGCGCTCTACCAAGCTGAGCCACGCCCCGAAAAAATGTTTTCAAAACAATCATACTTTGTACAACTCCTAGATTATATACTATAATGAGTATAAAAGCAAGTACTTTTTTGAAAAATTTCGCTAATTTCTATTCGCACCCTGAGCTGCTCATTAGGGACCGACGTCCGCAGATATCCATGCATTGTGTACCGTATCCGGTAGCTGTTCACTGGCTAATCCTTAACTAAATGAAATTGAACTGTGAAGTGTCACATATTTTAATGGTTGACAAATGGATGCAACCGGTCTATGATAGAGTTGAAATGTTAACCGAGTGAATAAAATTGAGTTGACAATTGAGGGAGGGGATCATGAAGGACTTTATAAAACTGGTTACAGCCCTGGCTGCCTATAATGACGGAAGGTATGACGGTTACAGAATTGGCAAGGCTTGTTTTGAGCTGGCCGGACAGATCTGTCTTGTGGACAGTACGATTCAAAAAGAAAAAGAGAACTATCTGGTTCTTGAGGTGACCGGCTATGACGCGAACAACAAGGTAAGAGGCAATCTCACGGTGACTCTGATGAAACAGCCGGAAGTACCGGCGTCTTCTGTTTGGGAGCATAAGGGCCAGACGGGTTCGGATGCCGGTGTCTTGCCGGATGTGTTCTCATTCGGGCCGGATCAGGTGGATCGGTATCTGGATACGGTGCAGGACACGAATCCGGTTCACCGTGGGGAAGCTGCGATCGTGCCCGGTCTGATGCTGGTGGATTTTCTGTTGGATCGGAAACTGCTGGTTTTACGGGATGCAAGACAGGAGATCCGCTTTCGAAAACCGCTGCCGGTGGGGACGGTATTTTCCGCGATCCATGTGAACCGGAGTATTTGGATCACATCCCCTGACCGGCAACAATGTTATGCAACTGTTTGTAGAAAAGGAGAGAGAAACGTATGAAATCAAAATTATCAACAGCACAAATTACCAAAATCGCACTGATGATCGCCTTTATCAGTGTATCCTCGTACATCGTGATACCGCTGCCATTTACAACGGCAAGCATTACCGGACAGACTCTTGCGGTGAATCTGGTTGCGTTGGTGTTAGAACCGGGGGAGGCTTTTTTTACACTGGTGTGTTATTGGCTGTTAGGGTTGGTTGGCGCTCCCGTATTTGCGGGGGGAACCTCGGGGCCGGGGAAGATGTTTGGCCCTACAGGCGGGTATTATATCGGTTTTGTCATTGCAGCCGTGGCGATTGCATTTTTAAAGGGAAAGAAGTACAATATGGTACGATATAGTTTGATCGCAGTGCTCATCGGTATTCCGGTTATTGACGGACTCGGTCTGATCTGGATGAAATTCATCGGTGGAATGACATGGAAAGCAGCCTTTGTTGGGGCGGTGCTTCCATTTATTCCGTTAGATATTGTAAAATGTATTGCCGCCGCATTGCTGGCAAAACCAATCCGCAGTGCATTCTATGCATTAGAGGGCAATACCGGAGAGAAGCTCAATGCGACAAAATCGGTTTAGGACAACGAATATGGGAGAGAGCAATGAAACAGGTTTGTATCGTGGGAGGTCTCAGGAGTTATATTGGAGTGGAGAATGGTATGTACCGGAATGTGAGCGCAGAACAATTAGGAGCTCATGTACTGCGTGAAGTGATCGACCGGTATGCCATTCCAATGGAGGACATCGACTGCATCATAGCGGGGAACGGAGTCGGGGCAGGCGGGAATCTCACAAGGCTTATGATGCTAGAGGTCGGAATCCCGGACGAGATTCCGGCAATGACGGTGGATGTACAGTGCGGCTCGGGGCTGGAGGCCATTGCAACAGCTGCAGCGAAGATAGAAAGCGGACTGGCGGATGTGATCCTCGCGGGAGGGTTCGAGAGCTGTTCCACGAAACCGCTGCGCATCCGCAATGAACGTCACCCCGATTATGTAAGAGAGGACACAGAAGCTGCAAAGTCCGCACAGCCGGTGACGATAGATCCGAATGTATACCGGACTGCCAAATTTGCTCCGGGGCGGCCGGATGAGTTGGCCATGCTCCGCGGGGCAGAGCGTGTGGCACAGGCATGGAATATGGATAAGAGAAGACTTGACCGGTATGCGATGGACAGTCATAAAAGGGCGGAGATGGCTGCGGAGAGCGGGGAACTGCAGGAGATACTTGCAGCTCCCTTTTCTGCGTTTCCTGCGAAAGACAGGGAGGCTGTCGCCTTCGAAGGCGCGGGCCGATGGAAGCGCTCTTTGCATGAAGCGGAGTCGGGCACGGACCAGTATCCCAAACGGCAGGCCACCCGATCTTCCGGAACGCAGGATGACCGGGATGAGGGAATCCGGAAACGGATGTCGGAGGCCTTGTTAGACCGGCTTCCGCTTCTGGTGCCCGGCGGAACCTATATCACAGCCGGAAATGCCTGTTTGACTCATGACGGAGCCGCATTCGTGGTGTTGTGTTCCAAAGAGTATCTGTTGGCACATAACCGGAACAGGAGGGCAGAGCTTGTGGATGTGGTGGCGGCTGGCAGCGATCCGGCGCGAAGTCCGGAAAGTATTCTGCCGGCGATCGAGAGGTTGTTACAGAGAAATCATTTATTGCCGGAACAGATTACGGCATGGGAATATAATGAAGCGTTTGCGGTCATTGATGCGCTGATGGAGTCACGGTATGGCAGCAATCCGCGGTATAACATATTTGGTGGCGCACTCGCCTATGGACATCCGTATTGGGCATCCGGCGGAATCCTTACCCTGCATCTGATGCAGGCAATGAACAGGCTGGAGTGCCCGGAGGGAATGTGCGAAAAATATGGAATCGCGGCAATTGCAGCAGCCGGAGGTATTGGGACTGCAATGTTGATAAGGAGCAGCATATGAATTACAGGATCATGTTAGAACAGCAGCCGGGGGAGAAGACCGCCTTGATAGAGGATGGCAGGGCGGTGACATACGGTGAACTGCTGGAATTGGCAGCAACCGGGAACGTATTGCGTTCCCATGATTTGGCACACGCAGAGGCAGGCGGCACAGATGGAACAGAAGGAGAAGCGGTTCCATCCGGTAAGCAGTTATACCGGATCCGAAGGGATACGATTCTGGAGGAGCTGACGGCATTTCTGGCCTGTCAGGGAAGCAGGATGGTACCGGTCATTCTGGCAGGGGATGAGACGGGAGATATACCGGATATAGAGGTTCCGCCTGAGGCCGTGATGGGTGTCGCGACCTCAGGAACCGGAGGGCGGCAGAAGATCCTGTTTCGTACCTATGAGAGCTGGGCAGATTTCTTTCCGATTCAGAATGACATTTTCTCGATGAACCGGAATACCATTTTATTTGCCCAGGGTTCCCTTGCTTTTACCGGCAATCTGAATCTCTATCTGGCGCTTTTATCGGTGGGCGGAACACTGGTGTGTACCAAACGTGTACATCCGCAATACTGGTTTTCCCTGATCTGCCAATACAATGTGAATACGGTCTATCTGATTCCCACAAAGATCAATGCGCTTTGCAGGGCGACCGGTGCACCGTGGATGGGGGTCAGGCAGTTTGTCACGGGCTCACAGTCCTTTGGAAAGAGAGAGACGGCCCGGGTAAAAGAATGTTTTCCGGAAGCTTCCGTGACACTCTATTACGGGTCCAGTGAGGCGAGCTATCTTACCTATCTGAGAGGGGAGGATATGACGGAGGATCCCAGACTGGTGGGCAGAGCCTTTCCGGATGTAACGGTGTGGATTCAAAATCATGTGTTTTATGTCGAGAGCAAATATGGTATAATCGGAATATCACATCCCTTCTGCACGCAGGATCTGGGCAGCATGGATGCGGAGGGAAGCTTCTATTTTGATGGCCGGGCGGATGACCTGCTGAATGTCAATGGGACAAAATGTTCTGCCTACCGGATTGAGCAGGCGATCCGATCTGTGACGGGAGTGGAGCAGGTGGTCGTCATTGTGCAGAAGAACGGGGAGAAGGATGCGCTGGCTGCCTGCTATGAGGCAGAGAGTGAGCTGGAGCCTGCTGTGATCCGCAAGCAGTTAAAGCGATATCTTCCGGCCCCGGAGATACCGAGACAGTTTATCCGGCTGGAGCACCTTCCACGGACGGAGAGTGGAAAGCCGGTTCGAAAGAAACTGATGGACGGAGCATTGTAACTGGAAAGGAGAAACGGAATGTCAGTCATTGAGACGAGAACCAGTGTCAGAACATATACCGATGAACCGGTGGGGGAGGAAGAGGTGAGAAGGATTCTGAATGCAGGCTTTAGTGCACCCTCTGCAAAGAATATCAGACCCTATGAGTTCATTGTGGTCACAGACCGGAAGCGTCTGGAACGGTTGGCCGATACCGGTGATACGGCGGCGATGTTAAAAAATGCGGCATTGGCGATTGCGGTGATCGGAGATACCGGAAAGCAGCCGGCAGCAGAGCTTTTGATCGCGGACTGTGCAGCGGTCACGGAGAACATGCTGCTCCGGATTGAGGAACTGGGGCTTGGCGGATGCTGGTGCGGGATTTTGCGGGATGGAAGCTGGTATCCCCGCGTGCGGGAGGTGCTGGGACTTCCGGCCCATATGGAGCCGGTCAGCCTGATCGCAGTGGGACATGCAAGGAGAAAGAGAAGACCGAAAGACCGTTTTGAAGAAGAGAAGCTCCATTATGATGTATACTAGTATAACCCAACCGAATTATCCACATGTTTCACTTGTCTATTTTCCTGATAGCACATATGAAAAAGCCTCAGCGGTCTCCGTTCCACTCCGGTCCGCGCATAACAGATGTCCACTGGACATCTTGCGCCCCGGT